>DATNFC010000171.1:0-6046 GCA_035606545.1 Candidatus Methylomirabilota bacterium
CGTCGCGGGTGTGAGCTCCCGCGCTACTGTGACCCGCCCGGCCCGACCGACACCACCTTTCCGCGCTGCACCACGAACACGGACAGCGTGGCGCCGTCGCGCTCGCACTCCATCTGACCGGCTGCGGCCAATGTGGCGTCCGGGTTGCGAAGCCGCTCCGCCACCTCGGGCGCACAGCGCGCGCCGGCCGCGATCGCGGCCGCGATGCGACGGCCGGCGAGGAACCCACGCAGCCACAGCGAACCTGCCCTGCTGCCCGCGACGGCCGCCGCGGAATCCACGTACGCTCGGGCGCGCGCGTCCAGCTTCCAGTCCTCCGCCACCCACGTCACGCCTTCGAGCAGCGAGCGCACGCTCGCGCGCATCCCGTCGGGCGCAAGCGTGGGCCCGCCACACAGGCGGAGGGTTGCGCCCTCCGTGGCGAGTGCCCGCACCAAGGCCTCGACGTCACGCGTGGCGCCGTCCCAGAACAGCACATCGGCACCGGAGGCCTTGAGCGCCTGCGCCTGCTGCACCACGTCGCTGCCGCCGGTGCGCACCACCTCGCGGCGCGCCAGCCGGCCGCCGCGCGCCTTGACCTCGGCGACGAACGCGTCCGCGAACGCGCTGTGGATGCCGTTCGCCGAGCCCACGACCGCGACCGCGTGCGAGGACACGCCCCCGGCGGGTGCTCCGCCGAGCACGACATCGGCGAGCGCTCGCGCGCGGGCCTCGGGGCCGGGGCCGACCTGGAAGACTCGAGGCCCGATGCGGCCGATGCGCTCGTCGGTCGCCGTGGGCGAGACGAGCGTCAGCCCGGTCGCCGTGGCCGCGGTTGCGAGTGACAGCGTCGGCTGGCTCAGCAACTCGCCGACGATGATGTCGGAGCGCTTCGCCGCGGAGTCGAACGCGGCGGCGACGCGCGCCGGATCGCCATCGGCGGTGCCCAGCGTGTCGAGCGTCAGCCGGAGCGGACGCGGCAGGCGCTCGAACGCGAGACCGGTCGCGAGCGCCGCGCGGACGGCGCGGCCGTACTCCGCATACTCGCCCTCGTCGGGCAGGATCACGGCGATGCGGAACACGCTCGCCTCGGGCCGGAGCTCGGCGAAGTCGGGCAGCGGCGGCTCGCCGCGCTTGGGCGGCTTCGGCGTTCGCACGGCGCGGCGCGCGAGCCAGCGCTGGCGGAGCGCCGATCGCGACGACGGCGTGGCCACGAACGCCAGGTCCAGCAGCGGGACTTCCGCGCTCATCAGTCGTCCGCGGCCGCGGTCGAGGATCCACGTGAGGTCGTTCACGCTCGCGCGCTTCGCCCACTCGCTGAGAGCCTTGTCGCGCGCAGCACCCGCCGGCGTGTCCACGAGCGAGTCCGCAGCGACCAGCGTGCGCGGCGGGTCGATGCGTGTCGGCGTCGCCGCGCCGGCAGGCGTTCCGCACAGCAGCAGCGCGACCGCGGCCACGAGCCGCGTGCGGCGCACGAGGCTCACCGCTGGAACTTGCCGAAGTCCTCGGGATCCAGGTTCTCGAGGAAGCGCCGCAACTGCTCGGCCTTCTGCTCCTCCGTGAGCGGTGAGGACGGTTCCTCGGAGGGTGGCCCGGGCTCGTCATCGGGCGCCTCGCGCATCGCGGGCGCTTCGGGCGGCGACTGGAGCAGATCCTCGTTCACGTACAGCGACGCCTCGGTGCGCAGCGCCACCGCGATCGAGTCGCTCGGGCGCGCGTCCACCGACAGCACCTCCTGGCCGCGCGTCAGGAACAGGCTCGCGAAGTACGTGCCGTCGCGCAGCTCGGTGATCACCACGCGCGACACCTTGGCGTGCAGGCCCTCGATCAGGAGTGCGAGCAGGTCGTGCGTGAGCGGGCGCGGGAACGCCTCGCGCTTCAGCAGCCGGGCGATCGCCTGTGCCTCGCACGGCCCGACGAAGATGGGGAGCACGCGCGTGCCCTCGGACTCACGCAGCACGACCACGTGCTGCTGGGTCTTGGGCTCGGTGCCCAACCCGTGGACCCCGACCTCGACCAACTTCATCAGTGGCTACCGCCGCCTTTCGCTGCGGCCTTCTTGGGCGCCGAGGTCGTGCTGTCGGCGTGCAGGAAGTCCGGCACCTCGTCGGTGCGCATGTGGTCCACCATCCATTGCGCCGAAGCGGCCAGCTCGGACTTGGGGTACTTCTGCAGCAGCTCGCGGAACACCTTCTCCGCGGTATCGTAATCCTTCTTCTCCTCGGAGTTGATGAACCCGACCATGAACAGCGCCTGCGGCGAGACGTCCGCGTCGGGATACTCCTCAACGACCTTGCGGTAGGCCACGATGCGCGTGTCGGCGTCGCCCGCCGCCTGCGCGTCCTGGAACATCTCGCGCGCGCTCTTCTTCGCGCTCATCCAGTTCTTGATCGCTCCCGAGTCCGGCGAGACGTTGAACTTCGATTTCAGCTTCGTGACCTGTTCCTGATAGTAGGTCTGCGTGCGCTCCTGGCTCATCTGCCGGACGATGAAGCTGCGCACCTGGTCGAACTCGCGCACCGACTCCTCTTTCACGCTCTCCACCTTCACCACGTGCCAGCCCTTGTCGGTCTTCCACGGACCGCCGAGCTTGCCGGTGCCGAGCGCCATGGCCGAGTCCACGAGCGCGGGCTGCACGCCGAGTCCGATGAAACCGCCCTCGCGCGTGGCGGTGCCGAGCGAGCCGCCGTTCGCCTTGGTGAGCGTGTCTGCCGAGTACTGCTTGACGAGCTTGTCCCAGTCGGCGCCCTTCGCCTTCGCGAGCCCCAGCACGCGTTTCGCGTCGGCCTGCGTCTTCAGCTGGATGTGCTTCAGCGTCACGTTGGCCGGTGTCTTCCACTCTTCCTTGTGGGCGTCGTAATAGGCCATCGCCTCCGAGTCACTCGGCGGCGCGTTCTTCGCCATCACCTCGTTGACCCAGGTGCGGATGAGCAGGTCGCGGCGCGCCGCCTCGATCTGGCGGATGACCTCGGGACGCCTGGTGACGCCGTTCACGTCGGCGTCGCGCATCCACACCTTCTCCTCGATCAGCCGGTCGAGCAGCTTCTGCTTGCCGTCGGGCGTCGAGTACTGCGCGCGGTACTGCTCGGGCAGCTCCTGGAGCCGGTCGGCGAGGTCACGGGGCGTGATCGTCTCGGTGCCGATCTTCACCAGCACGACGTCGGAGTCGTTCGCGGGCTTGGCGGCGGCCTTCGGCGGTGGCGCCCCCTTCTCCTTCTTGGGCTTCGGTGCGGCGAGCACGCTGCCCGCGGCCAGGGCAGCCACGCCGCACGCGATCAGCACGAGCCGCGCGCGCCTCATGCCCGCACCACCCACACTTTCACGGTCGCGGTGACGCCGCCGTAGTACTTGATCGCCACGTCGTAGCTCCCGAGCTGCTTGATGTGCTCGGGCACCTCGATGCGCCGGCGCTCGACGTCGTGGCCCGCGGCCTTGAGCGCGTCGGCCACGTCGGCGTTCGTGATCGAGCCGAACAGCGTGTCCTCTTCGTTCGCCTGCGCGGCGATGTTGACCTGGAGTCCGTCGACCTTCGCGGCCTCGGCCTTCGCCGCGGCGACCCGCTTGTCGCTCTGCGCTTCTTTCTGGCGCTCGAGCTCCTGGTAGAGGTTCGCGGCCTTGGTCCCGGTGGGGATCGCGAGCCGGCGCGGCAGCAGGTAGTTGCGGGCGAAGCCGGGCTTCACGTTCACGGTGGCGCCCTTCTGGCCCACCCCCGTCAGATCGTCCAGCAGGATGACTTCCATGATTTCTCCTATGCCCCCTCGCGTGGGGAGGCTTCGAGACGCCGGTAGTCCAGCCACACGTCTGAGAGCCCCAGCAGGGCTGCTGACGGCAGGAACACCGGCAGGGTGAAGACAAACAGGAACACCATCAGGAGCAGGATGAACGCGGGCGCCACACCGCGCGCGAGCAGCACGGAATGCACCACTGCAAGTCCTTGCACACTATAACCCAGCGCCGATTGCGCGAGCAGCAGTGCTGCCCCCGGCCACCACTGCGGCGTCGCGAACAGCGCGATCGCGAGTCCGGCGATGAGCGGAGCGAGTGCGGCGTCGGGCAATCGCCAACCCGAGACGGGCATCGCCGAGAGCGGCGGCCAGCCCCGCCACGCCGCGATGCGCGCCGCGAGCGAGCGACCGGCCGCGACCAGCACCACCATCCAGGCGAACACGAGGTTCGGGCCGAAGAAGTTGAGCATGCGCACGCGGTCAGCGGGCGGAAGCTTCGCCGAGTCCTCCATCAACTGCCGCACCGTTCCCGGCTTGGCGGGACCGGGGAGCGTCGCCAGCATCTGCTGCTCCTCGACGCGCGCCTGCGCCTCGATGCGCGTCAGCGCATCATTCATCCCCGGCAGCAGCGGCAGCGTGAACGCCGCGACGAGGATGGGCACATGCATCCATGCGCGCTCGCCCAACGACGGGCCGCCGCCTTCCTCGCGCGTGCCCATCCACGCGCCTGTCCACGACGCGACCGGCAGCCACAGCAGGTGCCAGGTGTGTACGCCCGCGATCGGGAACGCGACCAGCAGCGCCGAGCCCGCCGTGAGCAGCACGGGCAGCGCCATTGCCGGCGGGCCGTAGCGCCACGCCAGCAGCAGCGACACCGCGACCACGATCGGCAGCGCCAGCCACAGCGCCGCCCACGGCCACGGCGTCACCAGCGCCGCGAGCGCCAGCGAGCCGAGGAGCAGGATGGCGCGGATCACGGCCACCGCGCGCGGTGCCCGTCCGTCGGGACGGGCCTGCCGCGCCGGATCAGCGATAGAAGTCACTGGTGAACGGCAGCAACGCCAGCACGCGCGCGCGCTTGATCGCGGTCGTGAGCTGCTTCTGGTGCATCGAGCACGAGCCCGACACGCGCCGCGGCACGATCTTGCCGCGATCGGTCACGAACCGGCCGAGGCGCTTCTCGTCCTTGTAGTCGACGAACGCCACCTTCTCCAGGCACAGCTTGCAGTACTTCTTCTTGACGCCCTTACCCTCACGCTCTTTCGGCATTTCCTTACCGTTCCTTTCTCAGGCTGGATCCTCGGAAGCCCCGGGCGGATCGGCGTGAGCCGCGTCGGGCGCCTTCTCGAGGAAGTGGACCGACTCCGCGCGCACTTCCAGTGTCTGGTGCTTCTCGCCGCGCGAGCCCGTCCACTCCCGCATCTGCAACCGTCCCTCCACCACCACCGCGTTGCCCGTGTGCAGGTACTGCCCACAGACCTCCGCGAGGCGCTGGTAACACATCACCGTCACGTACCCCGTGTGCTCCGCGGTCGCGCCCTCCCGGGTGCGATAACGCCGGTGGAACGCCAGCGGCAGCGACGTG
The DNA here is from genome assembly GCA_035606545.1 of Candidatus Methylomirabilota bacterium. Taxonomy (GTDB): domain Bacteria; phylum Eisenbacteria; class RBG-16-71-46; order RBG-16-71-46; family RBG-16-71-46; genus JAIOPA01. Next base: position 5,290 of record DATNFC010000171.1, read on the forward strand.
ATCGCCGTGCCGTCCGAGGCGTAGCGCCGGTCCGGATCCCGCGTCAGCCGTCCGGAGAGGACGACCCGATTGAGCTCCGGCAAACGCAGTTCGCTCATGCCACGTCTCCCACGGGGGCTCTACCGACTAGTCGCGGTCACCGTCCTCGGCCGCCGCAGCCGCCTCGGCCTCGGGCACGCCCTGCCACATCTCCGGCGGCACGTGCACCGTGGTGAGCGCGCGCATGATGTCCTCTTCCAGGCGCAACCGGCGCTCCATCTCCTTCACCATCCCGGCGCCACCGGTCCACACGATCATCGTGTAGACGCCGTCGCGACGCTTGCGGATCTCGTAGGCCAGCCGCCGCTTGCCCCACTTCTGCACCTCGACGACCTCCGCGCCCAGGTCCTTCAGCCACCCGGACACGCGATCGGCGATCTCGGTGGCCTTCACCTCGTCGTAGCTCGGCTCGAGGATGTAGACCGTCTCGTACTTGGTCACGTCTCGGTTTCCTCCTGCGGTGATGGAACCGCATCTCGCGATGCGTCCACCCTGCGATTGAACCGGTTCATGGCGCTGAGCACGCCCTCGGCCGCCCAGCACTCCACCGCGTCCGCCGCGAGGCGGACCGCCTCCTCCAGCGCCGGCAGTTCCTCCGGCGCGAACTCCTCCAGCACGTGCTCCTTGAGCTCCGCGGCGCTGTCCGGACCCGGCCTCCGGCCGGGTCCCCCGCCCACTCCCACCCGCAGCCGCGCGTAGTCGCGGCCGCCCACCGTCG
>DATNFC010000172.1:0-4521 GCA_035606545.1 Candidatus Methylomirabilota bacterium
GCGCGAGGTGGGCACCGACGGCCGCCTCGGCGGTCAGGCCGTGGTCTCGGGCGTGGGCGGCACGTGGAAGGACCTCACCGAGAACGTGAACCTGCTCGCCGCGAACTTGACGACGCAGGTGCGCAACATCGCCGAGGTGACGACGGCCGTGGCCCGCGGCGACCTGTCGCGCAAGATCACCGTGGACGTGAAGGGCGAGATCCTCGAGTTGAAGAACACCATTAACACCATGGTCGACCAGTTGAACGCGTTCGCCGCCGAGGTGACGCGCGTGGCGCGCGAAGTCGGTACCGAGGGCAAGCTCGGCGGCCAGGCGCAGGTGCAGGGCGTGGCGGGAACGTGGAAGGACCTCACCGATACCGTGAACGTGATGGCGGCGAACCTCACCGAGCAGGTGCGCGGCATCGTCAAGGTGGTGACGGCCGTGGCGAACGGGGACCTCGGCCAGAACCTCACCGTGAACGCCAAGGGCGAGGTCGCGGCACTCGCCGACACCATCAACAACATGACCGGCACGCTGGCGACGTTTGCGGACCAGGTCACGACCGTCGCCCGAGAAGTCGGCGTCGAAGGCCGCCTGGGCGGCCAGGCGAACGTGCCCGGCGCCTCCGGCACGTGGAAGGACCTGACCGGCAACGTCAACCTGCTCGCGGCGAACCTCACGACGCAGGTGCGCGCGATCGCCGAGGTGGCCACGGCCGTGACGCAGGGCGATCTCACCCGCTCGATCCAGGTTGGCGCGCGCGGCGAGGTCGCGGAGTTGAAGGACAACATCAACACGATGATCCGCAACCTGCGGCTGACCACGGACCAGAACCAGGCCGAGGACTGGCTGAAGACGAACCTCGCGCGCGTTACCGGCATGCTCCAGGGCCAGCGCGATCTCGCCACGGTGGGACGCATGCTGCTCTCGGAGCTGGTGCCGCTCGTGAACGCCCACCAGGGCGTGATCTACCAGATGGCTGGCGACGAGGTGCCGCGCCTGCACATGCTCGCGAGCTACGGCAACGCCACGGTGCGCCCCTACCCGGCAGAGCTGGCGCTGGGCGAGGGCTTCGTCGGCCAGTGTGCGCTCGACAAGCGCCGCATCCTCGTCAACCACGTGCCCGAGGACGCGGTTCCGATCAGCGCCGCGATCTTCCAGGCGCTGCCGCGCAGCATCGTGGTCTTCCCCGTCATCTTCGAGGGCGAGATCCGCGCCGTGCTGGGCCTCGCCTCGCTCGAGGGGTTCCAGGCCGCACACCTCACGTTCCTCGACCAGCTCACCGCGAACATCGGCATCGTGTTCAACAGCATCGAGGCCACGATGCAGACGGAAGGCCTCCTCAAACAGTCCCAGCAGCTCGCGAGCGAGCTGCAGTTCCGCCAGAAGGAGCTGCAGCAGACGAACGAGCAGCTGGCGCTGAAAGCCCAGCAGCTCGCCGAGCAGAACGTCGAGGTCGAGCGCAAGAACCAGGAGATCGAGCAGGCCCGGCGCGCGCTCGAGGACAAGGCCAGCGAGCTGGCGCTCACGTCCAAGTACAAGTCGGACTTCCTCGCCAACATGTCGCACGAGCTGCGCACGCCGTTGAACAGCATCCTCATCCTCGGCCAGCAGCTGAGCGACAACCCCGACGGCAACCTCACGCCCAAGCAGGTGGATTTCTCGCGCAGCATCCACGGCGCCGGCACCGATCTGCTGAACCTGATCAGCGACATCCTCGACCTGTCGAAGATCGAGTCGGGCACGGTCACGGTGGAGGCCGAGGAGGTCTACTTCACCACCCTTCTGGACACGATCCGGCGCACGTTCCTCCACGAGGCCGAGAACCGGAAGCTCTCGTTCGACGTGGACGTGGACCCGGTGCTGGGCCCGAGCATGGTGACCGACTCCAAGCGCCTGCAACAGGTGCTCAAGAACCTGCTCTCGAACGCGTTCAAGTTCACCGAGCAGGGCGGCGTCCGCCTGAACGTGGCGGTGATGCGCAGTGGCTGGAGCGCCGACAACGCGCAGCTGAGCGAAGCCGGCGCGGTGATCGCGTTCGAGGTCTCGGACACCGGGGTGGGCATCCCGCACGAGAAGCAGAAGATCATCTTCGAGGCGTTCCAGCAGGCCGACGCGTCGACGAGCCGTCGTTACGGCGGTACCGGCCTGGGTCTGGCGATCAGCCGCGAGCTGGCGCACCTGCTGGGCGGCGAGATCCAGTTGAAGAGCCGTCCCGGCCTGGGCAGCACGTTCACGCTGTACCTGCCGGCGATGTACGTCGGGCCCTCGGCGCTCCCGTCCGCGAACGAGTCCTCCGCCCCGCCGATGCGGACGGCCCGCTTCCCATCCGTGCGGATACCCGACCGCGCGATCGAGAAGGTGGCCGACGATCGCGAGTCGGTGACCCCGGGCGACGCCACGCTGCTCATCGTCGAGGACGATCCGCACTACGCGCGTGTGCTCGTGGAACGCGCACACGAGAAGGGCTTCAAGGTGCTGGTCGCCCAGCGCGGCACCGACGCACTGGACCTGGCGCGGCTCTACCGGCCGGCCGCGGTGTCGCTCGATGTGTTCCTGCCCGACATGCTGGGCTGGACCGTGCTGAGCCAGTTGAAGCAGGACCCGGCCACGCGCCACATCCCGGTGCAGATCGTGACGCTCGACGAGGACCGGCAGAACGGTCTCGCGCGCGGCGCGTTCGCGTTCCTGACCAAGCCGACGACGCCCGAGGGGCTCACGAGCGCGTTCTCACGCCTCAAGGACTACTCGATGCCGCGGCGCAAGCGGCTGCTCGTCGTCGAGGACAACCTGATCGAGAGCAAGAGCATCGCCGAGCTGTTGGGACACGACGACGTCGAGATCGAGACCGTCGGGACCGGGTCCGCAGCCCTGGACGCGCTGCAGGAGAAGCCGTTCGACTGCGCCGTGGTGGATCTGAGGCTGCCCGACATGTCGGGGCTCGAGATGCTGGAGACGCTGCGCGAGCGCGGCTCGCTCGCCGACCTGCCGGTGGTGGTGTTCACCGGGAAGGAGCTCTCGTCCGACGAGGAGGTCCAGCTCCAGGCGCTGGCGCGCAGCATCGTGGTCAAGGGCGTGGAGTCCCCGGAGCGGCTGCTGGACGAGACCTCGTTGTTCCTCCACCGCGTGGTCTCGGACCTCCCGGTCGAGAAGCAGCGCATGCTCGACCAGCTCCACCGCTCGGACGAGGACCTGGTCGGCAAGGCCGTGCTCGTGGTGGACGACGATGTGCGCAACATCTTCGCGTTGAGCAGCGCGCTCGAGCGCCGCGGCATGACCGTGCTCACGGCGACGACCGGCCGCGAGGCGCTGGACACGCTCGAGTCGACTCCGGGCGTGGCGATCGTGCTCATGGACGTGATGATGCCGGAGATGGATGGCTACCAGACCATGCGCGCCATCCGGCAGAAGCCCGCGCTCCGGCGGCTGCCGATCGTGGCGCTCACCGCGCGCGCCATGAAGGGCGACCGCGAGAAGTGCCTGGAAGCGGGCGCTTCGGACTACCTGGCGAAGCCAGTCAACACCGAGCAGCTGCTCGGCGTGCTGCGCTCGTGGCTCCACCGATGACGGGAGGCGTTGCAATGGAAGCGCAGCGGATGCGCGCGCGCGAGCCGGTGAACATCCTGCTCGTCGACGATCAACCAGGGAAGCTCCTGAGTTACGAGGCCATTCTCGCCCCGCTCGGCGAGAACCTGATCCAGGCCAGCTCGGGCAAGGAGGCGCTCGAACACCTGCTGCGCATGGACATCGCCGTGGTGCTGATCGACGTGTGCATGCCGGAGCTGGACGGCTTCGAGCTGGCGACGATGATCCGCGAGCACCCGCGCTACCAGCGGACGGCGATCATCTTCGTCTCCGCCGTGCACCTCACCGACATCGACCGGCTGCGCGGGTTCGAGTGCGGCGCGGTGGACTACGTCGGCGTGCCGGTGGAGCCCGAGATCCTGCGCGCGCGCGTGGGCGTGTTCGCCGACCTCCACCGCAAGACCCGGCAGCTCGAGTGGCTCAACCAGGAGCTGGAGCGACGGGTCGCGGAGCGCACGTCCGAGCTGACCGCGGCGGCCGCGCGCCTGCGCGAGTCCGAGGCGGCGCTGCGCGATCGCGACCGGCGCAAGGACGAGTTCCTCGCCATGCTGGCGCACGAGCTGCGCAACCCGCTTGCCCCGATCCGGAACGTGGTCGAGCTGTTGCGCCAGCAGGCTGCCGGCGGTCGCGAGGTGCGCTGGGGCTACGAGGTGATCGAGCGCCAGCTCGGGCACCTCAGTCGACTCGTGGACGACCTGCTCGACGTGAGCCGGATCACGCGCGGCAAGCTGGCGCTGCGCCCCGAGGCCGCCGACCTTCGCGACATCGCGCGGGCCGCCGCCGAGGCCATCCAGCCCGCGGTGGCCGCGCGCGACGTGCACCTCCGGGTCACGCTCCCGGTCATGCCGGTGCCGGTGCGTGCCGACACGGTGCGGATGACACAGGTGGTGCTGAACCTGCTCGACAACGCGTGCAAGTTCACACCCCCCGGGGGCGTGATCAGCCTCACGGTC
>DATNFC010000173.1:0-9273 GCA_035606545.1 Candidatus Methylomirabilota bacterium
AGAGTATGCGCCGGCCGCTGTCGCCGAACCGACCTCCCTCCAGGCACTCGCGCAGGAATGCCTCGGCCTCGGCGCGGTCCGCGCTCACGACCACGCCCTTCCCCGCCGCGAGCCCGTCCGCCTTCACCACCCACGGCGGCCCGAAGCGATCGAGCGCGGCGCGGGCGCGGGCGAGGTCGTGGAACTCGGCGGCGGCCGGCGTGGGCACGTTCGCCTCGCGCATCAGCTCCTTCGCGAACCACTTGCTGGATTCGAGCTGTGCGGCCGCGCGCGAAGCGCCCGAGACCGCGAACCCGGCGGCGCGCAGCGCGTCGGAGACGCCCGCGGCGAGCGGGGCCTCGGGGCCCACGACGACCAGCGACGGCTGCTCGCGGCGCGCCAGCTCCAGCACGTCCGCGGGGTCCGTCTCGCGCACCGCGGCGCGACGGAAGCTCCGCGCCATCCCGTCGTTGCCTGGCGCCACGACGATCTCGGGCCGGTCGGGGTCGCGCGCGAGCCGCCATGCCAGCGCGTGCTCGCGGCCGCCGGAACCCAGCACGAGGATGCGGGCAGACATACGGGCGAGGTTAGGCGAATCCTGCTTCGCGCGCGAGCGCGGCGAACAGCGTGCGACCGCGGCCTGCGCGCACGTGGCCCTTCGCGTCCCACGTCAGTGCCAGGTCGACGGGCGCCTGCGTCTCTGCGGCGAGCGCGAACGTCAGCGCGGCGCGCTCGCCCCCGTACGCGTGCCGCGTCTCGAACGCCCGCCGCGTGGCGAGCGAGGCGACGCCGGGCACGAGGAGATACGGGCCGCCGTGAACGCGACCGGTCGCGGCGAAGCCGCGGCCGATGCAGACGATCGCCTCCGCTTCGCGCAGCTCGTCGTCCAGCTCGATCGGATCGCCAGCGGACGTTCGGCCGGCCGTGAACGTGCGGGCGGGATCGTGCAGCATCACGTCGAACGAGAGCCCGCGGCGCAGCCCCGCGACCCACTGCTGCGGCCGGGGCACGAGATCCTCGATCGTGCCGCCCGCGAGCACGAACTGTCGCCCTCGCGGCACGCCCACCCGTTCGAGCGCGTCGCGCACCTCGTTGAGCGCCGGCGCGAGCCGCGGGTCGAAGCAGGCCTCGCGAAGATCCACGACCAGCGCGGTGATGAGCGGCGCCGTGAACAGCGTCGCGAGCGGCGAGCCTTCCGGCGCCACCAGCGCCTCGCGCACCGCGTGGCCGAACGCCTCGAGCCCGGCGTCCTGGATCGCGGTCACGACCCCCGGCCCGCCTCCGGAGCGCGCCCGGCGGCCAGCTCCTCGCGCAGCAGGCGCTGCACCTCCTGCGGCACCGCCTGGCCGCCGCTCTTCTTCATCACCTGGCCGACGAGGAAGCCAAACGGCCGCTCCTCGCCCGCGAGCACCTGCGCCACGACGGTCGCATGTTCCGCCATCACCGCGCGCACCAGCGGGCGCAGCGTGGCCTCGCCGCTCGCGACCTTGACGCCGTGGCGCTCGAGCAGCGTCGCCACGTCCCCGTCCTCCTCGGGAAGCCAGGCGAACACCTGTTTCGCGATCGGTCCCGGCAGCTCGCGCGCCGCGACGCGCGCGAGGAAGTCGCGGAAGCGCTCGGCCGGCACGCGCGCCGACCACTCGGAGACGCTCCTCCCCTGCTCGTTCGCCCAGCGCAGCACCTCGGTCATGAGCCAGTTGCCGGCGAGCTTGTGCTGGCCATTCGGCGCGCACGACTCGAGGTAGTCCGAAAGCTCGCGGCTGTCGGTGAGCACCGCGGCGTCGTACGCGGGGAGCTGCAGCACGTCCCGGAATCGCGCCTCACGCGCCCACGGCAGCTCGGGTGTCGCGTTCCGCGCCTCGGCGCGCAGCGCCTCGCTCACGCGCAGCACCGGCAGGTCGGGATCGGGGAAATAGCGGTAGTCGTGCGCCTGTTCCTTCGTGCGCATCAGCGCCAGCCGGTCGCGATCGGCGTCGAACAGCAGCGTCGCCTGGGTCACGCGGCCGCCGGCATCGAGGATCGCGGCCTGGCGCGCGATCTCGGCGGTGACGCCGCGCTCGACGCCCTTGATCGTGTTCAGGTTCTTCAACTCGGTCTTGATTCCCAACGGCGTCGTGCCCGTGGGCCTCAAGCTCACGTTCGCGTCGCAGCGGAGCTGGCCCTTCTCCATGTCGCCATCCGAGATCCCGAGCCAGCGCACGAGCCGGCGTAGCGCGGTCAGGAACGCCGCGCACTCGGCGGGGCTCCGAAGCACGGGCTCGGTCACCAGCTCCAGCAGCGGCACGCCGGCGCGGTTGAAGTCCACGCGCGACAGCCTGCGGTCGCCGTGGCGTTCGGGATGGAACGACTTGCCCGCATCCTCCTCGCAGTGGATGCGCGTGAGCGCGATACCCGCGCGCACGCCGTCGCGCTCGATCGGCAGCTCGCCGCCTTCGCACAGCGGTCGGTCGTACTGCGAGATCTGGTAGTTCTTCGGCATGTCCGGGTAGAAGTACTGCTTGCGCGCGAACACGCTCTCCTCGCGCACGCGGCAGCCGAGCGCGCTGCCGAGCAGCAGCGCATGAGCGATCGCGACGCGGTTCGCACGCGGCAGCGCGCCCGGGAGCCCGAGGCAGACCGGGCACACGTTCGTGTTCGGCTCGGCGCCGAACGTGTTCGGGCAGCCGCAGAACATCTTGCTCCGGGTCTTGAGCTGGACGTGGCACTCGAGCCCGATGACTACTTCCCAGGCCATGCGAACTCCCGTTCGTAACCCCTTGGTATCTTGTCGCTTCGACCCTCGGCCTCGAGCGCCCGCGCAGCCTGCAGCAAGCGCGGCTCGCTGTCCGCCGGGCCCAGCAGCTGCACGGCCGACGGCAGCCCGCTCGCAGCCAGCCCCATGGGCACGCTGAGCCCTGGGATACCGGCGAGGTTCGCACCGATCGTGAACACGTCCGAGAGGTACATCGCCAGCGGGTCGTCGGTCTTCTCCCCGAGCTTGAACGCCAGGGACGGCGTGGCCGGCAGGAGCATGACGTCGCAGCGCGCGAACGCCGCCGCGTACTCGCGCACGATGCGCGTGCGCGCGCGCTGAGCCTTGAGGTAGTACTCGTCGTGGTAGCCGGCCGAGAGCGCGTACGTGCCGAGGAGGATGCGGCGGCGCACCTCGGGACCGAAACCCTCACCGCGCGAGTGCGCGTACAGGGAACCCAGCTCGTCGGAGCGCGCGCGAAAGCCGTAGCGCACGCCGTCGAAGCGCGCGAGGTTGCTGCTCGCCTCGGCGGTGGCCAGCAGGTAGTACGTGGCCACCGCGAACGTGCCGGGCAGGAACTCGAACGGAACGCGTTGCGCGCCCGCGCGCTCGAGCCAGCCGGCCGCGCGCTCGAGTGCCTCGACGATCGCCTGGTCCACGCCCTCGCGCCACAGGTTCGCCGGCCAGCCGAAGCGCAGGCCCTTCACGCCCGCATCCCACGTGCTGACGTCGGGGGCCCCACCCTCGCGCATGCTGGCGTCGAACGGGTCGCGGTGCGCGAGCACGCGATAGGCGTCGGCCACGTCGCCGACGTGGCGCGCGAAAATGCCCACCTGGTCGAGCGACGAGCCGAACGCCACGAGCCCGTATCGCGACAGCCGCCCGTACGTGGGCTTCAGGCCCAGCACGCCGCAGAACGCCGCAGGCTGGCGCACGGAGCCTCCGGTGTCGCTGCCCAGCGCCAGCGGCACGAGGCCGTAGGCCACGGCGGCCGCCGGCCCGCCCGAGGAACCGCCCGGGACGCGGGCGAGGTCGTAGGGGTTGCGCGTCGGCCCGAACGCGCTGAACTCCGTCGACGAGCCCATCGCGAACTCGTCCATGTTGCCCTTCCCCACCACGACCGCGCCCGCCTGGCGCAGCCGCGCGACGACGGTGGCGTCGTACGGCGAACGCCACTCGCCGAGGATGCGCGAGCCGCAGGTCGTGGGATGGTCCACGGTGCAGAGGTTGTCCTTGAGCAGCACCGGGACGCCACTCAACACGGCCTGCTTCGGGGCCTCGGCCGCGGCGTGCGCGCGCGCGCTGCGATCCGTGCTCAGGATCGCGTGCACGTCGCGCTCCCAGCGCGCGGCGGGAATCTCGAAGCCGGCCTCGGCCGCCGCCTCGGCCGTGATCCTTCCCGCACGCACCTCCTCCGCGACTGAACGTGCGCTCCGGCGCCAGGTCTCGACCGCGGTCAAGGCTCGAGGTCCTCGACCACCGGCGGTACGAGGAAGAACCCCGCCTCCGCCTCGGGTGCGTTCGCGGTCGCGATCTCGGCATCCAGCGTGCGGCCGTCCGGGCCGTCGATCCGCAGCGGGGCATCTGCCGGGGCGAACGCGGTGAGCGGCTCGTCCCCGAGCTGCAGCTCGTTCAGGGCGGCGGCGAAGTCCAGGACCTGGGAGAGCTGCGCCGCGACCCGGTCCAGCTCCGCCTCCGGGACGTGGAGCCTGGCGAGCTCGGCGATGCGCGCGGCCTCGGCGCGGCTAAGCGCCATCGTCCGCCCCATCGATGCCGGTCACGAACCGTGCGTAGACCTTCTTGATCGCTCCCGTGAAGCGCACGGTGAGCTTGAGGTCGGCGCCATCGCCGTCCGCCTCGAGCACGGTGCCGGTGCCGAACGTGTCGTGCGCGACGCGGCGGCCCACGGCGCGGCGCGCGCTCGCGCTCCGCCCGCTGCTGACGAGCGGGATCCCTGGCGACGCGTGTGCGCCCTCGCCGTCGTCGAACGCACCGACGCCCACCTCGTCCTCGTCGCGGTGGAGCGTCCACCGCCGCTGACCGCCCGCCTGCACCCCGCTGCGCGAGTTCCGGCCGCTCCAGCCCTCGGCGGCCTCGCGCTCGAGCAGCGCCTCGGGGATCTCGCCGACGAAGCGCGACACGGCCGCGCCACGCGCGCCGTCGTAGCGCCGCCGGTACGCGGCGGCGGTGAGCAGCACCTCGTCGCGCGCCCGCGTCAGCGCCACGTAGAAGAGCCGCCGTTCCTCCTCCAGCTCGGCCGTGGTCTCGAGCGACGTGGCATGCGGCATCAAGCCCTCTTCCAGACCGGCCACGGCCACCGCGTCGAACTCGAGTCCCTTGGCGTTGTGGACCGTGAGCAGCACCACGCGGTCGCCCTCACCGGCGCGGTCGGCGTCGGTGAGCAGCGAGCACTCGGAGAGCCACGCCAGCAGGTCGCTCGTGGGCTCCTCGTCGTCCACGGTGACGCGACCCGCCCGTAGGGCCGTGAAGCCGGCGGCTGCCGCACCCAGTTCTTCCACGTTCCGCCGCCGGTCCTCGAGGTCCTCGGCGCTCGCGGCGTCCAGGTGGTCGAGGTAGCCGCTGTTTTCGAGCAGCAGCGCGAACACGCGTTCGACCGGCTCGTCGAGGTGTGCGCGCAGCTCGTCCATGAGCGCGACGAACACCGCGGCTCCGGTGCGCGCCGCGCCCTTGAGCGCCCCCTCGGCCGCGAGCGAACGCAGCGCCCCGACGGGATCGGCTCCCGGGGGCACGAGCCGCGCGCGCACCTGGGCCTCGACCGCCGGCCCCAGGCCGCGGCGCGGCGTGTTCCAGATGCGGAAGAACGACGCCACGTCGAGCGGGTTCACTGCGAGCCTCAGGTAGGCGAGCACGTCCTTCACCTCGCGCCGCTGGAAGAACGACAGCCCGCCCACGATCTCGTACGGCATGCCGTGCTGGCGCAGCTCGGTCTCGAGCGCGCGCGACTGGGCGTTCGTGCGGTAGAGCACCGCGCAGTCCGCGAGCCGGCGGCCGCGCGCCTGCTGGCGCTGAAGCCAGTGGCGCACGCGCCGCGCTTCCGCGGTCTCATCCGCCGCGAGCGCGAACGCCACCGGAGCGCCGGCCTCGCGCTCGCACCACAGCGTCTTCCCCTTGCGCGCGACGTTGTGCGCGATCACGGCGTTCGCGGCGTCGAGAATGGTCTTCGTGCTGCGGTAGTTCTGCTCGAGCCGCAGCGTCACCGCGCCGGGAAAGGCGCGCTCGAAGTCGAGCACGTTCGCCAGGTCGGCGCCGCGCCAGCCGTAGATGCTCTGGTCGTCGTCCCCGACCACGAACACGTTGCCGTGGATCGCGGCGAGCGACTGGACGAGCCGAAACTGGGCGTGGTTCGTGTCCTGGTACTCGTCCACGAGCACGTGGCGGAAGCGCCGCGACCAGCGCTCGCCCGCGGTCGGGTGGTCGATCCAGAGCCGCACCGTCTCGGCGATCAGGTCGTCGAAGTCGAGCGCCCCGGCGCGGCGGAGCGCGGCCTGGTAGCGGCTGTAGAGCTTCGCCACCTGGCGGTCGAACTCGTGCTGGGCCACGCGCTCGGCCTCGGCCGGCGTGACCAGGGCGTTCTTGGCGTCGGAGATGCGGCCGAGCACGGTGCCGAGGCGATAGACGGTGTCGGGGAGCGCGGCGTCCTTTATCAGCTCGCGCAGGATCCCCTCCTGGTCGTCGCGGTCGTAGATGGTGAAGCCGGGGGCGAGGCCGAGCGTGCCGGCCTCGCGGCGGAGGATCCTGAGCGCGGTGGCGTGGAACGTGCCGATCCACAGCCCCTTGGCGCCGGGGCCCACCGTGGCCTCGATGCGGCCGCGCATCTCGCGCGCGGCGCGGTTCGTGAACGTGAACGCGAGGATGGCGTGCGCGGGGATGCCGCGCTCGAGCAGCCGGGCGACGCGGCCGGTCAGGACGCGCGTCTTGCCGGAGCCGGCGCCGGCGATCACCAGCGCGGGGCCGTCGCCATGCTCGACGGCGGCGAGCTGGGCTTCGTTGAAGGTCGAGGCAGACAAGTGTGCTCCGTGCGGGGCTGGGCGGGGACTCGTCGGAATCTATCCGAGCGGGCCGTCATGCTCCACTTCGCTGGTTTCCAACTGGGACAGTCTGTCCCTTCTGCGCGCACCTGCGGCTCACGCGGGCGCGCCCCGCCCACGGCTCACGGGCTCGCCAAGTCCCAGCCCTGTACGGGAACGGCTTCGAATCAGGGGGTCCGCGGGCATGCGGGCGGGCCGCGGGGGGTGCGAGCCGAAGGCGAGCGCCCCTCCGGCCCGCGCGAGTCGCAGGTGACCGCAGAAGTACCTGCGTGACCTGCATGGAAACTCGGAGAGTCAACGTCCGAGAACGATCCTCGTGGTCGCCTCGGCGCTCCCGGCGTGCACGCGGGCGAAGTAGAGCCCGCTCTTCGCGCGGCGGCCGCCGTCGGTGAGCCCGTCCCAGATCACGGTGTGAGCGCCCACGGGCAGCGCGCGTTCGGGAAGCAGGCGGCGGACGAGGGCGCCGTGGATGTCGTGGATGTCGACGCGAACCGGTGCGCCCGCGGCAAGCAGGAACGACAGCGCGCACTTCGTGGACGCGGGGTTCGGGACGGGCGGCGCGAGCAGCAGCGGGCCCGCGGGGTGTGCGGTGTTCACGAACACCTGCACCGTGTGCTCGTCGTGGTTCGCGCACACGATGTCGGCACGGCCGTCGCCGTTCATGTCGGCGACGGCCAGCGCGCTGGGCCCGGCGCCGGTCGCGAAGCTGGCGACGCCGTCGAACGTGCCGTGGCCGCTGCCATGCCAGATGAGGATCTCGCCGGCCGTGCGGTCGGTGACCGCGGCGTCGAGGATGCCGTCGAGATCGAAGTCGCCGAGCGCGATCCCGCTCGGATCCTTCGCCACGCCGGACCCGATGGCCGGCCGGAGCGAACCGTCCGGCGTCCCGAGCAGAACGGCGACCGTGCCACGTGCAACCGTGACGACGACCACGTCGTCGTGGCCGTCGCGGTTCATGTCGCCCAAGGCGATCGCCACCGGGCGGCCCGCCACCGCCCCATCCCGGCGTGTGGGTAGAGCGCCGTTGCCGTCGCCGAACAGCACCGCCGCGGCGTGCGAGGATCCATCCGCCACGCCGAGATCCGGGATCCCATCGCGATCCACGTCGCCGAACGCGAGCGCCACCGGGTCGGGGAAGCCGGGCGACTGGCCCGAGAACTGGAATGCCCCGAGGCCGAGGTTCAGGGCGACGACGATCGCCTGGAAGAAGACATCGGCCGCGACCAGGTCGGGCGCGGGATCGCCGCCCAGTTCGCCCAGCGCGAGCGGGCCCGGTGTCCACGGCCCGTGGAGCGTGTGGATCACGGCGAGCCCGCCATCGCTCGCGCTGCGCAGCGTGAACACGGTGCCCGCCGCCGGGGCCGAGACCACGGCATCGGCGCGGCCGTTTCGATCGAGGTCGCCGACGGCCAGGCCCGAGAGGCCCGGCGCAACGACGAGATCGCGCGGCGTCCCGAGCCCGCCGGCGCCGTCGCCGAGCAGCGTGGTCACGACGCTGTCGTCGTCGTGCACGAGCACCACGTCCGCGCGGCCGTCGCCGTCGAGATCACCGATCGCGAGCGCCGTGGGCGCGCGACCGAGCGGTACGCGGGCGGTCTCGCGGAAACTCGCCAGCGGGTGCGGCGCGTCCGCGGCGGCGACGGTGGCGAGCAGTACGGCGAGCAGCGCACCGTACGCGAGCGAGATCGAGGTCCGCATCCCGCAAGCCTAGCAGCGAAACGGGCCTCCGGGGTCACGCCCGTCGGCCCGTCCGCTTCAGCGATCGACGCCTACTTCACGAACAGCATCTCGCGGTACTTGGGCAGCGGCCAGTGCTCGTCGTCCACCCAGGCCTCGAGCTTGTCCGCGGTGCCGCGCACCTCCTGCATGAGCGGCCGCATCTGCGCGCCCAGCGTGCGGCAGGCCGCCAGCTCGTCGTGGCCGTGGTGCAGGCTGCAGAGCAGGCTCTGGATCTTCCCGATCCCTTCCTGCAGCGACTCGAGCCCGCCGGCGAGCGCCGAGACGCGCTTGCCGTAGGCCGAGCCCTTCACCGTGCCCGCCGCCTCCGAGAGCACGCGCCAGGCGGTGCCGGTCACCGCGACCTGGCGCTCGACGGCGGGCACCACCCCGCTGTTCAGCATGTCGAGCAGCGTCTCGGCCTCGAGCGTGACCTGCTTCACGTACCGCTCCGCCGCCACGTTGAACCGCGCGTCCAGCTCGAGCTGCGACAGCACGCCGGTGGCGGTGAGGAACGAGTGGTGCTCGGGCTTCATCACCTCGGCCAGCGCGGCCGCGGTGTCGGTGAGGTTCGGCAGGCCACGCCGCGCCGCCTCCTGCTTCCACTCGTCGCTGTAGCCGTTGCCCTCGAAGCGCACCGTGGCGGTCTCGGTGAACACCTCGCGGAGCAGATCGGCCACGGCCTGGTCACGGTGCTTCGGGTCCGAGCCGAGCTTCTTCTTGAGCCGCTCGGTCATCTCCGCGAGCGCCGCGGCCGCGGCCGCGTTCAGCACGGTCATGGGCACGGCGCAGTTCATC
>DATNFC010000174.1:0-35911 GCA_035606545.1 Candidatus Methylomirabilota bacterium
ACGCGAACATGCGCGCCTCGTCGACGCGCAGCACCTGGTCCATGCGGTTGAGGCTCAGCGACAGCCCGCCCTGCTCGGTCGTGGCGCCGCCGGCGAGCCCGGTGCCGGCGCCGCGCGGCACCACGGGCAGCTTCTTCGCCCGCGCCCAGCGGACGAGCGCGCACACCTCGTCGGTGGATCGCGGCAGCACCACCGCATCGGGCGGCCGGCGCGCCACCGTGAGCGCATCGGCCTCGTACGTGAACAGCGCCGCCTCGCTCGCGACCACGCCGTTCTCGCCCAGCAGCACTTTCAGCTCGGCGAGGTCGGCGGCGTTCAGCACTACGCCTCCTGTGGGGCGCGCAGTCCCGCGGCCTCGGCAAGCGCGGCGAGCACGCCGGCCACCTGCTTGTAGCCGGTCTCGAGCAGGAACGCGCTCGAGCGGCCGTACGACTTGGCGCCGAGGATGTAGAAGCGCGGCTCGGGTGTCGCGAGCGTCGCGGCGTCGAACGCTGGCACCTTCGCGCAGTCGCTGGTGCCGGCAGCGCGCAAGGCGTCGGCCACGCCACGCGGCGCGAGCGTCTCGTGGCACTCGTCCACGCGCAGCTCGCGGTAGAGCGTCGTGTCGGGGCCGAAGCCGCAGTTGATGATGACCTGGTCGGCTTCCTCCACGCGCGCGCCGCCGGGGGTCGCGAACTGCACGCGATAGCGATGCGTGGCCGAGTTGTACCCCAGCTCCTCGCACTCACCGCCGCCCCACCCCTTCACGTGCGGGGAGCCGCCCTCCTTGAGCCGTCGCCCTTCCGCGTACAACGCCACGCGCGCGGGCAGCGAGTCGTTCGCGACCTCGCCGGCGAACCCGGGCGCCTCGCGCCGCGTCACCCACGACACGCGTGTGCCCGCGACCTCGCGCGCGAGCTGCGCCAGCGCGACCACGGTCGTCACCGCGGACGAGCCGCCACCGATCACGAGCGTGGCCTTGCCGGCGTAGCGCTCGCGGCGCAGGCCCAGCACGTCGTCGGGGTGGTAGCTCATCTGCGGCGCCAGGTAGGTCTCGCCGCGTGCGGGGATGCCGCCCGTCCCCACCCACAGCGGCTGGCCGTAGGTTCCGGTCGCGTCGATCAGCGCCTGCGCATGCAGGAAGCTCTCGCGTCCGCCGGCGTCGCGCACGAGCAGCCGGAACGGGTGTTCGCCCCGCCCCGCGGCTCGATCCTGCTTGCGCGTCCCGTGACGGGCGACGTGCACCACCTGCTGGTGCGTGTGCACGCGGGACTTCATCTCGGGCGTCGCGGCGAGCGGTGCGAGCAGGCGTTCGGCCAGCTCGGTGCCCGTCGGGAGTGCACTGGCCTCGGGCGCGCTCCAGCCGTGGCGCGCAAGCAGCCTCGCCGAGGCGGGCCCGATGTTCATCCGCCACGGCGTGAACATCTTGACGTGTCCCCACGCCTGCACGTGCGCGCCCACCTCGCCGCGCTCGAAGACGTGCGCGTCGAAGCCCAGCTCGAGCGCCATGGCCGCGGCTTCAAGGCCGATCGGGCCGGCACCGACAATTGCCAGCGAATGACGTGAGGTTTCGGGCACGAGGGCTCCTGGGATGGAAGGCGTCGCGGAGGGCGCGAGTATAGCCGCTCCGGCCCGGCCGGGCGCTCAGGCGTCCGAGCTCTTCGCCAGCATGTCGATCATCCGCTCGCGATTCTGCTCGACGATGTCGGCGTTGCGCTCGAGGCCGATCCACCACACGCCAGCGGCCGCGCACGCCGCGAGCGACGTCACCACGAGCGAAGCCATCTCGTCGTACGCGTCCGGTGTCAGCGAGCGCACGGCCACGACCGCGAGGACCAGCGCACCGCTCATCGCGAACATTCCCAGCACCGCGCCCACGCCGGCGACGCCGCCGGGGCTGCGACGACCGAGGCCTCGCTCCGGTGGCCGCATCGGGAAGCGCGCCGAGACCCAGGTGCCGAGCACGCCGCTGGAGAGCACCAGCGCCAGCCAGGCCGTGGCCACGACGGGGAGATGCGGCAGCACCTTTGCCGTGCGCACCGCGGTGAGCGTGCCGATCACGACCACGGCCTCGAGCAGCGCGCTCATGAACCAGCCGACGTTCTTCGTCAGCACCAGCTCGCGCGCCGAGACCGGGAGCAGGAACAGCGTGCGGATGCCCGGACCGTCGTAGCCCCAGAGCATGAGGTTGCGTCCGGCCAGCGTGCCGATCATGACGACCATCGGCATGAAGTCGCCGAACGCCGCATTGCGCGAGGGCGAGAGGAACATGAGCGCCACCGCCGTGAGCGGGATCACGGCGAGCTGGTAGAGGAGCGCCGGCGTGCGCAGCATGTAGAGCAGCTCGCGGGCCACGAGCAGCGACTGCGGGCGCGTGAGGCCCGGCAGCTTGGGCCCGAGGCTGCCGCTCGCCCTGCCGGCGGCACGCACGCGCATGCGTCCGCCGGTGCCACCGCGCAGCGCCGCCGTGGCCATGACGCGCGCACCCAGCGCGAGCGGCACGAGGATCAGCAGCAGGCAGATGGCGAACCCGACGAGTGGCGAGTCGAGCCAGCCGGCGGGGTGGGCGCCGCCCACCGACGCCGGTGCGGCCGCCGTGGGCAGTCGCCCGAACGCGAGCCGTGCCTCCTCGAGGATCCGTTCGGGGGTGTAGCCCGCCTTCTTCGCCTGCTCGGCGAGCCGCGCCGACGAGCGGCCCACCATGAGCTGGAACCCGATCACGGTCATGGTGAAGAAGAACGCGGCCAGGTAGCGCATCCACTCGCGCCGCAGCAGGTCGTCGATCAGCGCCAGCAGGAACTGGAGCAGCGATGCGGTGACGAGCAACAGCAGCACTCCGCCCGCTGCCGCGGCCCAGCCGGCGGCCGCGCCCGAGTGCGTGCCGACGCCCAGCGCCACGGCTACGAGCGACGGCACGGTCATGAGCGTGATCGGCTCGCCCAGCGACCCGATCATGTTGACCGCGAACACGTCGCGCGCGTGCAGCGGGTAGCGCTTGAGCTTGTCCAGCTCGAACGTGCGGCCCATGGCGCCGATCAGCAGCGACGTCCATACGACGCCGAGTTGGCTGAGCCCGAACACGACCGGCAGCGCCGGCGCCCCCAGCTTCGTGCCCAGCGCATACGAGCCGATCGCGCCGCCCACGTAGACGGGCGCCATCGCCAGCGCCAGCGCAGCGGTGATGCCGAGCGCGGCCCAGCGCCCGCGCGTGGTGGTGGTGTTGAGCGCGATGCGCCAGCGCAGCCAGAACAGCAGCCGCAGCGTGTTCAAGCCGGTTCGATTCCTCGCGTGAGCCAGTCGAGCCCGGCGGAGGCGTCCTCGCGCGTGGCGCCGACCGTGTCGAGGAACAGCTCCTCGAGCGAGCGCGGCGTGCCATCCGGTCCGCGGCGCAGGTCGTCGAGCGTGCCGATCGCGGCCAGCCTGCCGTGCACGATGATGCCCACATGCGTGCACAGGCGTTCCACCACCTCGAGGACATGCGACGTCAGGAACACGGTCATGCGCCGCATCGTCACCAGCTTCTGCAGCAGCTCGCGCAGCTCGCGCGTGGCCACGGCGTCGACGCCCTCGAACGGCTCGTCGAGGAACAGGAGCCGCGGTTCGTGGATGAGCGCGCAGGACAGCGCCAGCTTCTTGCGCATGCCGTGCGAGTAGCTCGACACCAGCTTGCCGGCGTCGGCCGTGAGATCCATGGCCGCGAGCAGCTGGCCCGCGCGCCGCCGTGCCTCCGCGGGCGCGAGACCGTGCACCTCGCCCACGAACCTCAGATGTTCCTCGCCGTTCAACCGCTCGAACAGGTGGAGCCCGTCGGGCACGACGCCGATCCGGCGCTTGATCTCCAGCCCCTGCGTCTCCACGTCGAGGCCGAGCACGCGCGCCGAGCCGCCGCTCGGCGCCAGCAGCCCGGTGAGGATGTTGATCGTCGTGCTCTTGCCGGCGCCGTTCGGGCCCAGGTAGCCGAAGAACGAGCCCTCCGGCACCTCGAGCGTCAGCTCGTCGAGCGCGGGCACACCGCCGAACGAACGCGACAGGTTGTACGTCTGGATCGCGAGCGGCATGTCGGCCATGCGTTCCTCCGTCGGGGCGGCTGAAGGCGGCACTCTAGCTCACGCCCGCCCGCGGCGAAGCGTGCGGGCGGTCAGTCCGCCGCGAACGACAGCACCGCCACGATCGGCGCGTGGTCGCTGGCGCGGCCGGGGCCGTCCAGGCCCACGATCGTCTCGCCGCTGCCGGCGTCGTGATGAAAGCCACGCGCCGCGATCCAGTCGAGCTTGAGCCGCGCGCGGCGCTCGGCCCAGGCGAGGCCGCGCGACGCGATCGCGCGCAGGGGGCGTGGCAGCGAGTGCACTTCGCCGAGCCGCTCGAAGCGCAGGCCCAGCGTCGGCGAGCGATCGACGTAGCGCTGCCAGTGGAAGCCGGCGGACGACAGCTCGTCGAACACCGACTCGCGATGGCTGCCGCGATCGGGTTGCGTCAGGCGCGCGGCGAGCGAGCGGCCTGGCCAGGCGAGCAGGGCGACCGCTGCCTCGATCGTCGTGTGCGCATCGCCGCGATCGAAAGTGTGCGTGTTCCAGTCGCCCGCGAGCACGACGGGCCGTGATTCACCGGCGAGCGCTTCCAGCACGCGGCGCATCTGCGCGGCACGATGGGCGCGCGTGCGGTGCACCTCGAGGTGCACGGTGACGGCCACGAACGGGTGCGTGGGGTGCGCGATCTCGCATACCAGCGCCACGAATCGTCCGGTCATGCGCTCGCGCTCGAACAGCAGGCGCTCCGGGCCGGGGAGCGGCACGAGTCGCGCGGCCGTCACGGGCCAGCGCGAGAGGATCGCGAGTCCGAACAGCGATTCGGTGTTGTCATGGGGCAGCGCCGTGAGCCCGTCGTCGTCGCGCCCGCGCGTGCCTTCGAGGAACAGCGCCGCCCACGCCGCGTGCAGACCGAGGCGCGCGGCCAGGTCGCGCGCCACGTCGCGGTTCCCGGAGCGCGCCATGCCGAGATCCACCTCGTTCAGCGTCACCAGGTCGGCGCCGACCAGCGCAGGGTGTGTTCCCAGCGCCTGCGCGATGGCGTCGAAGCGATTGCCGTGCTCCAGGTTCCAGTGCACGACCCGGATCCGCCCGTTCGCCCGCGGAGCGTGGTGGTTGGAAGCGGGTGACCACGCGCGAATGGGGGTCAGCAGCGCCGCGAGCCGCGCCTCGAGTCCGGGCCAGGCGGGATCGGCGTGCAGCGAGGCGAGCGTGGCGTGACGGAGGAACGCAGCGCGCAGCGCGTGGGCCTCGGCGGCCCGCCCATCCTGCGCAGACGAATCGGCGACGGGGTCGGTCACGCGCCGAGCGTACCCGACTCGATCGCCCGGCGAGTCATCGCCCGGCTTCGGACGCGTTCCGGGATTGTCACGAGCGTTCGCAGCTCCCGGGCGCCGCGCGCGGTGCGGTAGAATAGGCCATCGCGAGCCCGTGGCCCGGCCCACCGCCCCCGACACTCAGAGGTGGGCGCCCCGCCCGCTCGAGCCTGGCCGTCCATCTGGAGGAGTCGTCCGCATGTCCCACCCCAGCACCCTGCGCCAGCTCAAGACCGCCGGCTACCGTCACCGGTCCGTGAAGGACGAACTGCGCGACAACATGATCGCGCAGCTGCGCGCCCGCGAACCACTGTTCCCGCGCATCATCGGCTACGAGCACACGGTCGAGCCGCAGATCGTGAACGCGATCCTGTCACGGCACGATTTCATCCTGCTGGGCTTGCGCGGCCAGGCGAAGACGCGGCTGCTGCGCTCGCTGGCGCGCTTCCTCGACGAGTGGGTGCCGGCGATCGAGGGCTGCCCGCTGAACAGCGATCCGCTGCTGCCGCTGACGCACCACGCGCGGCAGGTGCTCGAGGAGAAGGGCGACGACACGCCGATCCGCTGGCTGCACCGCGACGAGCGCTACCAGGAGAAGCTGGCCACGCCGGACGTGACCATCGCCGACCTGATCGGCGACATCGATCCGATCAAGGCGGCCACGCTCCGGCTCGACTACTCCGACGAGCGCGTCATCCACTACGGCATCATCCCGCGGAGCAATCGCGGGATCTTCGCCATCAACGAGCTGCCCGACCTGCAGCCGCGCATCCAGGTCGGCCTGTTGAACATCCTCGAGGAGAAGGACTTCCAGATCCGCGGCTTCCCGGTGCGCATCCCGCTCGACGTGGCGATGGTGTTCTCGGCGAACCCGGAGGACTACACGAACCGCGGCAACATCATCACGCCGCTGCGCGACCGCATCTCGTCGCAGATCCTCACCCACTACCCGCTGACGCGCGAGCAGGGCATGGCGATCACCGCCCAGGAGTCGTGGATCGATCGCCACTCGGGCGTCGAGGTGCGCGTGCCGGGCTTCCTCAAGGAGCTGATCGAGGAGGTGGCGATCCAGGCGCGCAAGAGCGAGTACGTGGACCAGAACTCGGGCGTCTCGGCGCGGCTCACGATCGCACTGCTCGAGAACGTCGTGAGCAATGCCGAGCGGCGCGGGCTCGTGACCGGCGAGAAGAAGGTGGTCGCGCGCGTGTGCGACCTGCAGGCGGCCGTGAGCGCGGTGAGCGGCAAGGTCGAGCTGGTGCTCGAGGGCGAGCAGGAGGGCGCCATGAACGTGGCGCGCGCGCTGCTCGGCAAGGGGGTCAAGGCGGTGTTCTCGCAGCGCTTCCCGGATGCGTTCAAGCCGCGCCGGGCGCGGGTGCGGGGCGCCCAGCCGCCCGAGGAGAGCGAGTCGCAGGCGGCCGCGGAATACCGCCCGGTGCTGGAGTGGTTCTCCTCCGGCCACCACCTCGAGCTGGGCGACGACCTGCCGCAGGCCGAGTACGCGAAGGCGCTCGGGAGCGTGAAGGGCCTCGGTGACCTCGCGGCCCGCTACCTCGAGCCGCGCGATCCCGACGAGCACGCGGTCGCGATGGAGCTGGTGCTCGAGGGGCTGCACCAGAGCAGCATGCTGTCACGCGAGCGCACCGACACCGGCCGCACCGGGTACAAGGACATGCTCAAGCAGATGCTGTCCGGCCTCGGCGACGACTAGAGGCGCGCATGCGGTTCGATTATTCCAAGTGGAAGGGCCCGAAGCCGGGCGACGCCGAGTTCCTGAAGCAGTTGATGGAGATCTATCGCAATCTCCTGCTGCAGACAGGCGGCGACGTCGACGAGGCGCTGCGCTGGATGGAGCACTTCGGCCGCGAGTACGGCTTCTTCGACGAGAACTTCTCGATCGAAGACTTCAAGAAGCTGCTCGAGGAATCCGGCGAGGCGCGGCGGACACCGCGCGGTTTCGAAATGACGCCGCGCGGCGAGAAGCGCATCCGCCAGGACTCGCTGAACGAGATCTTCTCCACGCTGCGCGCCGGCGGCGCCGGCGATCACCGCACGCCGGTGGCGGGCATGGGCGGCGAGCGGCTGTCCGAGACCCGGCGCTGGCAGTTCGGCGACGACCTCGCGAACCTCGACCCGCTGGCCTCGGTGAACAACGCGGTCAAGCGCTCGGGCATCGACGAGCTCACGCTCGCCGAGGACGACCTCGAGGTCTACGAGCAGGAGCATCTCTCGGCGTGCGCGACGGTGCTGATGGTCGACGTCAGCCACTCGATGGTGCTCTACGGGGAAGATCGCATCACGCCGGCGAAGAAGATCGCGCTCGCGCTGTCGCAGCTCATCCAGTCGCGCTATCCGAAGGACACGCTCGACGTGGTGCTGTTCGGCGACGACGCCGTGCAGGTGCCGCTGTCGCAGCTGATGAAGATCCAGGCCGGGCCCTATCACACGAACACCAAGGCGGGGTTGCAGCTTGCCGCGCGGATCCTCGCCGGCCGGAAGGGCGTCAACAAGCAGGTGTTCATGATCACCGACGGCAAGCCCTCGGCGATCCGCGAGTTCGGCCGGTTGTACAAGAACCCGTTCGGGCTCGACCCCAAGATCGTGAACAAGACGCTCGAGGAGGCCGCCTACATGCGGCGCAAGCGCATCACGATCACCACGTTCATGCTCGCCGTGGACGCACCGCTGCTCGAGTTCGTGCGCAAGCTCACCGAGCTGAACCAGGGCCGCATCTACGAGACCGATCCGCAGAACGTGGGTGCATACGTATTTCGCGATTTCGTGCGAAATCGGAGGAAGCGGCTCCACTGAGTTCCGTGAGGCGAACCGGAGTTCAGTGCCACTGATCGCCACCGAGAAATCGTACCGGCAGGGCGTTTCAGGCATTGGCATCGGGCGGCGCGGATGATTGAATTCATCTTGCGGTCCGACCCCACGTCGAACCTCCCAGCCCCCGCGAGCCCAGAGCCGCTGTCCGCCTCAGCGCCCGGCTGGCCCAACTCCCACTGCATCCGGACAGCGCCCAGGACCTCCCCTCATGCTGCTCGCGTCTTCTCTCCGCGCGGCCGCGTGCGCGTGCCTGCTCGTGGCCGCCAGCGTGGCAACCGCCCAGACCACGATCGAGTCACGTGTCGCCGCGTCGAAAGACGACGCCGAGCAGTTCGCGGACTCGACGATGTACGTGGGCAGCAGCGACCTCGAGCTGATCCACGACTCGAGCGACCAGACCGTGGGCATGCGCTTCGCCGGGCTCACGATCCCGCCGGGCGTCACGATCACCGCGGCCTGGATCCAGTTCACGTCCAAGGCGGCGCAGAGTGCGGCGGCGCGCCTCGTCTTCCGCGCGCAGGCGGCGGACGCCGCGCCGGCGTTCACGGGCACGCGCTACGACATCGGCGCGCGCCCGCGCACCGCGGACTCCGTCGTCTGGGTGCCGCCGGCGTGGACGACCGGGGTGGCGGGAGACGCGCAGCGCACGCCCGACCTGAAGAGCATGGTGCAGAGAGTGGTGGGCCGCTCGGGTTGGGTGAGCGGCAACCCGATCGTGATCATCGTCAACGGCAGCGGCGTGCGCACCGCGTGGGCGTGGGACGGCAGCGCGGCTTCCGCGCCACTGCTCCACGTCGAGTACTCGGGCGGAGCACCGCCCGTGGACCAGCCGCCGGTCGCGAGCCTCGCGGTGACGCAACTCGCGAACCCGCCGCTCTCGGTCTCCGCGAGCGCCGCCGGCTCCACCGACACGGACACGACGCCGATCGCGAGCTACTCGTTCAACTGGGGTGACGGCACGACCGCGACCGTCGTCAACGCCCCGACGCAGATCGCGACGCACACGTATGCGAGCGCGGGGACGTACACGGTGACGCTCATCGCCACCGACACGGGTGCGCTCGCCTCGGCGCCGAAGACCGCCGGCATCACGGTCAATCCGCCCGCGCCCGACCTGCCCCCGGTCGCGAGTCTCGCGGTGACGCAGCTCGCGAGTCCAGCGCTCACCGTTTCGGCGAGCGGCGCCGGCTCCACCGATACCGACGCGACGCCGATCGCGAGCTACTCGTTCAACTGGGGCGACGGCACCACCGCGACCGTCGTCAACGCGCCGACGCAGACCGCGACGCACACATACGCGGCGGCCGGCCCGTACACGGTGACGCTCATCGTCACCGACACCGGTGCGCAGGCCTCGGCGCAGAAGACCGCCGACATCAACGTGACCGCGTCCGTGGCCGTGACCACGGTCGAGGCCCGTGTCGCGGCGTCCACCGACGACGCCGAGCAGGCGCTCACCGGCAGCATGAGCCTCACGAGCAGCGACCTCGAGTTGATCCACGATGGCAGCGACCAGATCGTGGGCATGCGCTGGACCGGGCTCGCGATTCCGACGGGCGCGACGATCCGCGCGGCGTGGATCCAGTTCACGTCGAAAGAGGCGCAGACCGAGGTCACGAACCTCGTGCTGAAGGCGCAGGCTGCCGACAACGCCGCGACGTTCACGAGCACCACGAACAACATCTCCTCGCGCACGCTCACCACGGCCGCGGCGGCTTGGGCGCCGGTGGCGTGGACCTCGGGTCTGGCCGGCGCGAACCAGCGTACGCCGGACCTGAGCGATGTGGTGCGGGAGGTCGTGGGTCGTCCGGGGTGGGCGTTCGGCAATGCGCTCGCGATCATCGTCAGCGGCACCGGTCACCGCACCGCGTGGGCCTGGAACGGGAGCGCCACCTCGGCGGCGCTGCTCCACATCGAGTACTCGGGCGGCTCCGCGCCGGTCGACAACCCGCCGGTCGCGAACCTGGCCGTGACCCAGGCCCCGAGCCCGCCGCTCACCGTGAGCGCGAGCGCCGCGGGCTCGACCGACACCGACATCACGCCGATCGCGAGCTACTCGTTCGACTGGGGCGACGGCTCGTCCCCGACCGTGGTCAACGCCCCGGGGCAGACCGCGTCGCACACATACGCGAGCACGGGCACGTACACGGTGACGCTGACCGCGAAGGACACGGGCGGCCTGACCTCGGCGCCGGTCACGTCCAGCGTCAATGTGGTCGCGACGCCCGCGGCGAAGGTGGCGGTGTACGTGGGCTACTACGACACGCACCACTCCGGTCACACGCAGCCCAAGCCCAGCCCGTGGGAGGGCTCGCCCGGCGTGGTGTTCGTCGGCAAGGCGGACGACTCGGCCTACAACTGGGACTCGTCCGCGCTGCGCGTTGACAACCTCACCGGGGCGTCCATGACCGTCCTCGTCAGCTGCGACATCGGGTCCAAGAGATTCGACCTGTGGGGCTCGCGCACGATCCCGGCGGGCGGCATCCTGGTCCTGGCGCAGACCGCGTTCCAGAACTTCGACGGCTCCGACACGAGTCCAGCCGGATGCTACGGCTGCGATCCGTCGCTGTGCCTGACGAAGGTCGTGAGCACGATCCCGGTCATTCACGTCACCGTGGCCGGCGTGCTGACGAACTACTACGACAACACGCAGGTGCTGAACACGAAGGGCGCCGACGGTGCCGGTTGCCCGTACACGGGCGGCCGCAACGACGAGTCGCAGCAGTGGAAGCAGATCGGCACCACGGCGGCGGCGATCGAGGGCACCCCGGACGAGAACGGTGAGTTCGTTCCGGAGCGGATGACGTTCGACGCGCCGGCGCCAAATCCGGTGAGGGACTGGATGGTCATCCGCTTCATGCTGCCCAAGGCATCGCGCGTGGCCGTCGACATCCTCGATGTGGCCGGGCGGCGGGTGAGAACCAGTCTCGAGCGCGACATGCCGGCGGGCATCTTCCAGCAGGGCGTGACGCTCGAGGGTCTCGATCCCGGCGTGTACTACTGCCAGGTCCGGACGGCGTACGGCAGCATGCACCGCCCGGTGGTGGTCTCGCGCTGACGCGAGCCTAGCGCGGGGGAGCCGGCACGGCCGGCTGCCCCGCCGTGGCCGCGGCCGCGGCGCACAACTCGCGCAGCGCGGCGCTCGAGACCGTGCGGCCCGACTCGCGTTGCTGGCGCTGGAGCTCGAGCGCGAGCCGCGCGGCGATCGCGGGATCGCGGACGCAGGCCTGCGCCAGCAGCCGCGTGCGCTCGCTGCCGGCGGGCATGAGCCGGTAGCCGAACGTCTCCGCGACGCCGCGCAGCGGGCCGTCGTATCGCACGTAGAGCGCGGCCGCGTCGTCCGCGAACACCAGCCGCCAGCCGGGGCTCGCGTCGAGCACGTCGATCAGCCCCGGGTCGCGTGCGCGGACGCGGCTCAGGAGCGCGTAGTCGAACCGCTGGCGCAGCTCGAGCGCGCTCCACCCGGCCGACTCGGTGAACGCGTGCAGGTAGGCGAGCCGTTCGGCAGCGGACTTGTCTTCGGGATGGATGTCGAAGTAGGGGAGCCGCCCCTGGTCGGGCCAGAAGCGCCACAACAGGTAGCCGCCGAGGAAGAAGTCGTTGAAGCCGCGGCCGCGCACGTCGTGGCGCTGCATGAAATCGCAGGCCGCGACCGGCGCGCGACGATCGTCGGGCCGGATGCCGAGCGTGTTCTCGAAGTGCGTCCACTCGTAGATCGGGAGCGTGACGCAGAGCGCACCCGTGGCCAGCGCCTCGCGCCAGCCGTGCGTCGCGCCTCGCGCCCAGCGACGCGACCGCCACCACTCGTCGAGGTCACGCGCGCACCAGGGTGCTGCGAGCAGCGCGTACGTGGCGACGAAACGATTGCCGGAGAGCGCCAGCGCCGTGGCCAGCGCGCACAGCCCCAGCTCCAGCGCATCGGGCATCTGCCGCCGCGCGCGCCACAGCGCCAGCAGCGGCCAGCCCACGAGCAGCAGCGGCAGGCCGTTCCACAGGTTCACCCGCCAGTCGAGCGCCTGCAGCTCGGAGATGCCCGAGAGCAGCGGATCGTGCCGCCACACGAGCAGGTACTCGAACGGCCGCCACACCGCGCGCCAGCCGAACGGATTCGCGAACGCGACCGCGGCCGCGAGCAGCGTCACGAGCCCGAGGCCGCGCAGCGCGGGCCGGCCCGGCGGCACGCGGGCCGCGAGCGCGTGCAGGGCGAGCACGACCACGCCGAGCGGCCACGAGATGTGGACGTTCGCCCATGCCCAGCTCACGAGCACGAGCGCCAGGTCGCGCCGGCCGGGGCCGCGACGGGTGGCGAGCAGCCACAGCTCGAGCGCCAGCAGCACCGAGGCCAGCGTCTCGGGCCGCACCTGCGAGCGCTGCCGGTAGACGAGCGCGCAGATCACGAGCACGACGAGCGCGAGCGAGCCGCGCACGCCCATCGCGCGCGCCGCCGCCCACAGCAGCGCGAACGCCGCGAGCGTGGTGAGCCATCGCCACGCGGCGAGGCCCAGGTCACCGCCCACGGCCCAAAACGGCCACAGCAGCGCGCTGAATCCCCACGACGGGTTGACGTGCGGTGCGCCGAGGTCCGGCCAGGTCCACATCTGCACCTGCGGCACGCGGTGGAGCTGCCAGAGCGCGCGGCCGTACGTGAGGTGCTCCCACATGTCGTACTCGTAGAGCCGGAAGCTCACCGAGACCAGGATGCACGCGAACGCCACGAGCCATGCAAAGCGGTGCGGAACGGGCGAGGAGCGGGGGAGCGCGTTCGCACGAAGCTCGGCATCGGCACGAGGTGGGCGGCCACGGGGCCGCGCATCGGATCGCATGCGGCCAGGCATGGGCGCTCCGGAAGGGCTCGGTGGGTGCGCGGCCTCGTACCGGGCCGCGCGCGAATGAGCGAATCAGACGCCCAGCGCGAGGGCAAGGAGATTCGTGGGGCGCACACCGAATCATCGCATCCGGTGTCATCCCGACACGGGTTTCAGGTTGGATGTGCCGCGCGTGACTGCTTGAATCTTCTGCAGCCGTTCCTCCACACCTCGCCCGCGGCACCGTCGCCGCACCCACGGGCGCTCCGTCCTCGCGCGGAGTCACGGCATCGTTCCCCGTCGATGTCCCACAACAATGAGGTGTGTGTTCATGGCGCTCGTTCCAATCGGGCGCGGTCGGGGCTCGTGGCTCGCGGCCGCGGTCGTGGTGGTGTTGGCTTTTCAATCCAGGGTGGCGTCCGCGACGGTCCTGGAGGTGCGCATCGGCTCGTCCACTGACGACGCCGAGCAACTTCCCAGCACGGTGATGCATCTGGCCAGTACCGACCTCGAGTTGGTGGAGGACGGCGGCGCGCAGGTCGTCGGCATGCGCTGGGCGGGGATCCAGATCCCGCAGGGCGCGACGATCACGAACGCTTGGATCCAGTTCTCGTGCAAGGAGTCGGGCGCCAACGCGACCGATCTGGTGTTCGAGGCCGAGGCCGCGGACGACGCGGCACCGTTCGACACCACCGCCGGCGACATCAGCGCGCGCGCGCGCACGGCGGTGAGCGTGGGGTGGGTCCCGGGCCCATGGACGGCGGGCGACGCGGGCGCAGCGCAGCGTTCGCCGGACCTGGAGGAGCTGATCGAGGCGGTCGTGAACCGCCCCGGCTGGGTACCGGGTCAGGCGCTGGCGATCATCGTCCACGGCACCGGCAGGCGAACGGCGTGGGCGTGGGAGGGCAGGCCGGATTCGGCAGCGCTGCTGCACATCGAATACGACGGCGAGCCGCCGCCGCCGCCGAGTTCACCGATCGCGCTCTACGCGGGCTACTACGACACGCACCATCCCGACAACACGCAACCCAAGCCCGATCCGTGGCGGGGTTCGCCGGGCGTGGTCTTCGTCGGCACCTCCGACCCCGACGGCGGTTGGGACAGCTCGTGTCTGCTGCTCGGCAACCTCACCGACGTCGAGCTCACGGACGTGGTCGTGACCGTGGACATCGCCGACGAACACTTCGCGCTGTGGGGCACGAACTCGATCCCCGCGCGCGGGATGTTGATCCTCGCTCAGACCGGGTTCGAGAACTTCGACGGTTCCGATTCGAACGAGGCCGGTTGCCCCACATGCGACCCGTCCTGGTGCCTGACCAGGGTGAGCAGCACGGTCCCGGAGATCACGGTGAGGATCGGCAGCACGATCACGCGCTACTTCGACCGCGACCAGGTGCTCAACACGCGCGGCGTGGACGCCGCCGGCTGCCCGTACACCGGCGGCCGCAACGACGAATCGGAGGGCTGGACGCTGGTGCCGGGCGATGCGAAAACGGCCGGCGCCAGCGATCTGGCTTCGCCCACCGCGGTCGAGTTCGCCGCACCCACGCCGAATCCCACGCGGAGCTCGGTGATGTTCCGGTTCCAGGTGCCCGTGGCGGGCAACGTGCAGCTGGGGATGTACGACGTCGCCGGGCGGCTCGTCCGGAGCTGCCTCGACGGCTGGTATGAGCCCGGCACGTACTTGAAGGGTCTCGACCTCACCGGCGTGCAGCCCGGCGTCTACTTCGGGATCCTGCGCGTGCGGGGCGTCGTGGCGAGGCGGTCGTTCGCGGTGAGGCGCTGAGCGGGCGCTAGTGGGGCGAGGGCTTCGGCCCTCGCCACGGCGCCAGCTCGTACTTGCGCGCCATCTCCGCATGGACGGAGTCGAGAACGGTCGCGACCGACCAACGCTGCGTGTGCAACACGCGCCAGCTCGTGCGGTAGACACCGTCCCGATCCAGATGCACGAGCGCGAAGTGCTCATCGATTTCTTCGGCATACCCCGGGCCCCGGTTGTAACTGTTCGGAAGAACTCGCGTCTCCGCGTCGGGGCGGAAGTTCACGAACCATGCGCATCGACCGCGATCGGGAATCGGGACCTCGAAGTGCATGTGCGGCGGGCCCTCGTACTGCCCGGGGACGAGCGTGCGCACGACGAAGCCACCGCCGGGACCCGTACGCACGCAGCCGGCCATCGTGTTGATCGTTGGATACCGCTTGCTGCCGTACATGCCCGCGCGATCGGCGTGGTAGACGTACACGAGCAGCCCAGGAAGCGGACGATTCCGCTGGTCCACGAGCCGACCCCGGAACTCGAATCGATCGATGAACTCGCCGGGTAGCAGATCCACGACCGAGTCCTGCGTCGGACGATTCCACGGCATGCGATAGCCCAGCGTGCCCGGCTTCTGCGGCCAGTCCGCGTTGCTGGCCGCGAGCGTGCCGAGCGCCACGGCGATCACGAGGCCGTGCAGCAGCAGCTTGCGCGCGTGTCGCATCACCATTCTCATCCGCGGAGCTCCTGACCGCGCGCGTAGGGTTTTGCTGGCTGGCGGTTTCCCACGGGGCTAGAGTCCTCCGACCTGATGTTCCCTGGTCTGCACTCGGAGGCCGAATGAGCACGACGCTGGAAGAACGCCCGGTCGCCACCACGGCGCCCGGCCCCAAGCCGTTCGTACCATACATCGCCGCGGGCACCGAGCTGCCCGAGTTCACGTGGCGCGCGGTGATCATGGGCACGATCCTCGGTGCCATCTTCGGTGCTTCGTCGCTCTACCTGGTGCTCAAGGTGGGGCTCACGGTGAGCGCTTCCATTCCGGTCGCCGTGATCTCGATGACGCTGTTCAAGCTGTTCCGCGTCTTCGGCGCGAAGGACGCCACGATCCTCGAGAACAACATCTCGCAGACGGCGGGCTCCGCCGGCGAGTCGATCGCGTTCGGCGTCGGCGTGACCATGCCCGCGATCATGATCCTCGGCTTCGACCTGGAGCTGATGCGGGTGGCGCTCGTCTCGGTGATGGGCGCGGTGCTGGGCATCCTGATGATGATCCCGCTCCGTCGCGCTTTGATCGTGGCGCAGCACGGGAAGCTCAAGTACCCCGAGGGAACGGCATGTGCCGAGGTGTTGAAGGCCGGCGCGTCGGAGGAGTCGCAGGCGGCGTCCTCGCCCGAGGCGAAGGCGGAAGCGGCCGCGATGGGCGTGAAGGGTGTCTCGGCGAAGACCATCTTCGCCGGCTTCGGCATCGGGCTGGCGTACAAGACCGCGATGAGCGCGTTCCGGCTGTGGAAGGACACGCCGGAAAGGGTGTTCAAGGCGCCGTTCACCGCGGGCTCGGTGGCGGTGGAGATCTCGCCCGAGTTGCTGGGCGTGGGCTACATCATCGGCCCGGCCATCGCCGGCCTGATGGCGGGCGGTGGCGTGCTCGCGTACCTGGTGCTCATCCCCATGATCAAGTACTTCGGCGCCAGCCTCGCCGCGCCGCTGGCCCCGGGCACGAAGCTGATCGCCGACATGAGCCCGGGCGACATCCGTGGCGCCTACGTGCTCTACATCGGCGCCGGCGCCGTGGCCGCTGCGGGCATCATCAGCCTGGTCCGCTCGCTGCCGGTGATCGTGCACGGCCTGAAGGAAGGTCTGCGCGACGTGCGCGGCGGTGGGAACTCGGCGCGCGCCACGACGCGCACCGACCGCGACCTCGACTCGCGCTTCGTGTTCGGCGGCGTGGGGCTGCTGATCCTCGCCATCGTGCTGTCGCCGTCGCTGCACATGAACCCGCTGGGCGCGCTGCTCATCGTCATCTTCGGCTTCCTGTTCGTGACCGTGTCGAGCCGGCTGACGGGCGAGATCGGCTCGTCGTCGAACCCCATCTCCGGCATGACCGTGGCGACGCTGCTGCTCACGTGCCTGATCTTCCTCATGGTCGGCTGGGTGGGGGCGACCTGGTACGTGACCGCGCTCTCGGTGGGCGGCATCGTGTGCATCGCGGCGTCAAACGGCGGCACCACGTCGCAGGATCTGAAGACCGGCTACCTCGTCGGCGCCACGCCGCGCCACCAGCAGGTGGCGATCGTGCTGGGCTCGCTGCTCTCGGCCGTGCTGCTCGGGCCGATCCTCCTCAAGCTCAACGAGACCTCCACGGTGTACGTGCCGGTCTCCGAGGTGGCCCCCGCGGGCTTCCACGTCGATCCGTCAGCGCTCGCGAACGCGAAAACCGAGCGCGTGACCGGCGAGCAGGCGAAGGACGACGCGAACACCTACCGCGCCTTTCACAAGACCGACGCCGAGGGCGCGCCCGCCGGCAAGTACCTGATGGACGCGAACGGCGACGCCAAGTGGCTCGTGGACCCGGGCATCAACGGCACGCACACGAAGCGTCCCGACGGCACCCAGGTGAAGAAGTTCGACGCGCCGAAGGCCACGCTGATGAGCTACATCATCCGCGGCATCCTCGACCGCAAGCTGCCGTGGGGGCTGGTGCTGTTCGGCGTCATGATCTCGGTCGTGCTCGAGCTGGCCGGCATCCCGTCGCTGGCGTTCGCCGTGGGCGTGTACCTGCCGATCTCGTCGTCGACGCCGATCTTCTTCGGCGGCCTCGTGCGCTACTTCGTGGATCGCGCGCGGGCGAAGAAGCTCGCGCACAAGCAGCTCACGCCCGAGCAACTCGCCGCCGAGGGCGACAAGAGCCCCGGCGTGCTGATGGCGTCCGGCTACATCGCCGGCGGCGCGATCGCCGGCATCCTGATCGCGTTCCTCGCCGGCGTGCTCACGACGTTCGACAACTCGATCGCCGCGTGGGCTGGGGCGCACAACCCGTTCTACACGGGCGAGGGCGCTGACGCGCTCGCGCTGCTGCCGTTCGTTGGACTGGTGCTCATCCTGTTCCTGACCGGGCGGGAGAAGCTCTTTGGTGGACGTAGCACGTAGCCGCGCCGCACCCGCCATCCTGAACGCCGGCGCCGTCGCCGGCGCGTTGGACATCCTCGCCGCGAGCATCCAGGCCGGGCTCGCGGGCCGCACGCCCATGCGCATGCTGCAGGGCATCGCGGTGGGCTGGTTCGGGCGCAGGAGCCTCGAACTCGGGTGGCTGAGCGCCGGCGTCGGCTTCGCGACGCATTTCTTCATCGCGACGAGCTGGGCGGCTGTGTACTGGTTCGCCAGCCGGCGCTTTCCGGTGCTCGTCAGACGCGCGTGGATCTGCGGGACGGCGTATGCGTTCGTGGTCTATGCAGTCATGTACGAGATCGTGATGCCGCTGTCCGCGATCCACCGGCGCATCCCGCGCACGCCGCAGGCCTACCTGACGGGGATCCTGATCCACATCTTCTGCATCGGGCTGCCGATCGCGCTGATCGTGCGCGCGAGAACGCCGAGGAGCGAGATCACGGCGGTGTGAGCGGGTCTTACTGCGCCTCCTGCTTGTCGTGCTTGCTCACGATCTTGTCCAGCGGGCGACCGATGATGAACAGCACCACACCGGCGACCACGCCAATCGTGGTCATGAGCGTGAAGAACTGCGTCTTCGGCATGCGCTCGTAGAACGTGCCCAGGTAGCCGGTCATGTAGTTGCCGATGAAGTTGGCGAGGAACCACACGCCCATCATCATCGACACGATGCGCACCGGCGCCACCTTGGTCACGAACGAGAGGCCGATGGGCGACAGGTAGAGCTCGCCGAACGTGTAGATCACGGTGCTGCCCACGAGCCACATGATGCTGCGCTTCATCGTCGGGTCCGTGAGGCCCTGTGCGGCGGTGATCATGACGATGAAACCGACGCCCAGCAGCACGCAGCCGATCGCCATCTTGGTGAGGCTCGTGGGCTCCTGGTTGCGCGCGCGCTGCCACGCCCACAGCGACGTGAGCACGGGCGTGAAGATCCAGATCATGAACGGGTTGAACGCCTGGTACCACGTCGACGGGATATTGAGGCCGAAGAACGTCCATCGCGTGTTCGTGTCAGCCCACAGCTGGAGCGTGTTGCCCTGCTGCTCGTAGACGGCCCAGAACGAGGCGACGATGAAGCACGCGACGCAGATGGCGGTCACACGCAGCCACTCCTCGCCGGTCATCGGCTGCTTCGTCTGCACCCCGGCGGCCCTGCGCTGCGCCAACACGTCGGGCGCGAGGTGCTTCTGGTTCATCAAGTACATGATCAGTCCGAGTACCATGCCCACGCCGGCGGCGCCGAAGCCGTAGTGCCAGCCGACCTTCTGGCCCAGCGTGCCGCAGATGAGCGGGGCGAGGAACGCGCCGACGTTGATGCCGATGTAGAAGATCGAGAACGCGCTGTCGCGGCGCTTGTCGCCCGGCGGGTAGAGCAGCCCCACCTGCGTGGAGATGTTCGGCTTGAAGCAGCCGTTGCCGAGGATGAGCGTGATGAGCGCGGGGAAGAACATCCGCTCGCTCGCCATCATGAAGTGGCCGATCGACATCAGCACGGCGCCGACGACGACGGTGCGGCGCTGGCCGAGGATGCGGTCGGCGAGCAGGCCGCCGAAGAACGGCGTGAAGTAGACGAAGCCGGTATAGAGCCCGTAGACCCACGAGCCCATGGGCTGCGCGGCGAAGTCCTGGTGCAGGAGCGATGTGAACGCCGCACGCATGGCGTCGAACCCGAGCACGCGCCGGCCCACGTCGGGCTGGATGAACAGGTAGTTCACCATGTAGAGCGTGAGCAGGGAGCGCATGCCGTAATACGAGAAGCGCTCCCACATCTCGGTCAGGAACAGGACGAAAAGCCCCTTCGGGTGCCCGAGGAACGTGCCCTCCGAGCTGGCAGCGGTCGAAGGTAGGGCGGCGGTGGACATCGGGTGGGCCTCCAGGTGGCTGGGATTCAACGGGTGGAGCGCGAACGAGCATAGCGGCGCGCGCCTCCCGGACGCCATCGCCGAGTGTCCCGCGCCGGCGGACGCGTTGTCCGATAGCGCGGACGCGGCATCAGGCCGTGCGTCGCGAATCGTGGCGACGCCGCGTCCCCCTCGGCGGTACAGTCGGGTCAGCGATCCCTGCATGTCCCCCCGCACGCCCGGAGAGCCCCATGCCGATCACGAGTCAGCAGACCTCGGTGCTCGAGCGCTTCCTGCGCTACGTGAAGCTCGACACCGCCTCGGACCCCGCGTCCATCACCACCCCGAGCACCGAGAAGCAGCTCGTGCTCCTCGACCTGCTCGTCGAGGAGTTGCAGGCGCTGGGGCTCAAGGACGCGAAGCGCGACGAGTTCGGCATCGTCATGGCCACGCTGCCGTCGACCAGCTCGAAGAAGAACGTGCCGGTGATCGGTTTCTTGGCGCACGTCGACACGTCGCCCGAGCTCTCCGGCGCCAACGTGAAGCCGATCGTGCACCGCAACTACGACGGCCGTGACATCGTGCTGCCCGACCATCCGAACGCGGTGCTGTCTCCCAAGGAAGATGCCGACCTCGCGGGCAAGCGCGGTGAGGACATCGTCACCGCCTCGGGTGACACGTTGCTTGGCGCCGACGACAAGGCGGGGGTGGCGGTCGTCATGGGCGCGGTCGAGCACCTGGTGCGGAATCCGAGCATTCCGCACGGGACGCTGCGCATCGCGTTCACGCCGGACGAGGAGATCGGCCGCGGCGTGCGCAAGTTCGACATCGCGCGCTTCGGCGCGCGCTACGCGTACACGCTCGATGGCGCCGGCCTCGGCACGCTCGAGGCCGAGACGTTCAGCGCCGACTCGATGACGGTCACGTTCCAGGGCCGGAACACGCACCCGGGGTTCGCGACCGGAGTGATGGTGAACGCGGTCAAGGTTGCGGCGGACTTCATCGGCCGCCTGCCCAAGAACACGCTGTCGCCGGAGCGGACGAAGGACAAGGAAGGGTTCGTCCACCCGAACGACATCACCGCGAGCGTCGACCGGACGAAGGTCCATTTCATCATCCGCGACTTCGAGACGTCGCAGCTGGCGGTGAAGGAGGACTTCCTGAAAAAGCTCGCGATCGACACGGTGAAGGACTGGCCGGGTGCGAGCGCGGTGTTCGAGGTGCAGGAGTCCTATCGCAACATGCGCGACGAGGTCGCGAAGCACCCGCAGATCCTCGAGCTGGCCCGCGAAGCGATTCGCGAGCTGGGCATGACGCCGACCGAGACCAGCATCCGCGGCGGCACCGACGGCTCGATCCTCACCGAGATGGGCCTGCCGACACCGAACCTGTTCTCCGGCCAGCACCGCTTCCACTCGCGGCTCGAGTGGGTGAGTGCGCAGGACATGGAGCTGGCGTCGCGCATGATCGTGAACCTCGCGAAGCTGTGGGAGGCGAAGGGCTGACGCAGCCGCGCGCCACGCCGACGCGACGCCGCTCGCGCCTCCGCGTGCTCTCCGCGCGAGCGTTGAGGCGCTCGCTGCTGCGGATACCGCGAGGCGGCTGCGCTTGAAGCCGCGCGCCATCCTGATCGCCGTGGTCGCCGTCCCACTGGCGCTGCGGTTGTTCCAGCTTGGTCGCGAGAGCCTGTGGCTCGACGAGGGCGTCGCGGTTCGCATGGCGTCGTTGTCCCTCCGGCAGACGGTCGCGGCCACGGCGGCCGATGTTCATCCGCCGCTGTTCCGCTCGCTCCTGCACGTCGTGATCTCGCTCATCGGCCGCTCGGAGGGCGCGGCGCGGCTGCTCTCGGCGCTCGCGGGTACGGTCTCCGTGCTGCTGCTCGCGTGGATCGGCACGCGGCTGAGCGGAGCGTTCGTCGGCCTCGGCGCGGCGAGCCTGCTGGCGGTGTCGCCGCTCGCGGTCCACTACGCCCAGGACGCGACCTCGTACTCGCTCTACATGTGCATGGCGCTCGCCTCGTACTTCTTCTTCCTGCGCTGGCTCGATCGGCGCGGCTCGGGCGACGGAATCGGATGCGTGCTGGCGACGGGCGCCCTGCTCTACACGCACAACACCGCCTGGTTCGTGTTGGCTGCGCAGTGGACCACGTTCGGCATCGCCATTGTTCGCGCGCCCGCACCGCGCCCACATCTCGCGCGCGACTGGGTTTTCCTTCAAGCCGTGACGATCACCTTGTACCTGCCGTGGGTTTCGGTCCTCGCGCGGCAGATGAGCGGGGTAAGCAAGGGCTTCTGGGTCCTGGCGCCAACGCTGCGGACGCTGGGCGGCACGCTGCTCGACTACGCCGGGACGCCATGGATGCTGGGCGCGCTCGCGATCGCGACCCTGGCGGGGGTCGTCATCCGAACGCGGGACGAGGACCGGAACAACGCCTGGCCCGCGCCGGCGCTCGTCCTCGTGCCGTGGCTCGTCCTGCCCGTGGCGCTGCCGTTCATCGCCAGCTACGTCTTCGCGCCCATATTCCTCACGCGCGTGACGCTTGCGGCGCTGCCGGCCCTCTTCATCGTCGTGATGCGAGGCGTGAGCACGCTCCGCAAACCGGTGTGGCGCTCGGCATGCACGGTTCTCCTCTTGCTCGGCACCGCGCAGCCATTGCTCTCCTACTATCGCGAGCCCCACAAGGAGCGCTGGCGCGAGGCGGTTTCCGAGCTCGAGACACGGGCCGCGCCCGGCGATCTCGTCCTCGTACATGCCGGCTTCTGCAAGCCGAACGCGGTCGACTACTACCTGCGCCGGCGTGATCTCGACGTGGTCCCGTTTCCGGAAGGGCATCTGACGATCGACCGGGCCGACGTCGCGGAGTTGCAGCGCCGGATCGCCGGACGACAGCGCGTGTGGTTGTTTCGCTCACACGAAGGCGAGGGAAGCGCGCTCATCACCGAGACGCTCGCCCGCGCGCTGCCTCGCGTCCGCGAGCGAGCCTATCCCCAGGTCGATTACCGCTGGTCGACCAGGCCACATTCCAGCGGGGTGGTCCTGCTGAGCTACGAGCAGGCCGGCACCGACTCGGTGATGGCCCCCGTCACCGAGATCGATCGCGGGGCGTTTTCGCCCGAGTGACCGCCCTACACGGCGAACTTGAACAGCATCACGTCGCCGTCCTGCACGAGGTACTCCCTGCCCTCCATCCGGTAGACCCCTGCGGCGCGCGCGGCGGCGATCGAGCCGCAGCGGACGAGGTCGTCGTGCGCCACGGTCTCGGCCTTGATGAAGCCGCGCTCGAAGTCGCTGTGGATGACGCCGGCGGCGGCGGGCGCGAGGTCGCCGGCGTGGATCGTCCACGCGCGCACTTCCTTCTCGCCTGCGGTGAAAAACGTGCGCAGGCCGAGCAGGTGGTAGGTGGCGCGGATCAGGGCGCCGATGCCGCTCTCCTTGACGCCCAGGTGCTCGAGGAACTCCGTTGCTTCGGCGTCGGTGAGGTCCACGAGATCGCTTTCGATCTGCGCGCTGATCACCACCTCCTCGCAGCCGAGGTGCGTGCCGACGTACTCGTCCACCTGCTTCACGTACGGGTTCGAGTGCGCGTTCGCGAGATCCTCCTCGCGGACGTTGCAGGCGAAGATCGTCTTCTTGTCGGAGAGCAGGAAGAACGTGGCGGCGATTGCGCGTTCCTCGGGGGTGAGGTCCACGACCATGGCCGGCTTGCCGGCGGCCAACGCCGCCTCGAGCTTCACCAGCACGGCCTCTTCGGCGGCGGACGCCTTGTCGCCGCGCTTCACGTCCTTCTGTGCGCGCTCGCGCCGGCGCTGCACGGTCTCCAAGTCCGCGAGCATCAGCTCGGTGTTGATCACCTCGATGTCGCGCACCGGGTCGACCGAGCCCGAGACGTGATGGATGTCGGCATCCTCGAAGCAGCGCACCACCTGGACGATCGCGTCCACCTCGCGGATGTGGGTGAGGAACTTGTTGCCCAGCCCCTCACCCTGGCTCGCGCCCTTCACCAGCCCGGCGATGTCCACGAACTCGATCGCCGCGGGGATGACGACGTCCGTCTTCGCGATCCGCCGCAGCTCCTCGAGCCTGGCGTCGGGCACGGTGACCATGCCGATGTTGGGGTCGATGGTGCAGAACGGGTAATTCGCTGCCTCCGCCTTGCGGGTGCGGGTCACGGCGTTGAACAACGTGGACTTGCCCACGTTGGGCAGCCCGACGATTCCGGCTCGGAGCATTCGGTCGACCTCAGGGGAAAAAGGGCGGGCGAATATAGCAGGTTGAGCGAAGTGCGTTCGTAGAGGATTCTCCCGCCTTCGTCAGCGCGTTTGTGGCGCGCCTCCTTGTGTCGAGGCAGGGTGCGCGCTCTCGCGGCATGGGGCCGCAACGAGGAGGAGTCATGCGCAGGATCCTGGTCGGTCTGGTCGCGACCGTACTGTTCGTCCTCACCAGCGTCGTTTTCATCGCCAGCATCCAGGCGCAGCCACCGGGCGGCGGTCCGCCTCCGGGTGGCGGTCCTCCGCCGGGCGGCCGGCCGGGCGGGCCGGGCATGATGGCCGCGCCGATCGACTCGTTCGTGAGCGAGCGCGACAGCCTCGTGAAGGTGCTGCTCGCCGATCTCGGTCCGCGCGCGTCGATGCCGGCCGAGAGCGTGTTCAAGAACCTGAAGGTCATCAAGGGTCGCACGGCCGAGCAGGTGCTGATGACGATGAACCGCGGCTTCGGCCGCTCGCTCGGCGTGCGCTGCAATCACTGTCACGTGCTCGGGCACTGGGCCGACGAGGACAAGAACACGAAGCAGATCACGCGCGACATGATGGCGATGGTGGGCAAGATCAACGACGAGCTGCTGCCCGCGATCAAGAACATCAAGAGCGAGCATCCCGGCGTCGGCTGCAGCGATTGCCATCACGGCGTGGCGCGGCCCGGCTTCGGCCCGCGGTCGCAGAACATGGCGCCGCCCCAGCAGCAGCCGCAGCAGGCGCCACCGAAGAAGTAGGCGCATCCGAACAAACCGAAGCCCCCGCGCCGGCGACCGGTGCGGGGGCTTCGGCGTTCGTGCTTGGACAGGTCGCTGCAGCGGGCGTCGCGTCGAGGTGTCGTAGTTTCCGTCGTGGCCGGGATCGCCCACGTGGAGTGAGTAGGGCGCCGGGGCCTACGGTCCCGGCGTGCCCTCCTGCTGCGGCTGGTCGCTCGACTGCCTGCGCTGCTTCTGCTCCGGCGGCTTGCCGCCCCACGACCACGACAGGGACGCCGACACGCCGCGCATGTTGTTGTTCTGGCGCAGGGACTGCGCGTACGTCGCGTCGCCCGTCAGGCTCGAGTAGTGGGCGAGGTTGAACGGGTCGTTGATCGTGAGCCCGCCCGAGACCCGGTCGTTCGGCTTCCAGCGCATGCCGAGCGTCGAGCCCACGTACGCCGAGGCGAACCCCTGGGCGAGCGCGCGCCTGGGGCTGTAGCGCAGGTAGCCCTGGAGGTCGACGGTCTTCTTGAGCCTGTACGTGACATTGCCGTTCGCCGACCAGCCCACGACATCGTGCAGGTATCCCGCGGAGACGTTGCTGGCGTCGTGGTGGTCGCGCGAGACGCCCACGCTCATCGTGCCGCCGAGCTTTCCCTGCTGGCGCAGCGACGCGGTGAGGCTCACCCCGAGGACGCGCACCGACGACGCGTTGAGCCAGGTCCCGAGCGAGGCGCCGTTCGCGTCCACCTGCGAGACGAAGTCCCAGTTGTCGTACGTGTCGCGGAAGTAGGGCGACAGCCGGATCAGGCCGGCGGAGCCGGTCCAGCTCGCGTCGACGGAATACGAGTGTGTGAACTTCGGTCCCAGGTAGGGATTGCCGACGAAGCGGTTGAGCGAGTCCGTGGACAGCACGTCCGGGTTCAGGAGATACGACGACGGCCGTTCGATGCGCTTCGAGTACGTGAACCGCAGCGTGCGGCCTTTCTTGAAGTCCCAGGCCACGTTCGCGCTCGGGAACAGGGACTGGTAGTCGTGGTCGTAACGCACGCCGGTCGAGCGCGAGTCGAATTCGCGGTCCGCCAGCTCGCCCCGCGCGCCCAACTGCACCGAGACCGGCCCGAACACCGATCCGAGCGTGAGGTAGCCCGAATGGAAGCGCTCACGGTCCTGGTACGCCATGTCATCCGTGGCCGGAGTACTCGCGGGCCCGCCCACGACGAGCAGGTCGCTCGAGTTCGTGGTGATGCGCTCCATGCCCTTGTAGCCCAGCTCGAGCTTGGCCTTCTTCCCGAGCGGGTGCGTGTCGTCGATCTGCAGCGAGCGCTCGCGGTAGTCGTTGTCACCGGCGAGCCGCGTGAGCTGGTCGTCGACCGCCACCGGCACCACGGTCTCGCGCACGACGTGGTTGTGGTTGTCCCCGATCGAGCCGCTCTGGAGCAGCTCGATCGTGCGCTCGTTCTTCCCGGCCTGGATCACGTGCTGGAGACCCAGCGTGAGCGTCGGCGTGTGCCCGCTCCAGTCGCCGTCGTCCGCGCGGTAGTAGGCGTTGGTCTGCGCCTGCGTGGAATCGTTCAGCGAGTAGCCCGTCTGCTGGTGCGAGTCGTTCGAGCCCAGGAACCCGTTGATCGTGCCGTAGACCGTCGCCTTCTTGGTGAGGGTGTAGTCGAATGAGGCATCCGCGTTCGCGAACAGGCCCTTGAACGTGGCGTTCGAGACCGACGCGTACGAGCTGGGCGGTGCGGTGAGGTAGCTCTGGCGGAACACGCTGGAGCCGTACGTGAACCGGTTCAGCGACCCCGAGACGCCGCCGGACGCGGTGAGCGGCCCCTTCTGGTACGCGATGCGAGCGCCCGGGCTGCTGTAGCGGCCACCGATTGCCACGTTGAAGCTGCCGCTCAGTCCCATGTCCGCCTTGTCCTTCAAGACGATGTTCACGATCCCCGCCATGCCCTCGGGGTCGTACTTGGCGGACGGGTTCGCGACCACCTCGACCTTCTCGATCCGGCTGCCGCTCATCTGGCGCAGGTAGTTGACGAGGTCGTCGCCCTTCATCGGCGAGACGCGGCCGTTGATCTGGATCGTCACGCTGGTGCTGCCGCGGATGCTGACGTGGCCGTCGATGTCCACGTCCAGCTCGGGCACCGCGCGCAGCACGTCGGTGGCGTTGCCGGTGGTCGCCGAGGGGATGTCCTTCGTGAGGTAGATGTTCCGATCCGGCGCGATGATCGCGGTCGCGCGCTCGGTCTTCACGTCCACGCCCTTCACCGCGATCGGCGACACCGCGAGCTCGTTGCGGCCGAGATCGAGGTCCGGCGCGCTCTCGCTCAGTACGACTTCTGCGCGCAGCCACGGCTGGTAGCCGAGGAGCGACGCGCGCAGCAGGTAACGGTCGAAGCGCAGGCTGTCGACGCGGAATTGGCCGTGGGTGCCGGTCGTCGTGTGTGCCACCACGGTCGAGTCCGCCGCGCGTCGCAACACCACCTCGACACCCTCGAGCGGCGCCACCGGTCTGCCGCCGACGAACGTGCCACGGACGGACGCGGCATGCGCGAACCCGGCGCACGCGGCGAGTGCGATCACGGGGAGGACGCGATGCCAGGAGGGTCGCCGCTGCGAGCGCGCGGTGCCGAGCATGGGGGTGAAGTCTAGGAACGGACCGCCCGCGAGTCGAGCCCCGCGTGACGAGCGCCGGCTGCGCCGCTACCGTGGCGAATACGACCCGGATTCCCGTCGCCGTGACCCTCACATAGAGTCCGACCATGATCCTCGACCCACGCACGATGGCCAGCCGCGACGTGTACCGGTTCATCATCTCGGCCGTGGTGCCGCGGCCGATCGCGTTCGTGTCCACGATGAGTGCCGCGGGCGTCGCGAACCTGGCGCCGTTCTCGTACTTCAACGCGGTCGCGAGCGAGCCCCCGCTGGTGGCGATCGCGATCACCGACCGCGCCGACGACCCCAAGGACACGCTGCGGAACGTCCGTGAGACCCGTGAGCTCGTGGTCAACGTGGTGAGCGAGCCGCTGCTCGACGCCATGGTGCGCACGGCGGGGGAGTGGCCGCGCGGGACCAGCGAGTTCGATGCCTCGGGGCTCACGCCCATGCCCAGCGAGCGCGTGCGTCCGCCGTACGTGGCCGAGTCGCCGCTCCAGCTCGAGTGCCAGCTCTACTCCGAAGTGAAGCTGGGCAACAGCTTCCTCGTCGTGGGCGAGGTGATCCTGGCGCGCGTCCGTGACGACGTCATGGTGGACGGCCGCGTGGACCCGGCCAGGCTGGCGCCCGTCGGCCGCCTCGGGGGAGAACTCTACGCGCCATTGGGGGAGATCCTGAAGCGTGCTCGGCCGAAAGTCTCGCGCGAGACAGGGGACCTGGCGGGGTGAGCGTGCGCGAAGGTGTAGACTCGCCGGTCATGCGCGCCCCACGCCTGCACGCTTCGGTGTTCGCACTATTCGTCACACTCGCGGCACCGATCGTACACGCCGCCGCGGCCTCCGACTTCCTCGACCGCTACGCGCTCACCCGCGGCTTCCGCTCGGGCCAGCCGACCGCGATCGCGATCCCGCGCGGTGGCGACCAGGTGCTGTTCCTGCGCTCGGGCCCGCGCGACCGCGTGCAGACGCTGTGGACGTACGACGTCAACTCGCACACCGAGCGCGAGCTCGTGACCGGCGCGAAGCTCCTGGGCGGCGGCGAGGAGACGCTGTCGCCCGAGGAGAAGGCGCGGCGCGAGCGGTTGCGGCTCACGGCGCGCGGCCTGTCCTCGTTCCAGCTCTCGCGCGACGGCAGGATGATCCTGATCCCGTACTCGGGCCGGCTGTTCATGGTCGACCGCACGAGCGGACAGGCGCGCGAGCTCGCGGCCGCGCGCGCGGGCGAGCCCGCGCTGGCGCCCGCAGACGACGCCCGGCTCTCGCCCGACGGCACGCGGCTCGCGCTCGTGCGCGACGGCGAGATGCGCGTACTCGATCACGGCGCGAACGCGGAGCGTGTGATCGCCAGGCCCGAGAGCGCCGGGGTCACCTACGGCCTGCCCGAGTTCGTCGCGCAGGAGGAGATGGACCGCTTCGAGGGCTACTGGTGGTCGCCCGATTCGCGCTTTCTGCTCGTGCAGCGCACCGACGCGAGCGCGCTCGAGAAGCTGCGCATCATGGATCCCTCGAATCCCACGAAAGCGCCCGAGGAGAATCCCTATCCGCGGCCCGGCATGGTGAACGCCGACGTGCGGCTCGCGATCTACCCGGTCGACGGCGGAACGCCGGTGGCCGTGGACTGGGACCGGAAGGCATTGCCCTACCTCTGCCGCGTGCACTGGGCCGAGCATGGGCCGCTCGCGATCTACGTGATGGACCGGAAGCAGCAGCAGGCGTCGATGCTGAGCGTGGACCCCGCCACGGGCAAGACCGCGCCGCTCCTCGGCGAGCACGATGACAAGTGGATCAATCTTCCGGACGGCGCGCCGTTGTGGCTACCCGACGGCAAGACGTTCCTGTGGATCAGCGAGCACGACGACACCGGTCCGGCGCTCGAGCTGCAGCAGGCCGACGCCACCAGCCGGCGGCTCACGCCGGCGGGGCTGCGTATTCGCAAGCTTCTCGGCATTGACGCGCTGGGCACGCGCTCGTGGGTGCTGGCGAGCGACGAGCCCACCGAGACGCACCTGTGGAGCATCGATCTCAAGAAGCCGTGGAAGGCGAAGCGCGCGAGCCCGGACGCCGGGATCGAGGACGCCGTCATCGCGCCCGACGGCGGCACTCGCGTGCGCTGGCTCGCACCCGAGCGCGGCGCCACGCGCTGGTTCGTCGAGAGCGCGGAGGGCGAGGCGCGTGGCGAGCTGAAGTCCGTGGCCGAGGACCCCGGCGTCGAGCCGCAGGTCGAGTGGACGCGCGTGGGGCCCGATTCCCTGCGTGCGTTCATCGTGCGGCCGCGCGATTTCCGCACCGGCACGCGGTATCCGGTCATCGACTGGGCCTACGCCGGCCCGCACAGCCAGCGCGTTCTGCACAGCAGCCGTCGCTACCTGCTCGAGCAGTGGCTCGCCGATCAGGGGTTCATCGTGCTCACCGTGGACGGGCACGGCACGCCGGGCCGCGGCCGGTCGTTCGAGCGCGCGATCCGCGGCGACTTCATCGGCCCGGCGCTCACGGACCACAAGCGCGCGCTCAAGGACCTGTGCGCGCGCTATCCAGAGATGGACGCGGCGCGCGTCGGCGCGTTCGGCTGGTCGTTCGGCGGCTTCTACGCGGCCGAGGCCGTGCTGCACGCGCCCGAGACCTATCGCGCCAGCGTCGCCGGCGC
The DNA here is from genome assembly GCA_035606545.1 of Candidatus Methylomirabilota bacterium. GTDB lineage: Bacteria > Eisenbacteria > RBG-16-71-46 > RBG-16-71-46 > RBG-16-71-46 > JAIOPA01. Next base: position 29,969 of record DATNFC010000174.1, read on the forward strand.
GCCGGTCGTGGACTGGCACGACTACGACACGTTCTACACCGAGCGCTACCTCGGCGTGCCGCCGCTCGACTCGGCCGCGTACACGCGCAGCTCGGTGCTGCTCAAGGCGTCCACGCTGTCGCGGCCGCTGCTCGTGATTCACGGCACGGCCGACGACAACGTGTACTTCGTCAACAGCCTGAAGCTCGCCGATGCGCTGAACCGCGCGAACCGCTCGTGGACGTTCCTGCCTCTCCCGGGCCAGACGCACATCGTGTCCGCGCCGGAGCAGGTGCGGCAGGTCTACGGTCGCGCGCTCGAGTTCTTCCACCGCGAGCTGGGCGGCATCTCGGACGCCGCACCGCCGCGGCCTTGATCACCGGGAGCTCCGCGCGAATCGAGGTGCGCACACCCGAGGACGCGTGGACATTCACGCAGCGGAACGTCCCGCTCTGGGACATCCTCGAGTTCTTCCCGCCCGACGCGATCGGCCCGCGCGGGGCTGCTGATGCGCCACGCCCGTACGCAGTGAAACCGCTCACGATCGAGACCGACCTGGGTTGGTCGTTCGAGACCGACATCCAGTATGGCTCGTGGGTCTTCCGCCCGCGCTCGCCGAAACAGCCGGGGATGATGCGTTGGTGCCGCGAGCGCGCGCTCGCACCCGGTGACGCGATCGTGTTCGAGAACCTGGGCGAGCGCCGGTTCGCGCTCAGGCTCGAACGGCCCGCGCGCTGACGCGGCGGCAACGCGGACGCGGCGCGAGCGCTACGCCGGGAGCTGGGACAGGATCTCGTCCAGCTCGGGGAAGCGGCGCTCCTTCCGCTTCGAGAACACGAGGCGGTCGTCGACGGTCACTTCGAACTCACCGCCGCCGCCCAGCGTGAGCTTCGAGTCCACGCCGCGATGCTGCTTGATCTCGGCCGCCAACCTGGAGGCCCGGGGCAGATAGTTTCACTGCCCGCAGTAGCGGATCTCGATCTTCATGCGGGTCCCTCGCGTGAACATGGGGTGGACGGTTGCGGCGCGCGACCTCGGTCTTCGATGACCGGTTCCCGCGTCCGGGTTCAACCTTAGATTGACCCGTGCACGCGCGACAGGGCAATCTGCGCCCCCATGGGATTCCGGACACCAGGGATCGGCGACCGGCTGAGAGCGGCCATCGGGGACGGCCTGCGCGAGCAGGAGCCGTTGGCCCACCACACGACGTTCCGCATCGGCGGCCCTGCAGACTGGTTCCTCGCGGCGCGAACGGAAGACCAGCTCGTGAAGGCGCTGCGCACCGCGACCGAGCTCACGCTTCCCAGCTTCCTGCTCGGCGGCGGCAGCAACCTGCTCGTCTCCGACGAGGGCTTCCGCGGCCTGGTGGTGAAGAACGCCATCGACGACATGGAGTTCGAGGGCACCACCGCACGCGTGGGCTGCGGCGCCGACTACCTGACGTTCATCCAGTTCTGCCGCGACCGCGGGCTCGCGGGACTGGCCTACGCGGCCGGCATCCCCGGCTCGGTCGGCGGCGCGATCTACGGCAACGCGGGCTGCTACGGACAGGACATCGGCTCGCGCACGCTCGAGTGCACGGTGTGCACGCTCGAGGGCACGCACCCACAGACGCTGCCGGCGTCGTGGTTCGAGTTCGCCTATCGCGACTCGCGGCTCAAGCGCGAGCCACGCGCGCTCATCTCCTGCGTGCTGCGGCTCGAGGACGGCGAGCGCGAGGCCATCTCGGCCGAGATCGAGGAGAAGCTCGAGATCCGGCGCGTCAAGCACCCGCAGTGGCGGATCGAGCCCACGGCGGGGTCCTACTTCAAGAACCTGCCACCGGGCTTCCAGGTCCCCGGCCTGCCGCACTCGCCGGGCACGCACCGCGTGGCCGCCGGCGCGCTGCTCGACGCGTGCGAATGCCGCGGGCTCCGCGTCGGCGACGCGATGGTGTTCCCCAAGCACGCGAACATCCTCGTCAACGTCGGTCGTGCCACCGCGACCGACGTGCTCACGCTCGCCGAGGTGATGAAGGCGCGCGTGCGCGCGAAGTTCGGGGTCGAGATGGAGGAGGAAGTCATGTTCCTCGGCGCGCGCCCCACCGTGTCGGCTCCGCCCGCGCGCATCGCCTGAGCGGGCGCCGGCGGCCTCACCAGCGTGCCGGCGAAAAAACATTTCGCGGCCGGCGCCCGCTGGAGCTTGTGCGTGGTGACACAATCTTGCTCGCCTATCCACGTCGGCAGAGCGCATCTGCCTCCAGCATCCGGCGTTGGACGCGTTTCTGACCCGAGGCGAGCTGCTCGCCCGACCCGGCACTCTCAGTTGTCCACGTCCCGGTTGTGGATAACCCCATGCAATTGAATGCTCGGTGTGTCGGTGCCGCTGCTGACCTAATCGCGTTGAAACTCACGTCGCCCTGCCCCATCATCCGCCGCATGGGGGAAGTCCTCGGTCGCCGACTGCTTCAAACACGCTTCGATGGTCCGCACCACGAGGCGCTACTGGCCCTGTTGCTGGCCACCGCTTCCGTCGAAGAGATGCTGGACAGCGCGTTCGAAGGCACCGGGATGACGGTGCCGCAATACAACGTGCTTCGCATCTTGAACGGTGTCTACCCGGGAGCGCATCCGCGCGGCGAGATCGCGCGGCGCATGGTGCGACGCGCGCCGGATCTCACGCGCATGCTCGATCGGCTCGTGCGCATGGGACTCGTCGAACGCGAGAAGGGCGACCTGGACCATCGCCAGTCGCTCGCACGGATCACCGTGAAGGGGCGCGAGCTGCTCGTGCAGCTGCTTCCCAAGGTGCATCACCTGAATCAGATTCTCTCGCACCGGCTGAACGAGCACGAAGCACGCTCGCTCGTGGAGCTGCTCGAGAAGATCTACGGCGAGTAGCAGTCCCGCGCGGGACTAGCCGCCGATCGCGCTCATGCCGCGCTCGGGTTGCACGAACCCCGGCTGCGAGATCAGGTGCCCCGGCTGCTTGCGCAGCACCGCCGCGCGCAGCAGCGTCTCGATGTCGTCGTCGCTGCCGCCGCCGCGCAGAGTCCCGCGGAAGTCGTACTCCCGGAGCGCGAACAGGCACGTGCGCACCTGACCGTCGGCCGTGAGCCGGATGCGGTCGCAGTGGCCGCAGAACGGCCGTGTCACCGACGCGATCACACCGACGCGGCCCGCGCCGTCGCGGTAGCGGAACGTGCGCGCGGGCGCGCTCGGGTCCTCCGAGCCGTCCTCGGGATCGAGCGGAAACACCTCGGCGATGCGCGCGATCGTCTCCGCACCGGAGACCAGCTGCGAGCGGTCCCACGAGTGCTGGAAGTCGAGCGGCATCCACTCGATGAAGCGCAGCTCGTAGCCCTCGTCGCGGGCCCAGCGCGCGAGCGGCACGATCTCGTCGTCGTTCTCGCCGCGCATCAGCACCGCGTTGATCTTGATCGGCGTGAAGCCGGCGTCGCGCGCCGCCGCGAGTCCCTCGAGCACCTCGGACAGGCGGTCGCGGCGGGCGATGCGGTGGAAGCGCTCGCGCACCAGCGTGTCGAGCGACACGTTCACCCGCTTGAGCCCCGCGTCTCGCAGCGCCGGCGACATCTCCTTGAGCTTGAGTCCGTTCGTGGTCAGCGACAGATCGAGCGCCGGGTCGAGATCGTGGAGCATGCGCACCAGCACCGGCAGGTCGGCGCGAACGGTGGGCTCGCCTCCGGTCAGGCGCACGCCGTGCACGCCGCACTCGAGGCAGACGCGCGCGAACCGCGTCAACTCCTCGTACGTGAGCAGGTCCTGCTTCGCGAGCCACGGCATGCCCTCGGCGGGCATGCAGTAGACGCAGCGCAGGTTGCACCGGTCCGTGACCGAGAGTCGGAGGTCACGGACGGTGCGCCCGTGTGTGTCGGTGAGCGGTGCGCGGGACGTCACTGGATATGGAGCCCCAGGCTGACCAGCCACGCGGAAGCGCTGCGCGCCTCTTCGCCGGCCCAGCGATAGCGCAGCTCGGCGGACGGCGCGAACCGGCCGCGGGCCGCGAGGCCGACGCCGAAACTCGCGCCCCAGCGTGACGCGATCTTCTCCCCGGCGTTGTCGCTCAGCTCGTACCTGCCGGCGCTCGCGACGCCGTAGAGCGTCGTGCCGACCCTCACGACCGGGCCCAGGTAGTAGCCCCGGTTGCGCGTGATCCCGTCGGTGAGCGAGTTGAGCGTCGTGCCGATGCCGCCTCCCAGCCCGACCGGGATGGTGACGACGGGCGGCTGGTGCGATTCGTCATTCATGTAGGCGACGCCGGTCTCGAAGCCGATGCCGAGCGCGGGGTTCACCCTGGCGAGCAGTCGCGCGTCGAGCGCGGAGCCGTGGCGCGTGCTCACGGACGCACCCGCGGAGAGTCCGAGCGCCCAGCTGCCTTCTGCACGCGCGGACGCGGCGGTGGTGACGAGGAGCAGGCTCAGGAACGGGACGACCGTGCGGAATCGCATAAGGACCTCCGATGCGACCCGGTCTGGGAGTTTCTCGGTCGCACTCGACTCTAGAGCGGGCCCCGGTGCGCTGCAATCGAGGGCTGGCCATGATGATGCCACGACTCGCCCTGCGGTGCGCGGGTCCCCGCCCCCGGAACCGCTCCGTTTCGCGGCCGCGTGTTGACCCACGGACCCGCCCGGCCTACGGTGCCGCGCGATTCCCGATCCACCGGATCCGCCGTATCGGGACGCGGCGCCTGTCTTCCCTGACCCCATCGGCCTTCGCGGCCCACGGAGCCCCTCGTGCCGCTCGGTGACCGGCTGCAGATCGTCCAGGCCGACATCACCACGCTCGACGTGGACGCCATCGTCAACGCCGCGAACGTGGCGCTGGTGCCCGGCGGTGGCGTGTGCGGCGCGATCCATCGCGCGGCCGGGCCCGAGCTGAACGAGGCGTGCCGCGAGGTGGCGCCCTGCCCGACCGGTGAGTCGCGCCTCACGCCCGGATTCAAGCTCAAGGCGCGCTGGGTCGTGCACGCCGTGGGCCCGGTGTGGATGAACGGCACGCAGGATGAAGACCGGCTGCTCGCCGCGTGCTACCGCTCGGCGTTGGCCCTCGGCGAGCGCCACGACCTGGCGACGATGGCGTTCCCCGCCATCAGCACGGGCACGTTCAGCTTCCCGCTGCCGCGCGCGACCACGATCGCGCTGCGCGAGATCGGCGCCGCGCTCGAGCGCTCGGAGAAGCTCAAGCGCGTGACCTGCGCCTGCTTCGACGGTGCGGCGCTGCGCACGTACCAGGAGACGCGGAAGCTTCTCGACCTGTAGCTTCGGGCTTGTTCCCGGAGCCGGGCAGGCGCACGCTGGCCGCGTGCGGACGACTCGAGCCTCGGCGGTCACGGTGTCGATGCTGTCGTTGCCATGCCTGGTGCTGGCTTTGGCCGGCTGTGCGCAGCACGGCGCGAGCTCGGGCGGGCCGAACCCGGCACGCGCTCACGCGCCGACGAAGGATGTCGACATGACGTCGGCCGTGCCGCCGCCGCTCCCGGCGCCAACGCTCGCGACCGCGGTCCCGGCCGAGGAACGCGCCGGTTGGCCGCACTACGGCGACTCCGTGGTCGTGGATTCGCCGGCCCAGCCCGTCACCCGGGCGTACGCGGTGTACCCGCAAGCTGCGAGGGAGCATGGCATCCAGGGCACGGTCATGGTGGCGGCCCTCGTGCGGGCGGACGGGACGGTGGGGGCGACGCTCGTCATCCGGGGGCACCCGGAGCTGAACGCCGCCGCCGTGGCGGCGGTCACGCAGTGGCATTTCCAGCCGGCGAGCGTTGACGGGAAGCCCGTGCCGACCTGGCAGGGCATCCCGGTCAAGTTCAGTATCCACTGAAGGCGCCGAACCAACCCTGGGCGCCCCGGGTCCTGTCCCATCCCCTAGGGTGAGCCTGCCGCGGAGCAGCTCCGCGCCGCTTCATTCCCAGGAGGCCCGATGCTCGTGCGCCGTTCGATCTTCGTCCTCGTCCTCGTGCTGTTGCTGG
>DATNFC010000175.1:0-5643 GCA_035606545.1 Candidatus Methylomirabilota bacterium
CGCCCGACGGCGAGATCGAGCCGCCGGAGCCCGCCGACGCCGTGATCGTGAACGTGACCGTGTTCGCGGCGAACGTGGCGCTGATCGTGTGGTTCGCGGTCACGTTGTTGAACGTGAACGACGTCACCGCACCCTGCGAAGCTCCGTCCACGAGCACGTTCACGACGTGGAAGCCGGAGCTCGGCGAGATCGTGAACGACTGATTGGCGCCGGAGTTCACCGTGACCGCGCCCGACGGCGAGATCGAGCCGCCCGAGCCGGCCGAAGCCGTGATCGTGAACGTGTTGATCGCGAACGTGGCATGGATCGTGTGGTTCGCGGTCACGTTGTTGAACGTGAAGGTGGTCGCGGCGGCCTGCGCGACCCCGTCCACCACCACGCTAAAGATGTGGAAGCCGGCGGCGGGAGAGATCGTGAACTGCTGGTTCGCGCCGGAGTTCACCGTCACCCCACCCGACGGCGAGATGATGCCGCCCGCGCCCGCCGTAGCCGTGATCGTGAACGTGTTGATCGCGAACGAGGCGCTGATCGTGTGGTTCGCGGTGACGTTGTTGAACGTGAACGAGGTCTGCGCACCCACCGAGCTGCCGTCCACCACCACGTTCTGAACGTGGAAGCCGGCGTTCGGCGTGATCGTGAACGTCTGGTTGGCCCCGGAGTTGACCGTCACCGCGCCCGTGGGCGAGATCGAGCCGCCCGAGCCCGCCGATGCGTTGATCGTGAACGTCGTCGTGACGGCCTGGAACGTGGCGCTGATGGTGTGGGTCGCGGTGACGTTGTTGAACGTGAACGTGCTGATCGCGCCCTGCCCCACCCCATCCACGGTCACGTTCGCGATGGTGAACCCGGCGTTCGGCGTGATCGTGAAGCTCTGGTTCGAACCCGAGGGCACGGAGACCGAGCCCGACGGTGAGATCGAGCCGCCCGAGCCCGCCGACGCCGTGATCGTGAACGACGGGCTGCTGCCGCGGTAGACCGCGGTCGCCTGCGTCGTGGACGACGCCATGATCACGGCATCGCTGCCGATGATCTGCTTCGTGCTCGTGACGTCGTTCCATGCGCCCGAGATGACCGTCTGGCGGGAGCCGAACGCGATCGCGGAGGTGGGCGAATCCTTGTAGACGATCGGGTTCAATCCGTTCGCCTGGGTGTAGAGCACGCTCACCTGGTTGAGCGTTTCGTTGACGAGCACGATCGGCCGAGTGCCATCCGTGTCCACGGTGTAGGCGTTGTCCCAGGTGCCGGCGGGGCGCCTCACGAGCAGCAGGATGACCGCCTCGCCGATGGCGGCGTCGCATCCGGTCTTCACGGCGGCGTACACGGTGCCGTTCGATGCCGCGGCCAGGTGCAGGTGGTCGTCTGCCATGCCGAGCGCGTTGGCGCAGGTGAATGCGCTCTGCGAGGCCGGCACCTCATCCGCCGTCCACGTGGTCGGCGTCGTTCCGTCGGTGTGCGTGCGGAACCCGTAGCGTGCCGTGGTCTGGTTCGACCACAACACCCCGATCTTGTTCCCGCCGAACGCAGTCACGCTCGCGATGTCGTCCGTGGTGATGCCGGACGCGAGCTGGATGGGCGCACTCCAGGTGGTGTACGGACGATCGGCCCAGCGCACGTTCACCGTGGTGGCGGCGTCCGAGGCGAGCCACATACGCCCCTGCGAATCCACGTCGATCGTGCCCACCTCGACGCCCGAGTCGAGCGTGATGTTGACCGTGCTCGTGCGCACCGACCACAGCGCGTACGAGGTCGTGGCGGGGACGTACTGCACCGAGACCAGCTGCGACGCGGTGCCGCGATAGAGCAGCACGTGCGCGGTGTCGGCGACCACCTTGACGTCCGCCTTCGCGTCGGTCGCCGTCGAGAGCTGGAGGACGTTGGTCCATGTGTTGGTGTCGAGCCGGCGCAACTGCGTCCCGGACGAGTTGCACAGCACCGACCACCAGCGGCCGGCGTGCTTCCACACCTTGGACTGCGGCTTCTCCCCCGTGGTCTGCGTCACCGTGATGGGGGTGATGTCGACCGAGCCCGAGGGCAGTGCCCTGGCGATCGAGGGCACGAGGATCAGCGCGGAGACCGCGACCGCGAGTGAACCGGTGCGACGGACCGCCCGCATGCCGTTGACGGAGCAGGCGATGAGATGCGCGAAAGGCAGCATGATTCCCTCGACAGTTGGGGAGTGCTTCGCCGTCGGAGGGTTGGTGCCGAGGGCACGACACGAACTGCGAGTAGTAGAATCCGAGTATGAACTGGGCCTTGCAAGCAAAACCTGATAGCACCCATTAAGATTTCGTTGGGGCGACACGCGCCGTGTTCAGGCTGGCGTGACGTGGTTCGCGCGGGCCGCATCGGGGCCGAGAATCAGCCTTCCCTGCCCCGGACGGCGAAAGTAATGGGGGGTCTCCCGGCGTACGGGAAACCCCCTACGGACCCGCCTTCGCGCCTAGCGCAGCACCGGCTCGTCCAGCTCGCCCTTGGACTGCGACTGGCGCTGCACCATCTCGTAGTAGCTGCCGCGAGCCGCCATCAGCTCGTCGTGCTTGCCGCGCTCGATCACCCGGCCATCCTCCATGACCAGGATCAGGTCCGCGCGGTGCACCGTCGACAGCCGGTGCGCGATGCTGAACGTCGTGCGTCCGGCGAGCAGGCCCTCCATCGCCGCCTGGATCAACTGCTCGCTCTCGGTGTCCAGGTTGCTCGTGGCCTCGTCGAGAATCAGGATCTCCGGCCGCTTGAGGATCGCGCGCGCGATGGCGAGGCGCTGCTGCTGGCCGCCCGAGAGCTTCACGCCGCGCTCGCCGATGAACGTGTCGTAGCGGTCCGGCAGCCGCGCGATGAACTCGTGGGCGTTCGCGCGCCTCGCGGCGTCCTCGACGTCGGCGTCGCTCGCCGTGTGGCATCCGTAGGCGATGTTCTCGCGCACCGAGCCGTCGAACAGGAACACGTCCTGCTGCACGATCGCCAGCAGGCTTCGATACGTCTTCAACTCGAAGTCGCGGATGTCGGTGCCGTTGAGCAGGATCCGTCCCCGGCTCGGGTCCTGGAAGCGCGCCACGAGGTCGGTCAGCGTGGTCTTTCCGGCGCCGCTCCTGCCGACGAGCGCGATCACCGAGCCGCTCGGCACGGTGACGCTGAAGTCCTCCACCACCGGCTTGTCGTCGCGGTACTCGAACCAGACGTTCTCGAAGCGCAGCTCGCGCACCTTCTGCGGCGCCGGGCGCGCCCCGGGACGATCCGGCTTGTCCGCGGGCATCCCCAGCACCTCGAACACCCGCTCCATCGCGGCCAGCGACCGCTGCAGCTCGGAGAACGTGTTCACGATGTTCCACACCGGCCCGAGCAGCAGCCACACGTACCACTGGAACGCCATGATGTCGCCGATCGACGCGGCACTGCGCAGGAAGAGCACCCCGCCGTACCAGACGATGATGACGTTGATCGCGCCCATGATCAGGCCCCACGTCGTCCAGATCGCCATCTCGCGCCGCTGCGCGAACATCTCCTTCCGCAGCACGGCGTGGCGGCCGCGCATGTACTCGAGCAGCTCGCTCGTCTCGCGCCGGAACGCGCGCACCACGCGGATCCCCGAGAACGTCTCCCCCACGCGCCCGTCGATGCGCTCGACGTCCTTGCGGATCGAGCGGTAGATGGGCCGGATCCGCTTCGACGCGATGAAGCTGATCACGATGATGCCGGGGATGATCGCCATCGCGGTCAGCGCCAGCCGCCAGTTGATCGCGAACAGGATCCCGACGGCGATCGCGAGGCGCAGCAGCGCGATCGCCGGCGACACGATCGCCATCTGCAGGAAACCCGTCGTCGTGTCCACATCGCCCGTGAGCCGCGACAGGATGCCGCCCGTCTTCATGTCGTGGAGCTTCGCGAGCGGCAGGTGGAGCATGCGCTGGAACAGCGTGCGCCGGAGCGCGAGCATCAGCCGCGTGTTGAGGAGCCGCTGCCGGTTCTCTTTGAACGCGTTGAGCAGGTTCGAGGTCACGATCAACGTGAGGAACCCGGCCCCGGTGAGCGTGAGACTCGAGAACTTCTTCGCCGCGTCGAGCACCTGGTTGAGGAGCACCTTGTCGACGATGAACCGCATGAACAGCGGTTCGATCATCTCCAGGCACGCACGCGCCATCGCCAGCGCGATGAATGCCACGACCGCGGCCCGGTGGGGCTTTAGCCACTGGAAGTACTCGCGCAGGTGGCGCCGCCGGCGCGCGCTCCGGGCCGCTTTCGCGGCGGCCGAGTCGTGCGCCTCGGCCGGCGCCGCGCCGTCGCCGTCCGCCGAGGAAGCGTTCGGGCGTTCTTCCCGCTCGAGCACGGCGTCCAGCAGCTTCGCCCTGTAGTCGGCGACGAACTTGCGATGGCGACGCCGCGACGATTGGGAGCGGTTCTGGCTCATGCTGCGGATCTCGGGATGCTGGAGGTCGCGGTCCGGGAAGGCCGAGCGGGTGGTGCGGAAGCATGAGGGACCACGGACGCAGGGGTCAAACCGCTTTGCCCACCATATTAGTCGTTGAAGGTCGCTCGCCGCGGGGGCTAGCCTCTGCGACCAGCGGGGTGAGCGCCGAAGCGCTCGTTCCGCTCCGGATCCGGCGGGTCAGCTCCGCCGACGGGCTCCCCACCCCGGAGATGGCCGCTCATGCCGCCGCTCGGCCGCTCATTCCTCGCCTGCGCTGTCGGCCTCCTGGCCGCGGCCAGCCCGGCGCGCGCCTACGATTCCGAAGAGCACAAGCTCATCGCCGACTGGGGCGCGTCGATGGTGCGCCTGCCGCCCTCGATCGCGCTGCCGTTCCCCACCCGCTTCCACGACACGACGCTCGCCGCGCGGCAGAAGGTCTACATGGACGCGAAGTACCTCGCCTGCGGCTTCAGGAGCAACAAGCAGAGCGACTACAACGAGGACGTGCAAAAGGTCCAGGACCACAGCTACTGGTACGGCTACGCCCAGCTCGCGGGGAACAAGAAGCTCTGGATCCCGCCGGACTCGGTCCTCCGCGAGACCACGCTCGTGGTCGGCACGCGGTTGAATACCGGGCAGGCGGTGGGATTCACGATCGGTGAGCTGGTCTCCATCTACGGTGACTATCGACGCACCGTCTACTGCGCGACCGGCGACTGCTACCTGACCGACGCCAACTACGCGCGGCTCCACTTCGACGAGGGCTGGGACTGCTTCGGGCCGCTCAACTGCGGCTGGCGCCCTCCCGACGTGAGCATGTACGAGTACCTGCGCGACGTCGGGTCCGGTCTGTGGCCACCCTATGGAACCTGCGGCAACGCCTCGGGCAACACCGCCGCCGACGACCAGTACTACGACGCCGGGTGGTGGGGCGACGAGATGATCCGCATCGCGGGCACGAATGACTGGCACTTCTCGAGCGCCGCCATCGCCTGGTACGTCGGCATGCACCGGCTGGCGTTGATCTACGTGGATCGGGCGCGGACGGATCCGCGCTTCTGGAACCACGCGCTCCACTACGAGGCGAACGGGCTGCACAGCCTCACCGACCTGTTCGCTTTCGGTCACATCGTCGCGAACCGCGATCGCACCAGCCACGCGGCCATGGTCTCGAGCGGCGTGACCGGGAAGAAGGCCTACTTGTGGATGGAGCACGCGATCGACGTGGGCGGCGGTACGCG
>DATNFC010000176.1:0-4524 GCA_035606545.1 Candidatus Methylomirabilota bacterium
TCAGGATCAGCGTGCGCGTGCGACCGATGCGGTCGGCGATGCGGCCAAAGGCGATGCCTCCGACCGCCCAGCCCACGAGGAGCAGCGACGTGAGCATGCCCGTCCAGTGCAGCGCGGCCGCCTTCGCTTCCGGTGAGCCCAGTTTCAGATGTAGCAGCGTCGGCACGCAGTTCGGCGCGACGTAGTTGAAGAGCAACCCGTCGAAGACGTCGAAGCCCCAGCCCAACCAGGCGGCGAGCAGCACCGTCCACTGGTAGCGGTTCATGTCGAGCGGGCCGCTGCGGCCCCCGGACATCACTTCGCCCACTGAGATCCCTCTCGCGGAAGTGCGGCTGAGAGAACGCGGCTGAGAGAACGCGGCTGAGAGAACGCGCCTGAGAGCCGCGCACGCTAGCATCCCGGACGGCGCCCGAGAAGCGTCAGCCGGCGTCGACGAACTGCCTCGCGCGCGCGAACACCGCACGCCACATCGCGGGCGTGAGCTTGCCGGTCTGGGTGTTCTGCCGGCTCGGGTGGAAGCTCGCGAGCAGCGTGATGCCGTCGGCGAGCCGCGCTTCCGCGCCGTGCGCGAAGCGCGGCCGCTCGCGCGCGGGGAGCTTCTCCCACCAGCCGCTCGCCCGAAGCCACGCCTCGTGGCCGATGCGACCCAGCGCCAGCACGACGCGCGTGCGCGTGAGCAGTCGCAGCTCGGCGGCGAGATACGGCCGGCAGCGGTCCAACTCGGCGGGCGTGGGCTTGTTCCCGGGCGGCGCGCAGCGACCGGCGGCCGTGATCCAGCAGTCGCGCAGGCGCAGGCCGTCGTCGCGCGACACGCTCTCCGCCTGCGAGGCGAACCCCGCGCGATGGAGCGCCGCGTAGAGCCAGTCGCCGCTCGCGTCGCCGGTGAACATGCGACCGGTGCGGTTGGAGCCGTGCGCACCCGGTGCCAGGCCGACGATGACGAGGCGCGCGCGCGGGTCGCCGAAACCGGGAACGGGCCGGCCCCAGTACTCCTGGTCGAGATACGCGCGCCGCTTCTCGTGCGCCACCTGCTCGCAGTGCGCGCGCAGCCGCGGGCAGCGCTCGCACGCGATCACGGCGCGCGTGACCGCGCTCAGGGATGGCCACTGCATCGCGACCGCGGGGCGATAGCGAGACGTCGTCAGAGCTTCACCTCCCACCCAGCCAAGCTACGCGTCTTACGACCGAGCCGTTCATGTCGGTGAGCCGGGCCCAGTAGAAACCGGGACGGACGCGCGTGCCGTCGTCGGCGCGGCCGTCCCACACCACGACCGGCGCCTCACCCGTGAGCGGTCGCGCCCAGATCCGCCGCCCGTTCAGGTCCACGAGCATGAGCGTGGAAGCGCCGCGCACGCGCGTCGCGGCGAAGCGGACACTCGAGCTTCCCGGGTTCGGCGCCCCGTCGAGCGTCGCGGCGCACGCGCCCGACGTGAGCCCGGGACAGCCACCCGAGACGCGGAGCAGCGTGAAGTCGCCCGGCGCGAGCGAGAGCTCCACGCGGCGGCCGGTCGGGGTGGCCCCACTCGGCCAGCTCTCCCATCCGCCGGTATCCGTGAAGCGATCGACGCGCCGCTCGCCGTTCAGCTCGAGCGCGATCGTCTGCGCCGCGGCGGAGTCGCGGTTGGCCACGAACAGGTACGGCGTCCCGGCGGCATCCGCGAACGTGCCCAGCGTGGCGCGGCCTTCGAGGCTCGCGACCAGCGAATCGGCCGCGAACGCCGTGCCGCCGATCGGTGTGCCGCCGCTGTGCTCGGTCGAGAGCCACGCCAGTCCCGCGAGCGTCTCGCCCATGGGCTTCACGCGCAGGTTCAACGTGCGCACCTGTTCGTAGTGCCACGTCCGCTCGCCGGTGTCGTGAAGGATCATGCCGTCGCCCCAGTTCTCGTTCGGATCGGGCGCCGGCGTCCAGTAGGTGAAGTAGCCGATGCCGCGCGAGCCGTACGCGAGCCACTGTGCCACCTGCCAGCGCAGCAGGCCGTCGTCCACCTCGCGATAGGGTCCGTGCTTGATCACGAGCACGATGCCCCAGAACGGCAACCCATACTCGCGCGCCACCTGCGCCGTGCCCGCGACGTTGTCGATGAACACGCCGCGATCGCCGGTCACGAGGTGGTCATAGTGGTCGGTGCACAGCACGGCGGGTTGCACCTGGCTCGCGTATGCGCGCAGGTAGGTGATCCACCCGGCGCGCGTGGTGAACGCGAAGCGTCCGAGCAGGTTGTTCCAGGCCGGGTGGAGCGGATCGTGTCCGCGCAGCAGCCGGAACCACTCGGCGATCCGGGGAAAGCTCTCGGCCGGTGGCTCGTCGCCGAGGTAGTAGCCGAGGAAAGCCGAATCGTCCTTGTAGGCGGCGACGATGGTGTCGAGCAGGGCGTACGTGGCGGGCTGATCCTCGTGCACCTGGTCGAGCCGGAGGTCGAGCAGCAGGTTGCGCACGCCGACCGGCCGCGTGTACTCGAGCCGCTTCGCGTTCTCAGCCGGCGTGCCGGGGTCCTCCCACGCCAGCACCGTGGCGTTGAAGCCGACGTTCGCCAGCTCGGCGTAGCGCTCGGCGGATGTGAACGCGACCGGCGGCGACACCCAGCCGAACAACGTGAATGGCGACAGCGTCGTGGTGCCCGGATGCGAGAACGGTCTCGCGGGCAGCGCCGGCGCCACGCCGGGGCCGCGATCACCCGCGGCGGTGGCCGCGGCGAGCATCAAGATCACGCTCGTCGACACCAGGATGCTCGCCACCGATCGCGTTCTCCGAGTGCTTGAAAGAGCTGCGCCGACTCCCTAACCTGCCGCGGTGCTCGAACGATTGCGGGGCCTCATCCTCGGCGGTCGCAAGAACCTCTTCGACCCGAGGATCCATCACCAGCTCGCGCTGATCGCGTTCTTCGCCTGGGTGGGGCTCGGTTCCGACGGACTGTCGTCCTCGTCCTACGGCCCCGAGGAAGCGTTCCTCACCCTCGGCACGCACACGCACCTGGCACTGTACCTGACGGTCGCCACGGTGCTCACCGTGTTCCTGATCAGCGCTTCCTACACCCAGATCATCGAGTTGTTCCCGACCGGCGGTGGCGGCTACCTGGTGGCGACGAAGCTGCTCGGGAATACGGCGGGCGTGATCTCCGGTGGAGCGCTGGTCGTGGACTACGTGCTGACGATCGCGATCTCGGTCGCTTCCGGCGTGGAGGCGATATTCTCGTTCCTGCCGCTGGAGTTCCATCCGCTCAAGGTGCCGTGCGAGATCCTGATGGTCGGCGGGCTCACGGCGCTGAACCTGCGCGGCGTCAAGGAATCGGTGAGCGTGCTGATGCCGATCTTCGTCGCGTTCGTCATCAGCCACTTCGCGTTCATCCTCTACGGCATCCTCACCCACGTCGGTCAGTTCGGACCGCTGCTGGGCGCCACGCTCAACGACACGCGCGACGCCACCGGCGAGTTGGGCAAGCTCGGCGTCGCGGCGCTGTTCCTCAAGGCGTTCTCGCTCGGCGGCGGCACGTTCACCGGGATCGAGGCCGTGTCCAACAGCACCGCGATCCTGCGCGAGCCGCGCGTCGAGACCGGCAAGCGCACGATGGCGTACATGGCGTGGTCGCTGTCGTTCACCGCCGGCGGCATCCTGCTCTGCTACCTCCTGAACGGTGTCGTGCACGAGCCCGGGCGCACGCTCAACGCCTCGCTGTGGTCGCTGCTCACGAAGGATTGGACGCTGCTGGGCTTCCCGATCGGCCTGTTCCTCGTCGTGTTCACGCTGCTCGCGGAGGGCGCGCTGCTGTTCGTGGCCGCGCAGACCGGGTTCGTCGCCGGCCCGGCGACGCTCGCCGCCATGGCCGTGGACCAGTGGGTGCCGAAGCGCTTCGCTCACCTCTCCGAGCGGCTCGTGACCCAGAACGGCATCATCACGATGGGTCTCGCCGCCATCGCCGTGCTCGTCTACTCGGCCGGCGCGGTGAAGCTGCTGGTCGTCATGTACTCGATCAACGTGTTCCTCACGTTCACGCTGTCGCAGTTGGGCATGGTGCGCCACTGGTGGGCGGTGCGGCGCACGGAGGCGCACTGGCGGCGGCGGTTCCTGCTCGCCACGCTCGGCACGATCGTGACCGCGGGCATCCTCGTCATCACCTCGGTGATCAAGTTCGGCCAGGGCGGCTGGGTGACGCTGGCCGTGACCGGCGCGTTCATCGTGCTGTGCACGGTGGTGCGCGGGCACTACCAGCGCGTGCGCGGCGTCTTGAAGAGCCTCGATGACGTGCTCTCCGACCTGCCGATGCCGGAGCGCGAGAGCGCGCCCGAGCTGGCGCCGGACGGACCCACGGCGGTGGTGCTGGTGGAGTCCTACGCCGGCCTCGGCATCCACACGCTGCTCACCGTGCAGCGCATGTTCCCGCGCCACTTCAAGAACATGGTGTTCGTCTCGGTCGGCCTCGTGGACTCGGGCCAGTTCAAGGGCACCGAGAGCGTGCGCGCGCTCGAGGAGAAGGTGCGCCGCGATCTCGAGCAGTACGTCGAGCTGGCGCAGCGCATGGGCTTCTA
>DATNFC010000177.1:0-27942 GCA_035606545.1 Candidatus Methylomirabilota bacterium
AGCGTCCCCGACGCCTTGAGGTAGTCCGTGACCACCTTGGAACCCGGCGCGAGGCTCGTCTTCACGTACGGCTTCACGCTCAGGCCCTTCGCGACCGCCTTCTGCGCGAGCAGGCCCGCGCCCACCATCACCGACGGGTTCGACGTGTTCGTGCACGACGTGATCGCGGCGATCACCACCGCGCCGTGCGCGAGCGTGTCGGCGTGGCCGTTCGACTGCACCTTCGCGGTGCGGGCGAGGTCGGCCTCGGCGAGCCCGTAACCGCGCTCCTTGACCGGCGCGGTGAGGCCCTTCCGGAACGAGGTCTTCACGTCGCGCAGCGCGACGCGGTCCTGCGGGCGCTTCGGGCCGGCGAGGCTCGCCTCCACCGTGCCCAGGTCCAGCTCGAGTGTGTCGCTGAACGACGGCTCCGGCGTGTCGTCGGTGCGAAACAGGCCCTGCGCCTTGTAGTAGGCCTCGGTGAGCCGGGCCGCATCGCGCCGGTTCGTGCGCTCGAGGTAGCGAAGCGTCTCGTCGTCCACGGGGAAGAAGCCGATCGTGGCGCCGTACTCGGGCGCCATGTTGCCGATCGTGGCGCGGTCGGGCAGCGACATCGCCGACAGGCCGGGCCCGTAGAACTCCACGAACTTGTCGACCACGCCGCGCTTGCGCAGCATCTGCGTCACGGTGAGCACGAGGTCGGTCGCGGTGACGCCGTCGCGCAGGCGCCCGGTGAGCTTGAAGCCCACCACCTGCGGCGTGAGCATGTAGAGCGGCTGGCCGAGCATCACCGCCTCGGCCTCGATGCCGCCCACGCCCCAGCCCACGACGCCCAGGCCGTTGATCATCGTCGTGTGCGAATCGGTGCCGACCAACGTATCGGGATAGGCTTCCGTGACGCCGTCGGCCAGTGCACGCGTCAGCGTGCACGATGCCAAGAATTCGAGATTCACCTGGTGGACGATGCCGGTGGCGGGAGGCACGACGCGGAAGTTCGAGAACGCCTTCTGCCCCCAGCGCAGGAACTCGAACCGCTCGCGGTTGCGTTGGAACTCGATCTCGGCGTTCTTCTCGAGCGCCATGCCGTTGCCGAACATGTCGACCTGGACGGAGTGGTCGATCACCAGGTCGACGGGCACGAGCGGGTTGATCTTCCTCGGGTCGCCACCCATGCGCTTCACCGCCTCGCGCATCGCGGCGAGATCCACGACGCACGGCACGCCGGTCAGGTCCTGGAGGATGACGCGCGCGGGCTTGAACGGCAGCTCCACCGGCTCGACGCCGCTCGGCTGCCAGGCGGCTAGGCGCTTCACGTCGTCCTGCGTGACTTGATAGTCGTCGCACGTGCGCACCGCGGCTTCGAGCAGCACGCGGATCGAGAACGGGAGCTTCGCCAAGTCGACGCCGAGCTGCCGGGCGAGCGCGTCCAGGCGGTAGACGTGGACGGTGCCGGCGGGCGTGGAGAGCGGCTGGCGGACGCCGAAGGCGTCGCGGGCGGGAGCGTTCATGGCTCGTCCTTTCCTGTTGAGCGGCGGCGCACAGGGCCACCGGGTCAGTCGGGGAGGCGCACAGGGCCTCCGGAGAACGGGGTTATACTACTTCATCGGCCGGCGCCCCGTCGGCCTGCAACCCGCCCGCAGAGGACGCCCTCGTGAGTTCGTATTTCGCCCGCTGCTTTGGATTCGCCGCACCCACGCTCGGGTTCGTGGTGGCCGCCCACCTGAACCGCGCGCAGGGCTGGGGCGAGGCTCTGGATGGCGTGATTTCCGGCGTCTTCTTCGTGATCCCGTTCGCCGCGCTGACGTTGCTTCGCGCCCGATTCACCACGGGCGGCGGCCCCGGCCGCAGCCCGCTGCACGAGCTCTCGCTCGGCGCGCTGGCCGCGGTGATCAGCTGGTGCGGGCTGTGGCTCGCGTGGGCGCTGCCCTGGATGCAGCCGTTCCGCGCGCAGGCGCTGGCGATCAACGCCGCGACCATGGCGCTCGCAGGACTCGTGCTGGCGCCCGTTCGCACGGGAGCGGGCGGGCTCCGACTGCCGGCCGAGGTGACGCCTCCGCTCGCCTAGACGCACCGACGGCGCCCGGCCCTCGACCGTTCGTCGGCTGAACGCGGCGGCCCGTCGGCGCGACCGTGGCGCGGGCGGCACGCGGCTGGCAGTGTGCGCACACCGTAAGCGCCCTGCACCCGGAGGCCGCCCGTGTACCTCGTCCTCAAGCTGTTGCACGTTGGCGCGGTGGTGATGTTCCTCGGCAACATCACCACCGGGCTCTTCTGGCACCGCCACGCCGCGCGCACGCGCGACCCGCGGCTGCTGCACCACGCGATGGACGGCATCCTCCGCAGCGATCGCTGGTTCACGAATCCGGCCGCGGCCACGATCGCGATCACGGGTGTACTCGCCGCGATCGTCGGCCACCTGCCGATCCTGCGCACGCGCTGGATCGCGGGCGGGCTCGCACTGTTCATCGTCTCGGGCCTGGTGTTCGTTTTGCGCGTGACCCCGCTTCAGAAACAGCTCCGCGCGCTCGCGCACGCCGGCCTCACATCGGGCGCGTTCGACCACGCCCGCTACGACGCGCTCGCCCGGCGCTGGGAGCTGTGGGGTGCCGTCGCGCTGCTGCTGCCGTTCGCCGCGTTCGTGTTGATGATCCTCAAACCCTGATGAGGCCGCTCACGCCCACTGGCCCGTCGCGGGCACGATCCCACCGCGCTGAGACCGGGAGCGGCTCACGACCATTGCTCGCGCAGCCGGTCGTGTCCGCTGCGACTCACCGGCAGCTGTCGGCCATCGCGCAGGATGACCACGCGCTGGTCCTTCGCGAGCAGCTCCACGCGCGCGATGCGGTCGACGTTGACGACGAACGAGCGATGGATGCGCACGAAGCGCTCGGGGTCCAGCGCCTCGGCCAGCTCGGCGAGCGTCTGGTGCTTCAAGTGCGAGCGGCCGCCCTCGTGGATCGCGACGTAATCGTCCTGCGCCTCGACGTAATCCACCTGCTCGGCGGGGATGACGTGCACCTGCGCGCCATCACGCACGACGAGGCGCTCGGCGAAGTGTCCCTGGCCGCGCGCGGCGGCGGCCAGCGCGCCTGCGGCTGAGGCCGGGCTTGCGGCCGGCGCCGCGCCCTGCGTGCGCGCCGCGGCCAGCGTCAGCCGCTCGCGCGCGCGGCCGAGTGCTTCCGCGAGCCGCTCGCGGCCGAATGGCTTCAGCAGGTAGTCCACCGCGTGCACCTCGAACGCCCGGAGTGCGTACTCGTCGTACGCCGTGCAGAAGATCACTGCCGGCGCGCCCGGCTCGGGCGCCACCAGCTCCAGCACTTCGAAGCCGTCGAGCTTCGGCATCTGCACGTCGAGGAACACGAGATCGGGGCGCTGCTCGGTGATGGCCTTCACCGCCTCGAAGCCGTTCGCACTCTCGCCGATCACCTCGACGCCCTCGTGGGCGCCCAGGTACTCGCGCAGCAGCGAGCGCGCCGGCGCCTCGTCGTCCACGAGCAGCACGCGCACGCGCTCAGCCACGGGGCGCCTCCGACAACGCGCCGACCACGGCGGGCAGCGTGAGCAGCACGCGGAACGTCTCGCCGGTCCGCGATGCCGAGAGCTGCGACTCGCGCGCAGCGAACACCTCGAGCCGGCGGCGCACGTTCTGCAGGCCCACGCCTTCGCCGCGGCGAACGGGCGCGTCGGGATCCACCGGGTTCTCCACCGCCACGCGCAACGCGCCGCCCGTGCATTGCGCCTCGATGCGGATGACGCCGCCGTTCACGCAATCCTGGATACCGTGCTTGATCGCGTTCTCGACCAGGGGCTGGAGGAGCAGCGGCGGCACGCGGCAGATGGCCGCGTCGGGGTCCACGGCGCGCTCCACGCGCAGCCGGTCGCCGAAGCGCACCTGCTCGATGCCGAGGTAGCGCTCCACGAGCGCCAGCTCCTCTCCCAGCGTGACCTCGTCCCTGGCGCCCAACGCCAGCGTGCGCCGGAGAAAGTCGCCCAGGCCCTCGCACATGCGTCGTGCGCCCTCGGGATCGCTGCCGACGAGCGCGTTGATCGAGTTCAAGCTGTTGAACAGGAAGTGCGGGTTCAGCTGGGCACGCAGCGCGCGCAGCTCGGCTTCGCGCGCGCCGACCTGCGTCTCCAGCACGCGCCGCTCGGCTTCGTGCGAGGCCTCGAACGCGAGGAACAGGTAATGGCCGACGGCGCTCAGCAGGTAGAACGGGATGCCGGTCGCGAACATGACCGCGAGGTCGCGATACATGTCGGCGCGCGACAGCCCGGCGTAGAGCCAGCGGTCGAGCGCGAGCGCCCAGAACGTGCCGAGCGCGGTGCGGATCGCCGTGGTCTGGAGCGCGGCGCCGAGCTGGACCGCGACCGCCCGCCACGCTCCGGGGCCCGAGATCGGGTGGCGACGACACACCCACCACGCCGAGAGCACGATGAAGCCGGAGATGATCTGGAGCGGCACCGCGAACGCGAGCGCCGCGACCCATGGCCGCGGCCCGAGCAGCTTGAGGATCCACGCCAGCGGCACGCCGAACAGCGCCGCAATGGCGACCACGAGCAGCAGCCGCGCGGGCCGCGCCAGCAGCGGGTGCACGCGGTCAGCTCACCGGCGGTGGCGGCGGCGGCGCGTCCTCGCGCACGATCGTGACCCCGCTCTGATCGACACGCACCTCCTTGCGGCCGCGCGAGCCGACGTGGCTGATGCCCACCTTCACGCCCCGGAACTCGCCACGACGGCCCTTTGCGTTCTTGATCTCCACGCCGCCCATCACGACGAGGCCGCGCACGACCAGCGTCGCGGCGGATTCGCCGCCCGCGAACCGCGTGGAGTCCTCGACGCCGCCCATCACCGGCGTCACCTCGGAGACCACCTGCCAGTTCTCGGGCACGATCAGCTCGATGCCGCCCCACCACGCGAACACCTCGGCCACGACCTCGCGGCCGCGGGCCCGCGCGCCGGTCAGGTCCGCTTCCACGCCGCCCATCACGGCCGTGGCCTCGAGCCCCACCAGCTCCTGAGAATCCACCTTGCGCGCGTTGCCACCCATGAACGCGAACGGCCGCGGGTAGGAGGTGCGATCGCTCGAATCGTGTTCGATGCCGGGGCCGCGCATCGAGCGCCACACCAGCACCGAGCCGACGACGACCATCCACACGGGCCACAGCCGGAAGATGCTGATGTGGATGATCCCGAACTCGCGCCCAAGCAGCCAGGCGCCGATCAGCGTCACGATCGCGCCGCTCGCCACGCGCCGCGTGCCGTCCAGGCCGGTGAGACGCACCAGCCCGTACACCACGAGCGCCGCGGGCCACCAGCGCAGGAACTCGTCGACGCCGGGCACGCCCAGGTTCTGGAGCGTCCACATCAGGCCGCACGCCACGAGCACGAGGCCGAACACCAGCCGCCCCGTGAGTCGCGGCCCCGGCCGCTCGGTCATGACGCCGCGCGGCAGCCCGGGATCGTCGCCCGGATCACCACTCATCGCCCACCTCCCGATTCGCCACCCTCGCGCCTCCACGCGGGGCGGGAGCGTGCACCAGCCAGGCCGCGAGCGCGAGCGCCATGGCCGTGGCCAGCGCCAGCACCACGAGCTGACCGCCCACGTGGAGCGCGGTCTGCGCCAGCGCCGTGCCGGCGGCCAGCGCACGATGCGGACCCGCCCACACCACCAGCGTCAGCAGCGCCAGGTTCTGCACCACGAGCCACGCCGTGCACACCACGAACCCGACATCGCGCCAGCGGCGCCAGCCTCTCACCTGCCGCTCAGCAACCATGGCCTTCCTCCTCCGCGCCGCGCCAGAATTGCGCGACGATCGCCTCGGTGAGCGTGCCCAGCCCCATGGCCACGAACACCAGGGGCCAGCTCCGGCTCCAACCGAGGTCATGCCAGCCGTTCGTCGCCACCAGCAGCCACGCACCCATCGCCGCGGTGGTCACGGCACTACCCACACCCTTGGGTCCGCGAGCGCTGCCGAGCGAACCCAACCCGGCGATGACCACGAGCACCGGCCACCAATGGCGGAGCGTGTCGTTCGGCCACACGCCAGCGTTCATGAGCATGAACGTCACGCCGAGCGCGATGAGGATCAGGCCCCATACGAGCGCCTCGCGCTGTTTCCGGTAGTGCCTGTCGCCCATCGCCGAACCCCCGTTTCCAGGTCATCTCGCCCGCTTGCCGCGGGCCATCGCTCACGAGTGGAAGTTACGGACGTTCCGGCCCCTGGTCTCGAGGGTTTCGGCGAATGGCGCCCCGGCGTCGGTGAACGACGCCTGCGGGCGGTGGGCGGGGCCTGCGTCAGCGCTTGCCGGGCACGCGCCGGCCGGCGAGCGCAGGCCCGCACCGGGTGCGGCCGTTCAACGCCTCTGCGGTCCGCGACGCAGGGCGAGCGCGAGCGAGCCCAATGAAATGATCAGCGCGAAGCCGAACCATTGGATGGCGTACGAGAGGTGCATGGTCTCGTCCGGCACTACATAATCCTCGGGGATCGGCGCGCTTCCCGCGCGCGCCGGGGGCAGCACGCGCACCATCCAGTGTGCGAGCGGGCCGGCGAATCGCGCCGCCGCGGAGTCCGGCTCCAGCACGCGAGCCGACCACACGCGTGCGCTCGCTCGCTCCGACGGCAGCGCCGCCCACGGCGTTGGATGCGGTGAGCGCGCGAGCCGCAGTACCACGCCGGTCTCATCGGCGAGCGAGTCGGGGAAGAGCTCCGGGTGCGCGATGCGCGCATCGGCCGTGGGCAGCCAGCCGCGCTCGACGAGGACGCGTTCGCCCGACTCGAGTTGCACCGCGCTCACGAGCGAGACGCCCGCAGCGCCCATGTGCGTGCGCCCCGAGAGCAGGACGTGCGTCGTCAGGTCCCACACGCCGCGCAGGCGCACGCGAGAGCCCGTCTCGGGCGGCGCGGCGGGCAGCGCCTGCTCGAGCTCGAGCGGCGCCCGCGCGAGCAGCGCGCGCTGCGCGGTGTGGAGGACGTGCTTCTCGTGCATGCGCGCGAGCTGCCAGAAGCCAAGGCGCACGCACGTCGCCGTCGCTCCCACGACCAGCGCGCCGAGGAGCAGCGAGCGCGCCGTGAACCTCACGGGGTTGGCTTCGGTGCCGGCGGTGCGGCGGGACGCGGAGGCTCCAGGTCGAACGCCACCACCTGCGATTCGAAACCGCAGGTCTTGTGGGTGCTGTCACAGAACGGCTTCCGGCTGGACTGGCCGCAGCGGCAGATCGAGACCTTCTGCCTACCGGCAAGTCCGAACGGCTTCCCGTCCTGGTCCACCAGCTCGAAGTCGCCCTCCACCCTCAAGGAGCCGTTGTTCATCACCGTGATCCTGGTCGCCGCCATGCACCCTCCGGTCAAGTGCCCATTGGAGTTGGGGTTGCGACTCTAGCAGCGCCCACGGGGCCCTGCGAGTGCTGCGACCGGGCCCCGGCCGCCGCGGCAGGCTACCGGTTTCCTGCAACACCCCTCGGTGGGTTCGCGTACAAATCCACGACGGCGCACGGCCCCACATCTCTCGACCGGCGCGTCTGACCCGGCTTCGCCGGGCCCCCTGTTCCGGAGGCGAAGAAGTGTTCGAGTTGATCGTGTTCGCGGCATTCGCGTTCACCACGCTCATCGTCGTCGGCGTGCTCATCTCGGTGTTCAGTGTCGCCGGCTGGTTCCTCTGGCTCCCGTTCAAGATCATCGGCTGGTTCCTGCGCGCGATCGGCCTGATGATCGCGCTGCCGTTCATCCTGCTGGCGTGCATGCTCGGCGGCTTCGGCATGCTGCTCGGCGCCGGCGTGCTGTTCTTCCCGCTGTTCCCGCTCGCGATCGTGGGCGCCATCCTGTGGGCGCTGTTCCACAAGCGCGGCCCCGGCCAAGGCCCGCAGGCGCGCGTCGTGTAGCGGAGCGGCATCCGTACTTCGCCTGACCGGGCGAATCGCGCGGCGGCGTCTCCCACCCGGAATGGGAGCGCCGCCCGCTGCGTTTTGGGGCACGCGCCCCGCGCTTGAAAATCGGCGCGGGGCGCGGCATCCTTCGCCGGTTCCGCCCCTGCCCTGCCGCTCCCACGCGCCGCGGCCGCCGCCGAACCCCCGGCCCGCGCCCTTTACTAGAAGAGAGACCGCCCCATGGCAGCCGATCCGTCACGCCCGTTCATCTACGTCATGAAGGACCTGCGCAAGGTCGTGCCGCCCAAGCGCGAGATCCTGAAGGGCATCTGGCTGTCGTTCTATTACGGCGCCAAGATCGGCGTACTGGGCGCCAATGGCGCCGGGAAGAGCTCGCTGCTGAGAATCATGTCGGGCCAGGACCAGGAGTTCCTGGGCGAGGCCTGGCTGGGCAAGGGCCACACCGTGGGCTTCCTCGAGCAGGAGCCGAAGCTCGACCCGAAGAAGACCGTGCTCGAGAACGTCCAGGACGGCGTCGCCGACAAGGTGAAGGTCGTGAAGCGCTGGAATGAGATCAGCGCCCGTTTCGCCGAGCCCATGAGCGACGACGAGATGGAGAAGCTCCTCGCCGAGCAGGCGAAGGTTCAGGACCAGATGGACGCGGGGAACCTGTGGGACCTGGACCGCCACCTCGAGATCGCCATGGACGCGCTCCGCTGCCCGCCCGCCGACTCGCCGGTGACGAACCTCTCCGGCGGCGAGCGCCGGCGCGTGGCGCTGTGCCGGCTGCTGCTGTCGCGCCCCGACCTGCTGCTGCTCGACGAGCCCACGAACCACTTGGACGCCGAGTCGGTGGCGTGGCTCGAGCGCTTCCTCCAGGAGTACGAAGGCACGATCGTCGCGGTCACGCACGATCGCTACTTCCTCGACAACGTCGCCGGCTGGATCCTCGAGCTGGACCGCGGTGAAGGCATCCCGTGGGAGGGCAACTACTCGAGCTGGCTCGAGCAGAAGCGCAATCGGCTCCAGCAGGAGGAGAAGACGGAGAGCGCGCGGCAAAAGACGCTCGAGCGCGAGCTGGAGTGGGTGCGGCTCGCCCCGCGCGCGCGCCAGGCGAAGAGCAAGGCGCGACTGCAGGCGTACGAGAAGATGCTCGCCGAGGAGGGCCGGGAGAAGCTCGAGAACGTCGAGATCTACATCCCGCCGGGACCGCGGCTCGGAAACGTCGTCATCGAGGCCGCGGGCCTGAAGAAGGGCTACGGCGACACGCTGCTGATCGACGAGCTGTCGTTCAAGCTCCCGCCCGCCGGCATCGTCGGCGTGATCGGCCCGAACGGCGCCGGCAAGACCACGCTGTTCCGCATGCTCGTGGGCCAGGAGAAACCGGACGCCGGGACGTTCCGCACCGGCGACACCGTGAAGATCGCCTACGGCGACCAGAGCCGCGAGTCGCTGAACGCCGAGAAGACGGTGTACGAGGAGATCTCGGGCGGCAACGAGCTGGTCGCGCTCGGCAAGCGCGAGGTGAACGCACGCGCCTACTGCGCGTGGTTCAACTTCCGCGGCGCCGACCAGCAGAAGAAGGTGGGCACGCTCTCCGGCGGTGAGCGCAACCGGCTGATGCTCGCGAAGCTGCTCCAGACCGGCGGCAACCTGCTGCTGCTGGACGAGCCCACGAACGACCTCGACGTGGACACGCTGCGCGCGCTCGAGGACGCGCTGCTCGAGTTCGCGGGCTGCGCGGTGGTGATCTCGCACGACCGCTGGTTCCTGGACCGCATCGCCACGCACATGCTGGCGTTCGAGGGCGACTCGCAGGTGGTGTTCTTCGAGGGCAACTACGCCGACTACGAGAAGAACCGCCACGAGCGCCTGGGCGCCGACGCGGACACGCCGCACCGGATCAAGTACAAGCCGCTCGTGCGGGCGTGACCGCCGCGAAGTTCTCGCCGTTCGAGTACCGGGACCCCGCGCCCGTGCCGTGGCTCGTCCACGCGCTCGGCACACTCAATCGCTTCGCGTTGATGCCCGGCCTGCTCCACATCACGCGCTTCGACCTGCCGCCGGCTGACGCACGCCGGCTGCGCGCAGCGGTGAACAAGGACACGGCGGCGTTCCTCGGGCCCAACCACCCCGAGTTCCTGAGCGACTGGCTCGTGGACAAGGAGCTCTCCCGCCGCGCCTCGCCACTCATGGCGCACTGGGCGAGCTACGAGATCGTGAACGCCTCGCCGAGCGCACGCGCGTTCTGGCTCGCGAACAACCTCGTGGCGAACGTGCCCGGCGGCAGCGGCAAGGCATTCTCGGTGGCATGGGCGCTCCGCGGCCACGGCGTACTGCTGCACCCGGAGGGCACGGCCACGTGGCAGGGCGAGCGCGTGGGCTCGCTGCTGCCCGGACTCGTGGACATGGCGTGGGACGCCGCGGCGCGCGTGCGCGCGAGCGGCGGGACGCGCCCGGTGTGGCTCGTGCCCATCGCGTGGCGGTTCGCGTTCCGGCGCGATGCGCGCCGCGGGCTCGCGCGCGACATGGCGCGGCTCGAGCGCGGCCTCGCGCTGCCGCGCGGCGACCGGCTCGGCGTGCCGGAGCGTTTCGCGGCGCTCATGCGCGCGCTGCTCGTACGCCAGTGCGACCGGCTGGGCCTCACCGCACCCGACGACCGCGAAGGCTACTTCGCCGCGCAGGCGCGCGCGATCGACGCGCTCCGGCGTGCGCTCGCCGAGCGCTACGGCGAGCTGGACGCCGACTTCACGCGCGCCACGTTCCAGCTGCGGCGGGCGATGCGTGAAGCGGCCGTGCTGGATCCCGACGGCGTGCGGCGCGACCGCTTCCGGCTCACCGAGCTGCAGCGGCTCGCGGGCTTCGACCCCGCGCTCTACGACCGCGATCTTCTCACGGCGGAACGCGTGAATGAGGTACTCAAGCGCATGCGCTCGAGCCTGCTCACGCGCGGCCTCGCGAACGCGATCCACAACACGGTGCCGATCGCACCGGGGCCGCGCACGGTGCACGTGCGCGTGGCCGAGCCGATCGCGGTGCGAGCCGATGGCGAGGGCGAGTACGGCGAAGCCGCCCGGGCCGCGCTGCTCGCCGAGCACCGCGCCCGGCTGCAGGCAACGCTGGACCAGCTCGGCGACGAATTGGCAGCCTCGGGCGCGAGCTGGCGGCTGCCGAACCTTCTGCACCGTAGCTGACCCGCCGGTCGAGGGCCCCGTCGCGGGCCCGCCCCCGCACGCAAGTTGTTGTCGCTGCGTTGCCGGCGGCCGCAACCCGTTGCCCTTTCGCAAGTGCCCGCTCAGCGGGCTCCGCGCCACCGCGGGCTGGTGCGGTTCGTGCGAGGCGAAACGCACAAGTTCAGGCGCGGTTGGTCCGATGACCCCGCCAGCCCCCATCTTCAGGAGGATCCCTTGAAGCGAACGACACTCGCGGCGGCGCTGCTGCTCGCCATGGCCGGACTGCCGGCATCCTCGGGTCCGGCGCGCGCGGACGACTCGACGAAGCACTCCATGGGCGGCATCGGCTTCCGCGCGCCGATCACGCCGTTGAGCTTCGCGCTCGTCGAGCCGCAGGCCGCGCCCACGATCGGCGTGCGGCACTGGTTCAGCAGCATGATCGGCTTCGATCTCGCGGCCGGCTACTACCAGGCAGAGATCAAGCCACTGCCGGAGAAGTTCACCGGCTACACGGTCGAGTGCGGGGTTCCGATCACGCTCAAGCGGCCGAGCGAAAAGGTGAACCTCATCCTCCGGCCCGGCTTCCAGTACGGCCAGCTCGAGGACGTGGACGAGACGCCGCCGCCGATCACGATCGACTGGGACATGATCGGCGCCACGCTCGAGCTCGAGGTGGAGTGGATGGTGGCGGACAAGCTCAGCATCTCGGCGGCGCACGGCGGCGGCTACTTCCGGCTGCGCGACAACGGCAATCCCAAGACCACGCGCACGTACGGCGGCACGCTGGGCAGCAACTTCACCGAGCTGGGCTTCCACGTCTATCTCTGGTGATCCCGGGGACTCCCTGCACCGGGACGCACGCGACCCCCGGCCCCATCGGCCGGGGGTCGTTTCACGTCCGGGACGGCGTCCAGCCCGCGGTTGACGCGGCGGAACCGCGAACCTAGCTTCGGGCGGATGCCACTCACGCACATCGAGGAGACGCGCCGCCGCGAGCGGCGCCGGAGCGTCGTCTGCCGCATCGGCGGCGTGCCGGTCGGCGGCAGCCACCCGGTCGTGGTGCAGTCGATGACGAACACCGACACCGCCGACCCGGCGGCCACCGCGGACCAGGTGGCGCTGCTCGCGGCCGCGGGCAGCGAGCTGGTGCGGGTGACCGTGAACACGCGCGAGGCCGCCGCCGCGGTGCCCGGGATCGTGAAGCGGCTGCACGACCGCGGCATGCGCGTGCCGATCGTCGGCGACTTCCACTACAACGGCCACACGCTGCTCACCGAGTACCCGGAGTGCGCGCGGCTGCTCGACAAGTACCGGATCAATCCCGGCAATGTCGGGGTGGGCGAGAGACACGACGACAACTTCAGGCGCATGATCGAGGTCGCGGTCGCGAACGGGAAGCCGGTGCGGATCGGCGTCAACTGGGGCTCGCTGGACCGCGCGCTCTTGACGTCGCTCATGGACGCGAACCACAAGCGCCCCGAGCCGCTCACCGACCGCGAGGTGGTGCTGGAGGCGATGCGCGAGAGCGCGATCCGCTCGGCCGAGTTGGCCGAACGTTGCGGCCAGCCGCACGACGCCATCATCCTCTCGGCCAAGGTCTCGGATGTGCGCGACCTGATCCAGGTCTATCGGGCGCTCGGCGCGGCGTGCGACTACCCGCTCCACCTCGGGCTCACCGAGGCGGGATTGGGTGCGAAAGGCATCGTCGCCAGCACCGCCGCGCTCTCGGTGCTGCTCCACGAGGGGATCGGCGACACCATCCGCGTGAGCCTGACGCCGGCGCCGGGGGGCGACCGCGCCGAGGAGGTGCGCATCTGCCAGCAGGTTCTCCAGTCGCTGGGCCTGCGCCACTTCGCGCCCCAGGTCACGAGCTGCCCCGGCTGCGGCCGCACCACGAGCACGTTCTTCCAGGAGTTGGCCACGAACGTGACTGCACACATCCAGCAGCGCATGGCGGCGTGGCGCGAGCGATACCCGGGCGTGGAGTCGCTGAACGTCGCGGTGATGGGCTGCGTCGTGAACGGCCCCGGCGAGAGCAAGCACGCCGACATCGGCATCTCGCTCCCCGGCACGGGCGAGGACCCGCGCGCCCCCGTCTACGTGGACGGCAGGCTGGCGGTGACGCTCAAGGGCGAACGGATCGCCGAGGACTTCGCCCAGCTGCTCGACGACTACGTCGCGAAGCGGTTCGCGAAAGGCTGAGCGCGGCTCAGGAGGAGGCTTCGAGCGCCTGCAGGATGCCGCGCGCGAACGGCGTCAACGAGGGATCGCGGGCACCCATCACCAGCACCAGGTCACCGGGCCTCGCCTCCTCGGCGATGCGTGCCGTGAGCCACTCGCGCGACGGCGCGAACTCGGCGTGCCGTCCGCGCGCCGTGATCTCGCGTACCAGGTCGGCGGCGGAGAAGTCGCGCTGCGCGGTGCCGCCGGCGTAGAAGATCTCCAGCAGCCACACGATGTCGCCCGGTGCGGTGTCGGTGGCGAACGTGTCCACGAACTCGTTCCTGAGGAACCGCGTCGGGCCGTAGCCATGCGGTTGGTAGATCGCGAGCACGCGCTTCGCGCGCAGGCGCGCGGTGGCGAGCGAGGCCGCGATCTTCGCCGGGTTGTGTCCGAAGTCGTCGATGACTTCGACACCTCGGGCAGTCCCGAGCGATTGGAAGCGCCTCGCGACGCCACGGAAGCGCGCGAGCGGCTGGACCATCTCCTCGAGGCGTACGCCCAGCGCCTGGCAGGCGGCGATCGCGCCGAGCGCGTTCTCGACGTTGTGCCGCCCGGGCACCGGCAGGATGAAGCTCACGCCGTTGACCTCGAACCGCGTCGAGTTGGGCTTCAGCTCGAGCGACGTGCCCCGCACCTCCGCGGGGGGATCGAAGCCGAACACGAGTGCGCCCTCGGCGAGGTCGGCCGGAATACCCTCCTGGCCGCAGATGAAGCGCTCGCGCGTGCGCTGCTTCGCGACGCGGAACATCTCCGCCACCTCGACCTCGCTCTTGTGGTCCTTCGACAGGTTGAGGCACAGCGACAGCGCCGGCTGGTAGCGAACGAGTGAGCCGTCGCTCTCGTCGGCCTCGACCACGAGCGGCCCCTTCCCCGCCCACGCGTTCCCCCAGTAGCCCTGTTCCTGGAGCGCCACCAGGTCGCCACCGGTGATCACCGAGGGATCGCGCCCGGCGCCGCGCAGGATCTCGAACACCATCGCGGTCGCCGTGGACTTGCCGCTCGTTCCCGAGACCGCCACGGAACGGAACTCGCTCACCCAGTGCGCGAGCATCTCCGAGCGGTGGACGATCGGGAGCTTTCGCGCGTTCGCCGCCGCCACGTCGGGGACGGTGTCCTCGACCGCGGTCGAGACCACGAGCGCGCCGCAGTCACCGCCGAGGCCGCTGCCGTCCTGTGGGAAGATCTTCACGCCCAGCTTCTCGAGTTGGGCGCGCGAGTCCGGGCGCTCGTTGCGGTCGAAGCCCCGATCGCTGCCGCTCGCGTGGCCGCCGAGCATGGCCTGGAACTGCGCCAGCGCGCTCATGCCGCTGCCGCCCACGCCCGCGTAGTGGAAGCGCAGCTCCGAGAGCGGCCGCGGCATGTCGTTCGCACCCGGCGCCACGATCGCGAC
Source organism: Candidatus Methylomirabilota bacterium (assembly GCA_035606545.1). Classification (GTDB taxonomy): domain Bacteria; phylum Eisenbacteria; class RBG-16-71-46; order RBG-16-71-46; family RBG-16-71-46; genus JAIOPA01. The sequence goes on from DATNFC010000177.1 coordinate 14,631, forward strand.
CAGGTCGCCCTCGCGGACGCGGTCGAACAGCTTGATGATCTCCGAGTTGGCGAGCCGGATGCACCCAATCGAAGAAGCGGTGCCGAGCAGCGACTCCTGGTTCGTGCCGTGGAAGTAGATGTAGCGCTCGACCGAGTCAGAGCCGGGGCCGCGGTTGATGCCGTCCTCCAGCCCTTCGAGCGTGATGACGCGGGTGAGGATCAGGTCGTCGGGGCGCGTCTCGCCCTTCCACACCTCGCCGGTCGCCTCGCGGCTCTTGAACACGGCGCCCACGTCAGCGCCTCCGCCGATGCGCGCGAGCACACGATGCCAGCCGGGCGGCGTCTTGTACGAGCCCTGCTCGCCGCCGATCCCCTTGCTCGACGTGGACACGAGAGCCGACCAGGTGACGCGGCCGTTCTCGAGCAGGTGCGCGAGCTGGTGCTCGACGTCGACGATGATCAGCCGCTCGGGGAGCGTCCGCACGGGTGAGCGGGCACGCAGAAGGGCCCGCTTCGCGAGCGCCAGGACATCCGTGTCACCGGCCAGGGTGTGCATGTGGTCAGGATGCCACAGGCGGGCGCGGGACCGCTAACCGGTGCGGAAGCTCACCGCGAGTGCCACCCAGCCGGCGATGAACGCGAGTCCGCCGAACGGCGTGATCACGCCGACCGCGTGCGGCGCGCCGAACGCGAGCGCGTAGAGGCTCCCCGAGAAGAACGCGATGCCCGCGAGGAACAGGCCGCCGGCGAGCGAGATCGCGCGGCTCGGGTGCTGCGCCTTGCGCTGGGCGGCGACGATGAGCGCGATCGTGTGCACGAGTTGGTAGCGGACCGCGGTCTCGAACGTGTTCATCGACGCGGGATCCATCCGGTCGCGCAGTGCGTGCGCGCCGAACGCGCCGGCGCCCACCGCCAGCGCGCCCAGCAGGGCGGCGATCATCGCCAGTCTCATGTCGGTGAGCCTCGTGAGAGCGGGCCGCGGCGTCAAGCGGGCGCGGGCAGGAAGCGGAGTGTGTCGTGCCCCGTTTCTCAATGGCGGTCCCTTATCGGCAGGGCTATCGTCCGTTCGTGGCCGCTCGATCCAACTCCGGCCTCAGGGCCGCGTACCTCTCGCTCCTGTACATGGGAGTCGCCGCTTGGGCCGCTGCGGAGGTCCTGATCGAGACGGTGCTGAGCCCCGCACCCGTCCCCGAGAGCGGGGCGCCGATCGCCTGACGGTCGCGAGCGCAGGCCAGCCCGCTATCGATCCAGCGGCAGCCCGAACAAGCGGGCGTCATGGCCGTCGGGGCCGTGGTCCCGTGGAACACCGCTGACGGAGCCGTTCGGAGCATGTCCGCAGCCTGGCGCCGGCGCCTACGCTCTGCCCGTCCCCGAGAGGAGGCGAAACTTCATGCGTGCGATCGGCGACGCGGACCGGCCGCGGACGGATGGCCGGGTGGCGAAGGGGTTCGAGGGAGTGCGTGCGGAGTTCGAGCGCAACTTCACCGAGCGCGGCGAGGTGGGCGCGGCGGTCGCGGCGTACTGGCGCGGCGTGAAGGTGGTGGATCTGTGGGGCGGCCGCCGCATACCGGGCGGCGACGCGCCGTGGGAAGAGGACACTCTCGTGGTCGTGAACTCCACCACGAAGGGCATCTCGGCGATGACCCTGGCCGTCGCGAACGCGCGCGGCTGGCTCGATTACGACGCCCCTGTGGTCCGCTACTGGCCCGAGTTCGCGCAGGCAGGCAAGGAACGCGTGACGGTGCGCCAGTTGCTCGGCCACGAGGCCGGGCTCGTGTGGCTGGACGAGGAGCTTCCGTTCGAGCGCCTCCGCGATCTCGACGCCGTCGCGCGCGTGCTCGCGCGACAGAAGCCTGCATGGCCGCCGGGCACACGGCGCGGCTACCACGCCATGACCGTCGGGCTCTACATGCAGGAGCTGATCCGTCGCGCGGACCCCAGGCACCGGACGCTCGGGCGCTTCTTCCGCGATGAGATCGCCCTGCGCCTCGGCGCCGAGTTCTACATCGGCCTGCCGCGTGAAATCCCCGATCGGCGGCTCGCGAAGCTGCTGCTCTTCTCGCCCGTCCGCGCCCTGAAGGCACTCCCCCGCACGCCGGGGCCGTTGGCGATCCGCGTCCTGTGGCCGTGGTCGCTGCTCCGGAAGTCGATGCTGTTCGCCGATCTCGACGTCAACGATCGGCGCGCGCTCGAGATCGAGCTGCCGGCCGGGAACGGCGTCGGCACCGCGCGCGCGATCGCGCGGCTCTACTCGGCGTTCGCCGAGGGCGGCGCCGAGCTGGGCATCGGGCCGGACACGATGGCGACGCTCACCGCGCCGCCGACCACGTTCCACACGAAGGACGTGGTGATGGGCGTGCCGAGCCATCTCGCCCTGGGTTACCTCCGGCCCGGCCCCGAGCTGGCGTTCGGAACCAGCCTGCGCGCGTTCGGCACGCCGGGCGCGGGCGGCTCATTCGCGTTCGCCGACCCGGACGCGCGGCTGGGCTACGCGTACGTCATGAACAAACTCGACTTCCATTTGTTCGATGACCCACGCGAGAAGGCGCTGCGTGATGCGATTCACCGGGCGATCACCGGGCTCGAGCGCTCGAGCCCGGCGCGGACCGGGCGGACTTTCGCGGAGGTGGGACGATGACACGGCACTCCCTCCTGCTCTGCGGCATCGCGTCGTCGATGCTCTATGTCGCAGTGAATGTCGTCGCGCCTCTGTGCTATCCCGGCCACGACGTCATCTCACAGGCCGTGAGCGAGCTATCGGCGATCGGCGCGCCATCACGGCCGCTCATGGTCGTGACGGGGATCGTGTACAACCTGCTGGTGCTGGCGTTCGCCTGGGGCGTCTGGCGCGCGGCGCCGGCGAACCGTCCGCTGCGCGTCGTGGGCGTGCTGCTCGCGGCGTTCGCGATCCTCGGCTTCGCGGCCCCGTTCACCGCTATGCAGCAGCGCGGGGAGGTCTTCGCGCTCACCGACGCGCTGCACATCGCAGCCACCGCGTTGACCGTGCTGCTCATGCTGCTGGCGATCGGCTTCGGCGCGGCGGCGTTGGGGCCGGGCTTCCGCGCCTACTCGATCGCGACGCTGCTCGTGCACCTCGTCTTCGGCGCCTGGGCGGGAGCGGACGGGCCGCGGCTCGCACGCGGTGAGCCCACGCCGTGGATCGGCCTCACCGAGCGCATCAACATCGGCGTGTTCCTGCTGTGGGTGGCGGTGCTCGCGGTGGCGCTGATGCGGCCCATCAACCGAAAAGCCCCCGCGACGCCGCGCGTCGCAGGGGCTCTCGGAATCTGGCTCCTCGGGTAGGATTCGAACCTACAACCCTTCGGTTAACAGCCGAATGCTCTACCATTGAGCTACCGAGGAACGTATCGGGGGTGCCGACGCGGGGCGCGTCGGTGGCGGGGCCCGGCGTGCAGCGGGCGGGGAGATTAGCCGGGCCGGCACACATGGGTCAAGCGAGCGCGGCGCATGGACTTGCCGTCCCCGCCTCCGCTGGGTCCGCACCCGACGCGCCGGGCCTCAGCGTCCGGTTCAGCCGCCCAGCGAACGAGCCAGCGCGATCTCCTGCGCGCGCAGCGCGTAGCCCGGGTGCGACGCCGGAGGTGGCGATTGGAGATGCGCGCGGACCACGCCCGGCAGGTACTCGGCCACGGCTCGCGACCGCACGCCGAGCCGCGCGAGCGCCCGCGAAGGGTCGGGCCGCGAGCACCAGCGGCCCCAATACGGTGCGCAGCTGTCCGCGAGCCCGGCGCGCTCGAGGGCGGCGCGCTCGGCGGGGACGAATCGCGTCGACTCGCCCACGAGAGCGGCGACGCGCTCCAGGAACTCGCGCAGCGACAGCTCGTCCGGTTGCGCGTAGTTCAGTGCGGGCTCGACGGGCCACGTCGGGGAGCCGGCCAGCGCGAGCAGCGCCTCAGCGACATCCTCGACGTAGACGAAACGCACGACCTGCCGACCGGCCTCGGGCAACAGTACGGGCCCGCCGTCCTTGAGGCGCTCGATCCAGGCCCACAGCCGGCGCGAGCCGTCACGATCAGCTTCGCCCTGGACGACCGGGATCCTGAGCGCCAGCGTTCGCAGCCCGGTGGCGGCGGACGCGTGGGCCAGCGCCGCCTCCATCGCGCGCTTCCCCATGCCGTACTTCCACTCGTCGTGATCGCGCGTGCCGGCCGCCGGCTCCGGCATGAGCGGCCGGTCCGCGTGCTCCTCGCGGAACGGCGGCTCGGGCGAAGCGGTGACCAGGTAGACCTGGCCGCTGGAGATGGCCACCAGTCGGCCTGGATCGAATCCGGGCACGCCGAGCAGCCGCTCGACGTCGCCGCTACCGAATGCCAGGAAGTCGGCGGTGAAATCGAACGGGGCACCTTTCAGAGCCGCACCGAGCGAGGCCGCGTCCCGGCGGTCCGCACGCACGTGCCGTACGCCCGACGCCAGGGCCCGCTCCCCGCGCGAGAGCACGGTCACGTCGTGGCCGGCGCGCACAAACACTCGCAGCGCCGCCCCGCTCAGAAGCCCAGTTCCGCCCAGCAGGAGTACGCGCATGGCGCGCGCACGCTAGCGCGCGCACGGCCGGCAGCGCCAGCTACGCCGCCTTCTCCCCCGCTCCCGGCTCCTCGGGCGTGGCCAGGCCGCGGCGCATGAGCTCCAGCTTCAGGCGCTTGAGCTCCTGCCGCACGTGCTCCAGCTCCCGTGCATTCTTCCTCAGGTCCTGCGTGAGCAGCACGATGCGCAGGCCGGCACGAATGCGCGCGAGCAGCTCGCCCTGGTCGCAAGGCTTCACGAGGTAGTCGTCCGCGCCCGTGTCCAGCGCCAGCAGCTTGTCGCTGATTTCGCCCTTCGCGGTGAGCAGGATGAAGTAAGGCGATGCCTCGCGCAGCCCGGTCTTCACCGACTGGCACAGCTCGAGGCCGTCCACGTGCGGCATCATCCAGTCCGAGATCACCAGGTCGGGCTCGAACGTGACGATCGCCTTCATGCCCTCGCGGCCGTCCGCGGCGGCCTCCACCTGGTAACCCTCAGCGGCCAGGCGCTTCAACAGCACGCGCTGGAAGAACGGGTCGTCCTCCACGATCAGGATGCGAATGTCGGGCGTGGCCTTCACGCGGCACGCTCCATCATCTCGAGCGCGAGCGCGGCAAAGCGCTCGTGGTCTGTGATCGGCTTGGCCACGTAGTCGTCGGCGCCGCTCTCCTTGAGCAGCCGCTCGGCGTCGCCGCGCATCGCGTGCGCGGTGCAGAGCAGGATGGGCAGCCGCCGGAGCGACTGGGCGCGGATCATCTGGCAGATCTCCACGCCGCCGACCGGCCGCCCCTGCCACTTCGAGTGCCGCAGCGACACGTCCATGATCACCAGCGCCACGTCGCCGCCGTGCACCAGCTCCAGCACTTCCGCCGGGTCCTCGGTGAGCGTCACGCTGCAGCCCGCGCGCTTCTCGAGGATCTTCCGGAACAGGATGGCGTTGTGCGGATCGTCTTCGACCACGACGACGTGGCTCATGCCGCTCTCCGCACGTCGTCGCCGTCCTCGCCGTCTTCGGAGTGCGAGACTTGAAGATGCCAGTCGAGCACGTGCGGCAACAGCTGCGGGTTGTCGTGCACGGCGGTCTTGGAGACCACGTCCAGCACGAGCCCCTCCTGCAGCAGCCGCTTCTCCTCGTCGTTGCGCGGTTCGGGGAAGTTCGTGAGCACCATCACCGGCAGGTCGGGCTGGAGGCCGGAGAGCGTCATCTCGCGCAGCACGTCGTAGCCGCTCACCTCGGGCATCATCAGGTCCAGCAGCAGCACGTCGTAGCCGTTCGGCTGCGTGCGCAGGATGTGCAGGCACTCGTCGCCGTTGTTCGCCACCTCCACCAGATAGCGATCGGCCGGCAGCACGCGGCGTACGTAGGCCAGCACGGTGGGGTCGTCGTCGGCCATGAGCACGCGCACGAGCCGGCCCTGCTTGTCGTCGGTGAGCGCGGAGATCTTGGAGATGAGCGTGGCGGGGTCCACGGGCTTCACCAGGTGCTCGGGCCGGCGTGAGAACGCCGTGGCATGGAGCCGCTGCTTCAGCTCGCCGTCGAAACCGGTCACGAACACGACCGGGATGTGCCGCGTCTGCGCGTCGCTCGCCATGCGCTGCGCCAGGTCCCACCCCGTGCGCAGCGCCGCCCCGTCCATGCAGGAGAGCGCGTAGTCGAGCAGCACCACCGCGGGCCGCAGGCGGCGCACCAGCATCCACGCCGACTCGGCGTGGTCGGCCTCCACCGTGCGGTAGCCGCCGCGCTGGAGCACGGCGGTGACGAACTTCCGGAACACGTTGTCGTCTTCGACGACCAGCACGAGCGGGTCGCCGGGCGAGCCCTCGATGCGGTCCGCGAGCGCCTCCGACTCGGCCTCGACCGCGGGCGACTCCTCGCGCCACAACGGCAGCGAGAAGTACACGGTCGTGCCCCGGTTCTCGCCCTCGCTCTTGATGCCCATGATGCCGCCCATCAGCTCGACGAGGCTCTTCGAGATCGACAACCCGAGGCCGGTGCCTCCGTAGCGACGCGTCGTGCTGCCGTCGCCCTGCACGAACTTGTCGAACACGAGCTGCTGGCGGTCGGCGCTGATCCCGATGCCGGTGTCGACCACCTCGACCACGATGTGGCCCAGCTCGGCGTGCGCGCGCGCACGCACCTCGATGCCGCCCTTGGACGTGAACTTGAGGCTGTTCCCGACCAGGTTGACGAGCACCTGCTTCACCTTGCCGAAGTCGCCGCGCGGGCTCGCGCCGTCGCCGGTCTCGTCCGAGAACGTCAGCTTGAGATTCTTCTGCGCCGCCTGAACGTGCGTGAGCGTGTAGACCTCGTCGAAGATCTCCTCCAGGTCGAGCCGCGACAGGTCCAGCGTCAGCTTGCCGGCCTCGATCTTCGCGATGTCCAGCACGTCGTTGATGAGCCCGAGCAGGTGGCGCGAGCACTGGAGCGCCTGCTTCTGGAACTCGACCTCCTCCTCGCGCGATTCGCACATGCCATCGAGCACGAGCTGCAGGAACCCGATCATGCCGTTCAGGGGCGTCCGCAGCTCGTGCGAGGTGTTGGCGAGGAACTCGCTCTTCAGGCGCGAAGCCTCCTCGAGCTGGGCGTTCACTTCTTCGAGGCGACGATTGGAGAGCTCGAGTTCCTGGTTCGAGAGCCGGATGCGGCGCTCAGCCTCGACGCGGTCGCGCACGTCGCGCACGATCGCGGTGAACACCTCGTCATCGCCGCCCTCGGAGCGACCGATCGAGAACTCCACCGGGACACGCTCGCCGTCGGGCCGCATCGCCTCGCCCGTGACCACCGCAGAGGTCTGCGGGAGCGCCGCGGAGCGCCCCGCCTGGCCCCAGTGGAGGAGCTTCTTGATCGGCAGCTCGAGGATGACCTCCGCCGGCTGACCGACCAGCTCTTCCGCGGCGCGGTTTGCCGAGCGCACGCGGCCCATCTTGTCGAACGTGAAGATGGCGTCGAACGCGGTGTCGAGGATCGAGTGTAGCCGCCGCGCGTGGCGCTCGGTCAGCTCCACCTCGTGCCGCGACATCGCGCTCGTGTACGAGCGCCGCCACACGAACACGATCGCCACGAAGATGAACACCAGGATCAGGTCCGCGGAGACGAGCGCCTGGCGGATCGACGCCATGGACGCCAGCATCTCGCCGCGCGGCGCCTGCGCGACCAGGCCCCACTCCACGTTCTGGAGCGGCCGCGTCACCGCCCATACCCGGCCGCTGGCATCGTCCCCGACCTCGACCCTGGACGCGACGCGGGCGGCGGCCATGGCCGCCGCCATCGCGTCGGGCGCCGCCATCGGGATGCGCGTCCCGGGTCGGGTGAACGTGGCCGTGGGCGGGCGCGACAGCAGCTCCACGTCGCTGCCCTGCGCACGCACGAGGTAGGCGCCGGTCGCCTCGGCGAAGCCCGGCCAGCGCTGGAGCAATGGCTGGAGCGTGCGCGAGAAGTCGCCGTGGAACACGATCACGCGCCCGCCGCCGGCGGCGCCGAGCGGGATCGCGACGGCGGTGCGGCCGAAGTGCGGGCGGCCCAACGCCGGCTGCCCCTTCTGCACCGCCTCGTGCGCGGCCTCGCGGTCGATCTCCGCCTGCTCGACGGGGCGCGGGTGCCACTCCACGATCGGCGCCCCGGTGCCATCGAGCACCGCCACGTTCCGGAACTCGAAATCCCCCGCGCGCGAGTAGAGCTCGTCCAGGCCCGGGTCGCCGGCCCCACCCGGCGCGTGCGACTGCGCGGCGCGTACCGCGGAGACGATGCTGGGATCGCGGGCGACGCTCAGCGCCTCGCGCCGCATGACGTCGAGAACGTGCTCGATGTCGGCGAGGCGCACGTCGGTCGCGACCTCGAGCCGGCGCCAGGCCTCAGCCTCGATGCGCTGCCCGGCGTTGTGCCACACCATGACGTTGATGGCCACGACGCCCGCGACCACGAGCAGTCCGATGCCGGCGGCGACGCGCACGTTCTCGAGGTTCACGTGGAATCCGCGCGCGCGCAGGAACGAGCGCACGCTCGGTCGCGAGGCGTGCGCGGGCCCACCGGCCCCGGTAGGGGGCGCCGGCTCGGGCGTGCGCGAGGTCAGGCCGTCCTTGTCCGTCATGGCAGTGGCGGGCACGAAGCCCTCAAGGGCCTCGAGCCGGATCCACTGCGGTCATCGGCCCTTCATGGGCGCGGCGTGAGCAGGAACTGCCCCGGGGTCTAGTCGCCCTTCTGCCAGTAGCGCGGCCGCATGTTCGCCGCCAGCACGCGCTTACGCAGCCGCAGCGAAGCGGGCGTGACCTCGAGCAGCTCGTCGTCGCGGATCCACTCCAGCGCCTGCTCCAGCGACAGCCGGTGCACCGGCACGAGCCGCAGTGCGTCCTCACCCACCGAGCGCATGTTCGTGAGCTTCTTCTCGCGCACCATGTTGACGTCGATGTCCTGCTCGCGCGAGTTCTCGCCCACGATCATGCCTTCATAGACGCGGTCGTTCGGCTCGACGAAGATCTCGCCGCGGTCCTGCACGTGCTCGATCGCGTACGGCGTCACCTTGCCCGCCCGGTCCGCGACCAGTGCGCCGGTGGTGCGGTGCGGGATGTCGCCCGTCCACGCCTCCCAGCCATCGAACAGGTGGTTCAGAAGGCCGGTGCCGCGGGTGTCGGTGAGGAACTGGCTCCTGAAACCGATCAGCCCGCGTGACGGGATCCGGTACTCGAGCCGCACGCGGCCGGTGCCATGGTTCACCATGTTCATCATCCGCCCGCGGCGCGTGCCGATCTTCTGCGTCACCACGCCCACGAAATCCTCCGGGCAGTCGATGACGAGCCGCTCCATGGGCTCCTGACGCACACCGTTGACGCTCCGGGTGATGACCTCCGGCTTGCTCACGGCCAGCTCGAAGCCCTCACGGCGCATCATCTCGACGAGGATCGCCATCTGCAGCTCGCCGCGTCCCGAGACCACGAACGCGTCGGGCGTCTCCCCGGGCTCGACCTTGAGGCTCACGTTCGTCAGCAGCTCGCGCTCGAGGCGGTCCTTCAGGTTGCGCGACGTGACGTACTTGCCCTCCTGGCCGGCGAAGGGCGAGGCGTTGACGCTGAACACCATGCTCACCGTGGGCTCGTCCACGAGCACCGGCGGCAGCGGCCGCGGGTCGTCCGGATCGGTCACGGTCTCGCCGATGTGCACCTCCTCGAAGCCCGCCAGCGCCACGATGTCGCCGGGGCCCGCCTCCTGCACCTCGGCGCGCTCGAGGCCCTCGAAGGCGTACAGGTTCGTCACCCGAGACTTCACCTGCTGGCCTTCGCTGCGCACCAGCATGACGTCCTGGCGCGTGCGCAGCGCGCCGTTCACGATGCGGCCGATCGCGAGCCGTCCGACGTAGTCCGAGTAGTCGAGATTCAGGATCAGCATCTGCAGCGGCATGTCCGGGTCGTACCTGGGCGCCGGGATCGAGCGCACGATCTCCTCGAACAGCGGCTTGAGCGGCTGGTCGGGCCCGTCGGGCGTCAGGCGGCAGATGCCCTCGCGCGCGATCGTGTACAGCACCGGGAATTCGAGCTGCTCCACGTGCGCGTCGAGATCGATGAACAGGTCGTAGATCTCGTTCAGCACTTCCTTCACCCGCGCGTCCTTGCGGTCGATCTTGTTGATCACCACGATCGGCGGCAGCCCGAGCTCGAGCGCCTTCCTCAACACGAAGCGCGTCTGCGGCAGCGGGCCCTCGCTCGCGTCCACGAGCAGCAGCACGCCGTCCACCATCTTGAGCGTGCGCTCCACCTCGCCGCCGAAGTCGGCGTGGCCGGGCGTGTCGACGATGTTGATCTTCACGTTGCCGAAGCGGACAGCCGTGTTCTTGGCGAGGATGGTGATGCCCTTCTCGCGCTCGAGGTCGTTCGAGTCCATGACGCGCTCGGCGACCTCCTGATTCTCGCGGAACACGCCGCTCTGCCACAGCATCGCGTCCACGAGCGTGGTCTTGCCGTGGTCAACGTGGGCGATGATGGCGATGTTGCGGATCTGCTCGCGGACGGCTGTGGACTTCGCGGTCAGGGGATTCAAGGATGGACCTCCGAGGGGTCGCGCGTGTCGAGGTAGGCGCGCAACTGCTCCCAGCGGCCCGGGCGCTCGTACAGCGAATCGTAGGAATAGAGCGCCACGGCCGGATAGCCGAGCGCGTGCACCGCCTTGATCTTGGCCGCCGCGGTCGAGAGCGGCGTGTTGTAGACGGCGATGCCGGGCACGAGCCGGTCGGTCCCGAGCTGCTCGCTCATCGCGGTCAGCTGCTGGAGCACGACCTGCGTCTCCGTGGCGTAGCACATGAGATACGCGCGATCGAGGAGTCCCTCGCGCACCCAGCGGCTCCACGGCTGCTTTTTCACGTTCTGCGCCGTGATCGTGTCGGCCACGACCGCGGCCGAGAGCGGCAGGCCCGGTCGCACGTCGTTGAGCGCGCTGCGCACCTCCTGGACGATCGCGGTGACCTGCGCCATCTGGAACGCCGCCCAATCCGCCTCCATTCTCACTCGGTCAGCCTTCGGCATGCGCGGGAACATGAGCGGGTCGACGCCGTTCTCCATGGCGAACCGGGCGCGCGTCGTGGGGTCGTTGCCGATCGAGACCGAGGGATTGCGGATGTAGTCGAGGTGGACGCCGTCCACCGGGTAGCGCGTCACCAGCTCCTTGATGTTGTCCGCGATCCACTCGCGCACGCGCGGGTGGGCCGGCGACAGGAACACGCCCTCCACCCTCAACCGCTCGGCCTGCCGAGGGGTGAGGCCCGACATCGAGCGACCGTTGGACATGCGCGCCACCCACTCGGGGTGGGCGTTCACGACGTGGCGCGAGTCGCGGGGGCGCTTGGGACCGGACCAGACGAGGCAGCAGTTGACCCAGGCGTGCACTTCGAGTCCGGCCTCGTGTGCGAGCGGCAGGAGCTCACCCAGGGGATCGCGGCCCGAGTGGCCGAGCGGCTCGGGGGCAGGCAGCCGGTCCGAGCGATACCAGGCGTCGCCGCGGCCGATCACCTGCACCAGGAGCCCGCGGACGCCCATCCGCTTCGCGCGCTCGATGATCGGCGGCACGTCCTCGGCGCGGACGAGCGAGTTGCGGAGCACCCACATGTAGTCGACCGGGGCGCCGACGTCGACGGCCGTGTCGTCCGGAGCGCCGGACGGGATGCCGTCCGCGGCGCAGGGCCGCACCCAGGCCGCCAGGGACAACGCCAGCAGCGCCGCCGGCAACACCGTCGGGAGAAGCGGAATCGAGAATCGTGGGGCGCATGACGAACGCGGGCGGAAGGTCACCCTCCCGCCCGCGAGATGGTCCTGGATGCCGTTGCGGTGAACCTGCATCAACCCCCGCCGACCTTCCGCGGCCCGGTGCGCTGGCGCTTGCCGCCGCCGCCACCTGCCCCCGCCCCCGCGGCCTCCTTCTTCCTGCCGCGCTTGGGCCGGTCCTCGGCCGCGGTCTCCTCGGCCTCGGCATCGGCATCCTGCTTCTTCTTCTTCGTCGCTTTCTCGCCGCTCTGGGCCAGGGCCTTGGCCTCGGCCGCGGCGATCCGCGCCGTGCGCTCCTGCTCCTTCTGCTCGGCGCTCTTGATCAGCTCGAGATAGGCGGTCTCGCCCGCGTCCCCGAGCCGGTGGCCGATGCGCACGATGCGGGTGTAGCCGCCGTTGCGCTCGGCGTACCACGGCGCGATGGTCGCGAACAGCTTCGAGACGACCTCGGGCTTCATCACGAAGCGGGCCACGTGACGCCGCGCGGCGAGGTCACCCTGCTTGCCGAACGTGATCATGCGCTCGGCGAGGCGGCGGGTCTCCTTCGCCTTCGCCACCGTGGTCTCGATGCGCTCGTACTGGAACAGCGCGGTCACCAGGTTGCGCAGCAGTGCGTGCCGGTGCTCCCGCTTGCGTCCCAGCCTGCGATGGTCTTTACGGTGTCTCATGGCTTGGCTTTCTTTCGCACCCCACCGGAGCGGACGCTCCGGCGGAATGAATTAGACCTCGGCCCGTGCCGAGGACTTGTTCTCGTAGTACGGGCTCACGTCCATGCCGAAGTGGAGTCCCATCTCGGCGAGGATGTCCTGGATCTCCTTGAGCGACTTGCGGCCGAAGTTGCGGAACTTGAGCATCTCGGCCTCGCCCTTCTGCACCAGCTCGCCGATGGTCTTGATCTCGGCGGCGCGCAGGCAGTTGCTGGAGCGCACCGAAAGCTCCAGCTCCTCCACGCTCTTGTCGAGCTGGCGGCGGATGCGGACCTTGTCCTCGTCCACGGCCGCCTCTTCCTCCTGCTGCGGCTCCTCCTCGAAGCTGATGAGCAGGCTGAAGTGGTCGCGCAGGATCTTCGACGACATCGACACGGCGTCGTTCGGCAGGATGCTGCCGTCCGTCCACACCTCGAGCGTCAGCTTGTCGAAATCGATGCGCTGGCCCAGGCGCGTGGCCTCGACCGTGTAGTTCACCTTGGTCACCGGCGAGAACAGCGAGTCGATGGGGATGACGCCGATGGGGCGGTCCGTCCCCGCCGTGTGCTGGTCGGCCGAGACGTAGCCGCGGCCGCCGTTGATCTCGACCTCCATGCGCAGGTCGCCGTCACGGTTCAGCGTGGCGATGTGCAGGTCCTTGTTGAGCACCTCGACCTCGGCGTCCACCTGGAGGTCCCCGGCGCGCACCTCGCCCTTGCCCCGCATCTCGAACGTGGCCTTCTTGGGACCATCGCCCTGGAGCTTCAGGCGCACCTGCTTCAGGTTGAGGATGATTTCGGTCACGTCCTCGATGACGCCGGGCAGGGTCGAGAACTCGTGGAGCACGCCGTCGATCCGCACCGCGGTCACCGCCGCGCC
>DATNFC010000178.1:0-9481 GCA_035606545.1 Candidatus Methylomirabilota bacterium
GGGACGACGGCGTCATCGACCCGGCGGCGACGCGCGACGTGCTCGCGCTGTCGCTGGCGGCGAGCCTGAACGCGCCCATCCCGGAGATGAAGTTCGGCGTGTTCCGGATGTAGCCGCTACTCGAGGCTCACCGACGCGTCGCCCACGCCGACGTGGAGCCTCACCGAGGCGCGGCCCTGCCCCTCGTCCCACACCGCGTGCGAGCCGATGAACCCGCGGCTCCTCGTGCCCGAGCCGCCGCCGCGGATGTCGGCGTCGCCGATTCCGGTGTCGACGGTGACGTGGCCCGCGCGTGAGCGGAGCGCGCGGACCTCGGCGTCGCCCACGCCCAGCTGGATGTCGAGGTCGCCCTCGATGCCGGTGATGTCCAGCTCGCCCACGCCCATCTCGATGTCGACCGCGAGCGCGCGCGGCACCGAGAGCGTGCCGATCACGGTCATGCCGTGGTTGTTCCAGTGCGGGTACTTGTGGAGCCGCAGGTTGAGCGTGCCGCCGGTGTCGTCGCTGTCGAGGATCAAGTGGTCCGCCATCTCCGCGCAGCGCTCGTCCGAGTCGCGCCGGCATCGCACCTTGATGTCGAAGCGAACGTGTGGCTCGTCGGTGGCGACCACACGCAGCTCGCCGACCGGGAACTCGAGGCGGATGCGGTGCTTCGACGTGACCGGATAGACGTGCGGGTCGGTGACGAGCATCGCGGCGCGCGCGGGCGTGGCAACGGGCGCGGCCAGCGTTGCGAGCGTGGCAAGGGTGATCGCGAGCTTCATGGAGACCTCCGGAAGTGAGCGCGGCTGCTCCACTGCCTACGCGCCAGGTCGCGGAGGGGTTTCGGCCTGGCGCCAGGGGACCGCGCGGCGCCGGGGCGGCCGGGTCCGCCGCGCTTGCCTCGACCGTTCGGACCCGTCTATCCTGCTGAATATGCGCGAGTTGCGGGGTTCTTACTCGTCGAGCTCCGGCCGCGTGGCCGCATGTTGGACCACGAACGGATGAGATCGAGTTGGCCGCCCGGCGCCCTGCGTCCCGACGCCGTTCGCGCCGCGCTGGGCAAAGTCCCCGTCCGCGTGCTGCTCGTGGGTCCCAGGGCCGGGGAGCTGGCCCGGATGTGGGCGGGCGCGGCAAGCGAGGTCGTGCCGCTGGCCTCGGCGGGCGAACTCGGTCGGGCTCCCGGACCCTGGGATGCCGTGCTCCTCGACGGGGTCCTCGAGAGCGAGCGCTGGGACAGGTGGCTCGTCCAGCGCGTGCATGGCCTGCTCGCACCCGGCGGCGTTCTGGTCCTCACCGCCCGGAACCTGCTCGACGTCTGGTCCCTGGGTGGCCTGGGCCACCTGGTCTCCCGCGCCGGCCGCGAGGTGCGCCGCCGGCTCGCACCGCGGACGGCGATTCCGACGGCCGACCGTTCGCTGTTCACGCAGCGCAGGCATCGTCCTCGACAACTGGCATCCATGGTCTCCGGCACCGGGTTCGATGTGCTTTCCACCGAGATGTCGGGCCAGGTGCTCTCCGGAGCACTCGGCCGCCGCACCGCCGGGTCGATCGCGCTCCTGGCCAGGAGGATCCCGAGCCTCTGGGGCCCGGACCGGGAGTTCCCGAACTGCGGCGCCCACACCGCGGCCTTCGCCGCGATCCACGCCGCAGAACTCGCGCGGCGCGACGAGTGGCGGCGCGCGAACGGTACAACCGGGGCACCGCGCGAAGTCGATGTCGAGGATTGGAGCCGCCGGGGCGCGGTCGTGTTCGCGCCCCATCCCGATGACGAAGTCATCGGTTGCGGCGGCACGCTGCTCGACCTCGCCGGGCGCGGCGGCGCGGTGAGCATCGTGCAGGTGACTGATGGCTCCGATTCCGCCGCCTTCATCGACGAACCGGAGTCCGTCCGCCGGCAGGTCCGGCTGGACGAGGCCAGGATCGTGGCCGACCGCATGGGCGCTCGCGAGCTCGTCTGCCTGCGCGCGGACAACCGCGCGCTCCGCCCGACTCCCGCGCTGCGCGAGCGTTTCCGCGAGTGCGTGGAGCGCTCGCGGGCCGGCCTCGTGTTCGCGCCCTCGTTCACCGACTTCCATCCGGACCACCAGACGGTGCTGAGGCTGCTCGCATCGGCGCTCCGCGAGCTTTCGGGGCCAAAGCCCGACGTCGTGCTCTACGAGGTGTGGAGCCTCGTCGCCCCCACGCACGTTCGCGTCGTGAACGCCCGCATGCACGAGCTCGAGGCGCTGTTGCTGGCGTACGAAACGGCGCTGAAGGTCGACGACTACGTCCACCTCGTGGCCGATCGGCTCCTGTTCAACTCGTGCGCTCATCGCGGGCACGCGGGCTACCTGGAGGCGTTCGAGGTCCTGGGCGCGGACCGCTTCCTGGAGCTGGCTGCTGCGCACTTCGAGCCGCGAGCAGGGTCCAGGCCCGAAGCCTAGGATGTCCGCCATGGCCCGCTGCCCCGATTGCGCCGCCGAAGTGCCCGGAGGTGCGCGCTACTGCCCGGGCTGCGGGAGGGTCCAGAGCTCGGTCTCGCAGCTCGCCACGGCCGTGGCCGCGCCGACGCCGTCCGGCGGCTGGGCGTTCCGCACGTCGCTCGGCGGCCGGCCGGTGTTCGCGTTCGCGATCGACGACTGAGCGTGCCGCTCCTCGTCCTCGGGCTGGTCCTGGCGTCGGCGGTGATCCATGCCACCTGGAACCTGTGGACCAAGCAGCTGGGGCCAAACGTGCGGCAGGCGTCGCTGCTGTGGATGCTCGAAGGGATCTCGTCGGTCTGCTACGCGCCGTTCGCCTGGGCCGCGATCGCGAGCACGCACTGGCGACCCGATGGCACGTCGATCGCGCTCGTGATCGGGAGCGGCATCATCCACGTCGGCTACTTCTTCCTGCTGATCCGCGGCTACCGCGTCGGGGATCTCTCACTCGTCTACCCCCTCGCGCGCGGCACCGGGCCGCTGCTCGCCACGGCCGGCGCGGTGGTGTTGTTCGGCGAGCGGCCGACGGCACTATCGGTGACCGGCGCGCTGCTCGTGGCGGCGGGGGTGGCGGTCATGACCTGGCCACACACGACCGGCGCGCGGCTGTCCGCCGCGGTGCGATACGGCCTCGCCACCGGTGTCTCGATCGCGGCCTACACGTTGTGGGACGGCTGGGCGGTGAAGCGCGCGGGCGTGCCACCCGTCATCTTCTACTGGGCCGGCGAGGTCGTGCGCGTGCTCTCGCTGACTGCGTTCGCGGCGCGCCAGGGCCCGGAGATGGCGGCACTATGGCGGACGCAGCGCGCGCGTGTGCTTGGGATCGCACTCCTGAGCCCGTTGAGCTACATCCTCATCCTGTTCGCGCTCCAGCAGGGGGACGTCGGCCACATCGCGCCCGCGCGCGAGGTGAGCATCCTGATCGGCGCCTACCTCGGCGGCCGCGTGCTGGGCGAGGGCGACCGCCGCCGGCGGCTGGTCGCATCGGCCGCGTTCGCGGCAGGCGTGATCGCGCTGGCGCTGGCGTGAGCGAGGTCGGCCGAGAAACGCGACGATCGCTCGGGCCAGCCTGTGCGGAGCCCTTCGCCCGCGAACCCGAGTGAGCTAGAATTGTGGTTGCGGTCCGAACGGCTCAGGTCGGGACGCCCATGCCGCGCGGAGGCTTCCATATGCCGACGAGAAGCTTCGCTCGCAGAACGCGAGGCGGAGTTCGTCCGCTCTGTTCAAGGTCCTTCCTCGCGGTCACGTTGGCCGCTTGCGGTGCGACAGCGGGCTCGCAGGTGATCGCGGCTCCCTTGTTCGTGGCGGCCCGCTCGTTCGATACGGGGAGCGGTCCGGGCAATGTGGCGATCGGGGACCTGAACGGCGACGGCAAGCCCGACCTCGCGGTGCCCACGTCCAACAAGGTTTCGGTGTTCGCCGGATACGGCGACGGGACGTTCGCGACCAGGGTGGACCACGGCACGGGGACGGGTCCCTTCGTGGCGATCGGGGACCTGAACGCTGACGGCAAGCCCGACCTGGCGGTGTCCAGTTCCAACGCGCTGGTCTCTGTGCTGCTCGGGAACGGTGACGGCACGTTCGCGGCCAAGGTGGACTACGGCACAGGGGGCGTTTCCACCTCGCTGGCGATCGGGGACCTGAACGGGGATGGCAAGCCCGACCTGGCGACGTGCAATTACATCGCAGGTACGGTCTCGGTGCTGCTGGGAAACGGCAACGGGACGTTCGGGACCCACCTGGACTTCGACGCGGGTGGCTTTCCCAACTCCGTGGCGATGGACGACCTGAACGCGGATGGCAAGCTCGACCTGGTGGTGACCAACAGCCGCACCAGCACGGTCTCGGTGCTGCGCGGCAACGGCGACGGAACGCTCGCGACCCGGGTGACCTACGGCACGGGCAGCGGGCCCTGGTTCGTGGCGATCGCGGACCTGAGCGGGGACGGCAAGCCGGACCTGGCGGTGGCCAATGCTGGATCTGGGTCGGTCTCGGTGCTGCTCGGCAACGGCGACGCGACGTTCGCGACCCAGGTGGACCACCCCGCGGGGAACCATCCCAACTCCCTGGCGATCGGGGACCTGAACGGGGACGGCAAGCCCGACCTGGTGGTGGCCAATAACGGCGGTCGCGCGGCTTCGGTGCTGCTTGGAAACGGCGGCGGGACGTTCGCGGTCAAGGTGGATTACGTCGCGGGGACCGATCCACTCTCGGTGGCAGTCGGGGACCTGAACGCCGACGGCAAGGCCGACGTGGTGGTCACCAACTCAGGCTCGCACGCGTTCTCGGTGCTGCTCGGGAACGGCGATGGGACGCTCGTGACCAGTGTGAACTACCCCTCGGGCCTGGGTGCGAACTCCGTGGCGGTCGGGGATCTGAACGGGGATGGCAAGCCCGACATGGTGTCGACCAACGGGGCCGACATGACGCTCTCGGTGCGCCTTGGGATCGGCGACGGGACGTTCGGGGCCAGGGTGATCGTTGGGATGGGGAGCGCACCAGGCTCCGCGGTGATGGCCGACCTGAACGCGGACGGCAAGCTCGACGTGGTGACGACGAATTCGAACTCGAGCGTCACCGTGCTGCTGGGACAGGGCGACGGAACGTTCGCGAGCGCGGTGGGCTTCGGCACGGGGAGCCAACCCACCGTTGTGGCCGTGGGTGACCTGAACGGTGACGGCAAGCCCGACCTGGCGGTATCGAACTCCGCCTCCAATACCGTCTCCGTGCTGCTGGGGAACGGCAATGGGACGTTCGCGACCAAGGTGGACTACGGCACCGGGAACCAGCCGACCTGCGTGGCGATCGGGGACCTGAACGGGGACGGCGAGCTCGACCTGGTGGCGGTCAATCACAGCTCCGACACGTTCTCGTTGCTGCTCGGGAATGGCGACGGGACGTTCGCGACCAAGGTGGACCACGGCACCGGGAGCCTTCCCTGGTCCGCGGCGATGGGGGACCTGAACGGGGACGGCAAACTCGACCTGTTGGTGTCCAACTACGGATCCACCACGGTCTCGGTGCTGCTCGGGAACGGCAACGGGACGTTCGCGACCGGGGAGGACCTCGTCGTGGGAAGCAGCCCCGTGTTCGTGGCGACCGGGGACCTGAACGCGGACGGAAAGGCCGACGTGGTGGTCACCAACTCCGACCCGGGCACGATCTCCGTGCTGCTGGGGAACGGCAACGGGACGTTCGTGGAAAGGGTGGACTACGTCATGGGGGGCAGTTGCGGGTCCGTGGTGATCGCAGACCTGAACGCGGACGGAAACGCGGACCTGACGGTGGCCAATGGCACTCTTGAATCGGACTCGGTGCTCATGGGCATCGGCGGCGCGGTGGTCGGCGTCCCCGGCAACGAGCGCCGCCTCGCCCGGCTTCAGCTGGGCCCGGCGCGGCCGACGCCGTTCACATCGACCACGTCGATCCCGTTCGACCTGGCCACTTCCTGCAGGGTCAAGGCCGAGATCTTCGACATTCGCGGGCGCCACATCGCCACGCTCATCGACGCCAGCCTGCCCGCGGGCCACCACGCAGTCGCATGGACGGGCCGCGACGACCACGGGAACGTCGTCGCCGCCGCGATCTACGTCGCCCGCCTGGTGACTCCGGGCGGGACCGTTGCGAGGACGATCGTCCGCGTGCGGTGAGCCGCGGTTCCCTAGCCGTCGCGCCGCTGGAACACCCACATCGCGATCGCGGCCGGCACGATGGTCTCGACCAGCAGCACGAGCAGGCCGATGCCGATGCCGACCGAGGTGCCGGAGAGCTTCATCAGCATGGCGGACGTCGGCCCGAACAGCGCGCCCGAGCCCACCGCGAGCGTGGTGAGCACGCGTGCGATGTCCACCGGGTTCAAGAGCAACGCGGGCACGAGCACGCGCTGGAGCGGGAGCCCGCCGAGGAGCGTGGTGGCGCCCAGTACGGCGAGATCGTAGGCCACCACGAGCAGCAGCCAGAGGAAGAGCGCGGTCGACATCGCCTTCAGGCGATCGGGCCGGAGCACGGCGATCATCAGCGACGTGGACACCATCAGCCAGCCCAACGCGATCGAGAGTCCGGTGAGTGCCGCGAAGCCGCGCACCTGGTCGGCGCCGGCGGAGAGCGCCACCACGACGCCGCCACCGCCGAAGCCCACGAGCTGCGCCACCGTGAGCGCCGCACCGAGGCCGAGGAGCTTGCCCGCGAGCACTTCGCGCCGGCTGATCGGTTGTGCGAGCAGCAGCGGCAGCGCGCCGGAGCCGCCGGTGACGCTGGTCACGCCGAGCATCAGCCCGGTCAACGGCACGATGAACAGCACCAGGTTCATGAGCGACAGCGTGACGCGCGCGAAGCCCTGAAAGCCCACCTCGCGGCTCTGCGCCATGCCGAAGAACGAGAGCCCGAGCACGAGCGCGGTGAGCAGTGCGGTGAAGCCGAACAGCCAGCGCGACTCGAGCCCCTGGCGGAATTCCTCGCGCGCGACCACGCCGACGCGGTGCCAGCGGGCGTTCACTTGTGGCCGTCCACGAGGTGCGAGCCCTCGACGGCGAGCTTGCCCACAGGCTCGCCCTCGAGCATCCACGCGAAGCCGTCGCCGGGACGGTCGGCGATGAACTCGCCGCGCCACGTCGAGTCGGGATCGATCCAGCCGATCATCAGCCGGTCCTGGTAGCCGTGCAGGCTCAGGCCCACGCGGTCGCGGCGGTGGTTCGTGATCGTGAGCCGCACGCGGTGGTCCTTGGGCACCGAAGAGTTCGCGGGCGCGATGCCGTCCTTCGTGAGCGTGAACGCCAGGTCCACGGTGCGGATCTCAGGCGCGCGCACCTCCACGGCCTTGGGCGCGCGCAGCGAGCGGGCGGCGAACATCAGTGCGAGCCCGACCACGAACGCGCCGCCCAGCAGGATGAAGTAGCGCCTCATGACCCGGCCCCCTCGTTCGCGGAGCGGGCCGGACGCTCGCTCCGGACGACGCTCAGGAACACGTCCTCGAGGTTCGGCGGTTCCTCCCCGAGCTCGATCGAGCGGCGCGTGGCGAGCGCCTGCCGCTCGCGCAGCACGTCGATGCGCTCGAGCGCCGCGGCGCGGCCCTCGACCAGGATCAGCACGCGGTCCGCGACGCGTTCCACCTCGGTCAAGAGGTGCGAGCACAGCAGGATGGTCTTGCCCTCGCGCTGGAGCTGCTCGACCAGCGAGCGGAACTCCCACGTCGCTTCCGGGTCGAGACTCGCCGTGGGCTCGTCGAGCACGAGCAGCGCGGGATCGGCGAGCAGCGCCTGCGCGAGCGAGAGCCGTTGCGTGTAGCCGCCCGAGAGCTCGCTCGCGCGCCGCGCGGCGTGCGACTTGAGGCCGACGCGCGCGAGCGCGCGCTCGACGGCACCCT
Source organism: Candidatus Methylomirabilota bacterium (assembly GCA_035606545.1). Classification (GTDB taxonomy): domain Bacteria; phylum Eisenbacteria; class RBG-16-71-46; order RBG-16-71-46; family RBG-16-71-46; genus JAIOPA01. Next base: position 7,804 of record DATNFC010000178.1, read on the forward strand.
TCTCGAGGCCCCGGATGTCGGCGAAGAAGCGCAGCACCTCGGTGACCGTGCGGCCCTGCGGGAACTCGACGCGCTGCGGCACGTAGCCGAGGTCGCGTCGCGCCTCCGGGTGATGCGGCGCGAGCCCGCGCGGGCCCACTTCGGCCCCACCCGAGTCGGGACGCGTGAGGCCGAGGAGGATGCGCAGCGTCGTGGTCTTGCCGGCGCCATTCGGGCCGATGATCGCGAACGTCTCGCCGGGCTCGACCGCGAACGAGAGCCCGTTCACCGCGACCACCGTGCCATAGCGCTTCGTGAGCGACGTGACGCGCACCATGCTCACGCGCGCCTCCCGGCGACCAGCCCGGCGACGCCCACAAGTCCTGCAACGGCGAAACCGGCGGCGGCCGCCCAGTCGCGCGGCACCTGCGGCTCCGTATCCGTCTCGCGCACCACGCGCGGCCCTCGAGCGAGCGGCGGCCGGGGTACCCGCGCGAAGCGCGGGTCCGGTCGCACGCGCGGGAAGCGATCGACCGCCTCGCTCGGCCGCAGCGACGGGAACACGCGCTCGGCCACCGCGAGCGAAGCCACGGCGGGGCTCTTCGCCAGCACCGCCAGGTCCGGGTACTGCTTCGACACGAACGCGAACGCCGACACCGGCGCGAACGGCACGTCGCTCACACCATTGCCGTCCAGATCGAACGCCGCCGCCTCGCTCCAGTAGTTCCCGTGCGTGCCGTCGTCGAAGCGGTTGTCGGTGCGGCGCATGTCCAGCGCCACCGGGTAGTCGTTGTTGATGAAGTCGTTCCCCGTGAACACGTTCCCCGCCGAGGAGGAGAACAGCAGGATGCCCCAGCCGTTGTCCTGGACCAGGTTGCCCTCGAGGCGGTTGCGGTTCGAGCCGTCCATGAAGATCGCCACCGTGTTGTCCACGAGGTGGTTCGCCTCGAACCGCCCGTCACTGCAGTCGCGCAGCAGCAGGCCGTAGGTGCGCGACCCGCGATTGTGCACGATGCGGTTGCGCGCGATCTCGACGTGGTTCGTGAACATGAGCGCGCAGCCGGCCACGTCGCGCGTCACCTCGTTCTCGACGAACCGGTTCTGCTGGCAGTACATGGTATGGAGCCCGTAGCGCCCATTGTCGTGGAGCCGGTTGCGCATGGCGTCCATGCGGGTCACGAACGACAGGTAGACCGCGTCGACGAAGCGCGAGACGTCGTTGTCGCGCACGCTCACGTTCGAGCAATACCAGAGATGGAGCCCGTTCCCCTCGCCCGACTCATCGAGCGGCCGGACCCGCCCGGTGAGCGTGCAGTGCGAGATCGTGAGCGCGTCCGCGCGCTCCGCGTAGACGCCGTAGAGCACGTCCTCAAGCCGCACCGCACGGATCTCCACGCCGCCGGCGCGGATGACGTGGATGCCGCTGTCGATGTCGATGACCCGCGTGCCGCTCGCGCGCACGGTCAGCTCCTCGATCCTGGCACCCGAGGCGCCCACCTCGATCACCGAGCCGCGACCGCCGCCATCCACGACCGCGGCGGGCTCGCCGCGGAGCACGAGCGGGCACGCGATGCGCAGCGGTCCGCGGTGCGTCCCCGCGCCGAGCACGAGGGTGTCGCCGGGTTGGGCCTGGGCGAGCGCGATCGCGGCCGCGCGTGTCGTGTCGCCCGCCGCCGGCGCCGGCACGTGGAGCGTGCGC
>DATNFC010000179.1:0-14372 GCA_035606545.1 Candidatus Methylomirabilota bacterium
GGTTCCGCGCCTCGCGGCCGAGCAGCTGCACCGTGCTCATGCCACCCAGGTTCTCGTTCATGAACGCGTTCAGCCGCGCCAGGCACGAGCGCACGTCGCGGAACGCTCGCCGCACCTTGACGCGGAACGTGAGCGTGACGATCACCATCACCGGCAGCACCGAGAACGTGACCACGAGCAGCTCGACGTTCAACTGTGCCATGGCGACGACGATGCCAATGAGGATGAACAGGTCGCCGAACAAGGCGTCGACGCCCGCCGTGAACATCTCGTTCAGCACCTCGACGTCGTTCGTGACCCGGGTCATGAGCCGGCCGATCGGCTGGCGGTCGAAATAGGAGATCGGCAGCCGCTGCAGGTGCCGGAACAGGTCGGCCCTCAGGTCCACCATCAGGCTCTGGCCGACGCGCTGCATGATCTGCGTCTGCAGGTAACCCAGCCCCATGCCGATCGCGAGCGCGCTCAGGTAGGCGAGCGCGATGCGGTCGAGCACGTACGTGTCGCGGCGGCGGATGCCGAGGTCGATCGCCTCCTTCGTCAGCCACGGGTAGGTGAGCTGCACCGCGGCCGCGGCGAGCGTGACCACGACCGCGGCGATGACCTGACCGCGGTAGGGGCGCAGGTAGGGGAGCAGCCGCCGCCCGAGCCGGTGGTCGTATGCGCGCCCGGCGCCGTCGTCGAGGTCGAGGTCGCTCACGAGGCCGCGATCTCCTCTTCGAGCTGCTGGGCGCGGTTCAGCGCTGCGTAGTGGCCGCCGAGCGCCAGCAGCTCGGCGTGGCGTCCGCGCTCGACGATGGCCCCGTGCTCGAGCACGAGGATCAGGTCGGCCTCGCGCACCGTGCTCACCCGGTGCGAGACGATCAGCGTCGTGCGCCGGCGCATCTCGCCACGCAGCTCGCCGAGGATCGCCTCCTCGGTCTGCGTGTCCACGCTCGAGAGGCAGTCGTCGAGCAGCAGGATCGGGGCGTCGCGCAGCACGGCGCGGGCGATGGCCGTGCGCTGGCGCTGGCCGCCGGAGAGCGTGATGCCGCGCTCGCCGATGCGGGTGGCGAAGCCGGCCGGGAAGCCGGCCACTTCGCCGCTCAGGTGCGCGACGCGGGCCGCGCGCTCGATCGCGGCGGGTACTTCAGCCGGCACGCCGTAGGCGATGTTCGCCGCCACCGTGGCGGAGAACAGGAACGGGTCCTGCGGCACGGAGGCGATCTGGTGCCGGAGCCACGCGAGATCCAGATCGCAGACGTCGTGTCCGTCCACGAACACCGTGCCCGGAGGCGGGTTGAAGATCCGCGGCGGCAGCGCGAGAACCGTGCTCTTGCCCGAGCCCGTGCGGCCCACGAGCGCCACGGTCGCGCCCGCCGGCACGTGGAACGAGACGCGAGTGAGGACGGCCCCCGAGCCGCCCGGGTACTGATACGTCAGGTCGCGGAACTCCAGCTCGCCGCGGGCGGCGTGGGCAGGTCGCACCGCCCCGGGCCGGGTCTCGATCGCGGGCGGCTCCGAGATCAGGTGCGTGATGCGGCGATAGCTCGCCATGCCGCGCTGGAAGATGTTGATCACCCAGCCCAACGCGACCATCGGCCAGTTGAGCATGCCCAGGTACACGGTGAACGCCACGAACTCGCCGAGCGTGATGCGTCCCGCGATCACCTCGCGGCCGCCGATCCAGATCGCGAGCAGCGCGCCGACGCCGCTCCAGAACGCGAGCGACGGCTGGAACACCCCGGAGATCTTGATCAGCCCGAGGTGGCCCTCGCGGTAGTCCTCGCTCAGCGACTCGAAGCGATGCGTTTCACGCTGCTCGGCGCCGAACGCGCGCACGACACGCAGCCCGGCCAGGTTCTCCTGCACGTGCGCCGAGAGCTGCGCCATGCGCTCCTGCACACGCTCGAAGCGGCGGTGGATGCGGTCCCCGAACCACCACACCGAGAGCGAGACGAGCGGCAGCGGCAGCAGCGAGTAGAGCGCGAGGCGGGGGTTGATCGCGAGCATGAAGCTCACCGACAAGAGCCCGACCGTGAGCGTGTTCACGGTGTACATGACGCCGGGTCCGAGCATCATGCGCACCGCCGCCATGTCGTTCGTGGCGATGCTCATGATCTCGCCGGTGCGGCGCTGCTGGAACCACTGCGTCGGCATGCGCTGGAGGTGCGCGAACAGCTCATTGCGGAGATCGAACTCGAGCCGGCGCGAGATGCCGATCACCCAGTGCCGCATCCCGAAGCGCAGCAGCCCCGCGAGCGCGGCGATGCCCAGCACGAGCAGCGCGTAGCGCCCGAGCTTTTCGGCGGTGACCCCGCCATAGAGGTCGTCGATCGCGAACCGCAGCACCTGCGGCTGCGACAGCTGCACGACGTTCGACAGCGCGACGCAGGCGATGCCCCACACGAGGCCCGCCCGGTACCGGGCCGCGGCGCGCAGGAGTCGTGCGAAGTGCTCGGGGATGCGGGGCTCCGTGGATCGGGTCGCGCGTGAGGCGGTCGCCCCGAGGGTAGCCCAGCCGGCGGCGCCCTGCTGCCGGCGGCCTACTTGGACTTGGGGCTAGCGGCCGCGCCGCCCGAGGCCGGCGCACTCTTCTCGGCCGTGCCCCCGTACGCTCCGGCGTAGCGGCTCAGGCTCGACTGCCGCCAGGCGATGCCGAAATAGTACTGGTCGTAGTGGAGCACGTTCTGGCCGCGGGCCACGTGCCAGGAGCCGGCGATGACGTCCATGCGGTCGTCCACGCGCCAGGTGACCCGCGGGCCCACGAGCAGGCGCATCGGGTCGCGATCGAACGCGAGGTTGCGGTCGTAGTTCTCGCTCTGGCTCGTCAGCCACTCGCCCGCGAACAGGCCGCTCACCAGCAGCGAGTGGTTCGCCCACCAGCCGAGTTGGGCGTTGCCGCTGATGAACCGCGCGTTGTGGCTGGACTTGTCCGTGTTCAGGAACTCGAGGAAGCGGTAGCGCCATTCGCCGCCCGCGTTCCAGAATGCGTGCTTCCACGCCCGGCCGCCGAAGTCCACGCCCACGCGCAGGCTCTGCAGGCCCTGGTTGAAGTAGATGCTGGTGTCGCTCGCGTTGCTCTCGGAGAAGGGCGGGTAGACCCCGGGGTCGGTGCCGCCGTCGCCGTCGATCCCCGGGAACAACTTGCGGTTCCCGCCGAGCGGCGCCGTCCAGCCGAACGACAGCGACGCCGGCGTGCTGCCGCTCTTCAGGCGGAAGCGCACGCCGAGGTCGAGGTCGCCGAGGCCGGTCGCCGTCGACGTGCCGCCGGTGAAGCGCGTGAAGCCGCGGTTCACGATCGGCACGGCGAGCCAGACCGCGGCCCGGCTCTTCCAGCCCATCTCGTTGTAGGAGACGAGCGTCCGCTCGTCGAGCTTGCCCCCGAGCGACGGCCGCCCGCGCTCGTCGTTGTAGAAGCTGTTGGCGGCATAGACGCTGCCGGTGAGCTCGGAATAGAACTCGCCGGGCTTGAGGACCCACGGGGTGCCGGAGGGGTACGCGGCGTGGCTGGGCGAGGCGAGCGTCAGGGTCGCCCCCGCCAGGACGGCGGCGGCAACGGTGCGGCGCAGGCTCATCGAGTTCCTCGGGGCGAAAGCGAAGTGGGTCCCGGTGCGGACGCGGGAGACTAATCGGGGGGCGAAAGGGGCGCAAGGCTCCGACGCGGGCGGGAACAGGGCGCGCACACCGCATTCGGGTGCTGATTCCGCGCTCACGCTCACGCGCTCGCCCGTGGCTCGCGGCCCGTCCTCGCGCGGAGGGCGGCTGTGGCACCATCGCGGGGATGAATCGCTCGCCTGCGTCTACGCCCGTGCGCGTGCTCGAGTGGGTGCGTTTCCCGAACGGCATCTGGAACATGCCCCGCGAGCTCGTGTGCGCGATCGCCGCCGACGTGGCCCAGGTCCAGGTGTCGTCGCCGGCCACGCGCGCCGAGGCGGAGGCCCTGCTGCCCGAGGTCGACGTGGTGCTGGGCTTCGCCGTCCGGCCCGCGAACTTCGCCCGCGCGAGCCGGCTGCGCTGGATCCATTCCACGGCGGCCAGCGTCACCGGCATGCTGTTCCCGGAGCTGGTCGCGAGCGACGTCGTGGTGACGAACGCCCGCGGCCTCCACGCCGAATCCATGGCCGAGCACGCGCTGGCGATGATGCTGGCGTTCGCGCGGAAGCTCCACCACGCGCGCGACGCCCAGCGCGTGCGCGAGTGGACGCAGGCTCCCCAGTGGGAGGAGCCGCCCGCGATCGGCTCGCTCGCGGGCGCGACGCTGGGTCTCGTCGGCCTGGGCAAGGTGGGCTCGGCGATCGCGGTGCGCGCGCGGGCGATGGGCATGCGCGTCATCGCGGTGCGTGTGCATCCCGCGTCCGCGCCCGCGCCCGCCGACGAGCAGTGGCACGTCTCGCGGCTCAGCGAGCTGTTGCCGCGCGTGGACTGGCTCGTGCTCGCGGCGCCGCACACGCCGGACACCGAACGGCTCATCGGCCGCGGGGAGCTCTCGCTCATGAAGTCGTCCGCGCGGCTCATGAACCTCGGTCGGGGCGCGCTCGTGGACGAGGCGGCGTTGATCGACGCGCTGCGCACGCGGCGGCTCGCGGGGGCGGCGCTGGACGTCTTCGAGGAAGAGCCGCTGCCGCGCACGAGCCCGCTTTGGGACATGCCCGAGGTGATCCTCACCCCGCACACGTCGGGCCTGGGCCCGCGTTACTGGGAGCGGGCGATGGCGCAGTTCAAGGTGAACCTCGGGCACTTCATCGCCGGCGAGCCGCTCGAGAACATCGTCGACAAGCGGGCCGGGTACTGATGAAGAAACTGGGCGTGCTGCTCGCGGGCGGGAGGGGCACACGGCTGGGGACGGGGATCCCGAAGGCGCTCGTCGTCTGCGGTGGCCGCACGCTGCTCGCGCGCGCGTTGGGCACGCTCTCGGCATCGTGCGACGACGTGGTGGTGGTGGCGCCGCGCGAGATGGACCTGCCGCTGACCCGCGCGGAGCGCGTGGACGATCCGCCGGATGCAGCGGGCCCACTCCCGGCGATGCTCGCAGGCATGTCATCGCGACCGTTCGACGAAGCGCTCGTGCTCGCCGTGGACCTGCCGCTCGTCACGCCCGACGCGCTGGCGGCACTGCGTGCGCTGCGCGGCGACGCGCTCGCGGTGATGGCGGCGCCCGAGGAGCTGCCGCAACCGCTCGCGGCGTGGTATGCGTCGGGGGCGCGCGCGGTGCTCGAGGTCGCGATCGACGGCGGCGAACGCTCGGTGATCGCCGCGTGTCGGGCGCTCTCACCCCGGCTCGTGCGCGACGCGGAGCTGGCGGCGATTCCGCAGGGAGGAGGCTTCCAGTGGAACGTGAACACGTTCGAGGACCTGGCGCGGGCGGAGCGCATGCTGGCGGAGCAGGTGAGGGCGGGTCGCGGTCGGGCCTCGTGAGTCGTGCGCTCGACACCTCGACGCTCGTGCGCGCGTACCGCGCGCTCAATGCGCGAACGCCCGGCACCCGCGCGTTCTGGCTCTACGACCTGGACGCGATCCGCGCCCGCGCCGAGGCCTTAAAGCATCACTTTAAGTCGCTCTCGCCCCGGATCGCCTACGCGCTCAAGGCGAACGGCCTGCCCGCGATCGCCCGCGCGCTCCACGACTGCGGGTTGGGCGCCGACGCGGGCTCGCTCGGCGAGCTCGAGCTGGCGCGCGTGTGCGGCTTCCCCGCGGGCGCGCGCACGCTCTCCGGCAACGGCCGCACCGCGGAGGAAGCGGCGTGGGTCGCGCGTCACGGCGTCGAGACGGTGAGCGCGGACGCGCCGCAGGAGCTGGGGCTCCTGGAGCGAGAGGCAGCGAAGGCAGGTACGCGGCTGCGCGTCGCCCTGCGGGTGAACCCGGGCATCGTGGCCGGCGGGCACCGCGGCATCGAGACCGGGCACTCGGCCACCAAGTTCGGCATGAGCGCGCGGCAGGCGAACGCGGCGTGGCGCGACCGCGCACGCTGGCCCCACCTCGAGTTGGACGGCGTCCACGTGCACGTGGGCTCCCAGGTCGCGGGCGTCGAGCCGTTCGTGACCGCCGCTCAAGTATCACTTGAACTGGTGGCCGCGTGCGCGCGCGCGGGGCACGTGCTCTCGAGCGTGAACCTCGGCGGCGGCTTCGCGGTGGACTACTCGGGCGAGGGCCGCGAACCGGACCTCGCCGCGATCGCAGCCGGCATCCGCGCGCTTCCCGGTGCCGCGCGCGTGCGCTGGTGCTTCGAGCCCGGGCGCTGGCTCGTGGCACACGCGGGAACGCTCGTGGCGGAAGTGCTGTGGGACAAGCGCCGCGACGACGAGGATGGCGAGCACCGCTTCGTCGTGCTCGCGGCCGGCATGAACGACTTGTTGCGGCCCGCGCTCTACGGGGCGCGGCACGTGATCGAACCGCTCGTGCCTCGCCCCGGCGCGGCGACGCCGTGCGACGTCGTCGGCCCGGTGTGCGAGACGAGCGACCGGTTCGCGCAGGGGCTGTCGCTGCCACCGCTCGAGCCGGGCGACCTCGTCGCGATCCGCGACGTCGGGGCGTACGGCGCGGTGATGTCGTCCGCCTACAATGGCCGCGGCCGGCTCGCCGAGGTGGTGCACGAGCGCGGCGCACTCAAGCTGGCGCGCGCGGCGGAGAGCGGGGGCCCCGGGGCGCGCGACATGGTCGAAGTGACGCTCGAGGCGTGACCGGCCGCACTTCAAGTAACACTTGAAGTGACCCTGAACCCGGTCACCGCGTCTTGACACTGCTCGCTCCGCCCGCCGAGACTGCCCCGCTCCCTTTTCCACGACGCCACGAAACGAGGTGCGCGGTGCTGCAGGTCGTGTGCATCAAACAGGTCCCCGACACCGAGACGCGCGTGAAGGTGGCGGCCGACGGGAAGTCGCTCGATCCCATGGGCGTGACGCTGATCCTGAACCCGTACGACGAGTTCGCGGTCGAGCAGGCGTTGCGCGTGAAGGAGCAGTTGGGCGCGGGCGAGGTGGTGGCGATCTCGCTCGGCGGCGCGGGTGTGCAGACCACGCTGCGCACCGCGCTCGCGACCGGCGCCGACCGCGCGATCCACCTGAAGAGCGACGTCAGCGCGCCGGATGCGCTTGCCGTGGCGAAAGCTCTCGCCGACGCCATCCGTCCGCTCGAGCCCGGCATCGTCTGGTTGGGCAAGCAGGCCGTTGACGACGACGGCGCGCAGGTGGGACCGATGCTCGCGACGTTGCTCGACCGCCCCTGCGTGAGCGTCGTCGCGAAGTTCGAGCTCACGGGCCACACGGCGAAAGTGGAACGTGAGATCGAAGGCGGCCGCGAGGTGGTGGAAGTGCCGCTGCCGGCGGTGTTCACCACGGACAAGGGTTTGAACGAGCCGCGTTACGCGTCGCTCAAGGGCATCATGGCGGCGAAGAAGAAGCCGCTCGAGGAGCGCGCCGTGGACCTGGGTCCCGCGCACCTCGAGCGCGTGGCGTTCGAGCTGCCGCCCGCACGCAAGGCGGGCCGCATCGTCGGTGAGGGCAGCGCTGCGATCCCCGAGCTGCTGCGCGTGCTGCGCGAGGAGGCGAAGGTCCTATGAGCATCCTCGTCTTCATCGAGCAGCGCGATGGCAAGGTGCGCTCGGTCGCGCGCGAGGCACTGGGCGAGGCGAAGCGCCTCGCGGCATCGCTCGGCGGGCCGGTCACGGCCGTCTGCTGTGGTGCGAGCGCCGACGGGCTCGCGAGCCTGGGCGAAGCGGGCGCGGAGAAGGTGCTGACGGCGACGCACGAGGCTTTCGCGCGCTACGAGGGTGCAGGCTACGCCGCGGCGGTCGCCGCGGCGGCGAAGGCCACGGGGGCGAAGCTCGTGCTGTTCGCTGCATCGTCGATCGGCAAGGACCTGGCGCCGCGGGTCGCGGCGAAGTTGGGCGTCGGCCTCGCGGCCGATTGCACGTCGCTCGAGGCGGCGGGCGGCAAGCTCGTCGCGCGCCGGCCGGTCATGGCCGGGAAGGCGTTCGAGCGCGTCGGCTTCCCGTCGTCGCCCGCCATGGCGACGCTGCGCCCGAAGGTGTTCGCGCCCTCGCCACCCGAGTCGGGAAAGAGCGCGACCGTCGAGGCGCTCGCTTTCGATTGGGATGCGTCGAAGCCGCGTGCGGTGGTCACGGGCACGACCGGGGCGAGCGGCGGCAGGCCCGACCTCACCGAGTCGGAGATCATCGTCTCGGGGGGGCGCGGGCTCAAGGGCCCGGAGAACTTCTCGCTCGTGGAACAGCTCGCCGACGCGCTGGGCGCCACGGTGGGCGCCTCGCGCGCCGTGGTCGACGCGGGCTGGCGGCCTCACGGCGACCAGGTGGGGCAGACGGGGAAGACGGTCTCGCCCAAGCTCTACGTCGCGGTCGGTATCTCCGGCGCGATCCAGCATCTCGCCGGCATGTCGTCGTCACGGTGCATCGTGGCCATCAACAAGGACCCCGATGCGCCCATCTTCAAGGTTGCCGACTACGGCGTCGTGGGCGACCTGTTCGAGGTCGTGCCGGCGCTGACCGAGGCGATCAAGAAGCTCCACTAGGGTTCGTTCAACGCCACGCGTGGCGTTCTTGAACCGACCGTAGGTCAAGCGCCGCAGCGGTTGGGCGCCCACCTCGGCGGGCGCCCCAACTCGGTCCCCGCTTGCGCGGGGACCTCGGTTGACGGTCATCAACGTGGCGCTTAACTTGCGGTGTTCGAGGCTCTGGTCGCGGTCCAATCCCTTGATCCTGAGGTCGGCGCTCGACATGCTCGAGTATCTCCCGGTGCTGCTGTTCGTCGCGGTGGGCCTGGGCTTCGGTGCCGTGACGATCGCCGCCTCCCACCTGATCGTCCCGCAGCGTCGCACCCCCGAGAAGATGAGCGCCTATGAGTGCGGCGTGGACCCCGTGGGCGATGCGCGCGGCCGGTTCAACATCAAGTTCTACATGGTCGCGGTGCTGTTCATCCTGTTCGACATCGAGGCCGTGTTCCTCTATCCGTGGGCGGTGGCGTTCCGCCAGCTCGGGCTCTACGGCCTGATCGAGATGGTGCTGTTCATCGTCATCCTGCTCGCCGGCTACCTCTACCTGCTGAAGAAGCGCGCGCTGGAGTGGGAATGACCGATCCCAAGGACCCCAAGCAGCCGACCCCGCCGCCCGCGTTCCGGACGTTGGCACAGGCGCGGCCCGCCGCCCCGGTCAACGATCTGGTGATACCCAGCGGCCCCCTCTCCGACGAGGATCGCATCCGCGAGGAGCTGGAGAAGGGGATCATGTTCACCACCGTGCAGAGCGTGGTGAACTGGGCGCGCGCGAACGCGATCTGGCCGCTCGGCTTCGGCCTCGCCTGCTGCGCGATCGAGATGATGGCGATCGCGGGCCCGCGCTTCGATGTGTCGCGCTTCGGCGCCGAGGTGTTCCGCGGCTCCCCGCGACAGGCCGACCTGATGATCGTGGCCGGCCGCGTGAGCATCAAGATGGCGCCGGTGCTGCGCCAGCTCTACGACCAGATGCCCGATCCCAAGTGGGTGATCGCGATGGGCGCGTGCAGCTCGTGCGGCGGCGTCTTCAACAACTACGCGATCCTCCAGGGCGTCGACAAGATCGTGCCTGTGGACGTCTACGTGCCCGGCTGCCCGCCGCGGCCCGAGGGCCTGATCCACGGCATCATGAAGCTGCAGGAGAAGATCCTCACCTCGAAGGTCGAGCTCGGGCCCATCCCGCGGAAGAAGCGGGCACGGCCGCAGGGAGCGGCCTGATCCATGGCGCTCGCCCCGACGCGCGTGGAAGAGAAGCTTCGCGAGCGATTCCCCGACGTGGCGTTCGAGCGCCAGCAGGGCGAGGCGGTGCGTGACCACACGCTCTACCTGCCGGCGGACGCGCTCGTCGACGTGTGCACGTACCTTCGCGACGAGCCCGAGTGCGCGTTCACGATGCTGTCGTGGATGGGCGGCGCCGACTACCTGCCGCGCGTGCCGCGCTTCGAGTGCGTGTACAGCCTGCTCTCGATCAAGCACGCGGCGCGCTTCACGCTGAAAGTGCGCGTGTCCGAGGAGCAGCCGCGCGTGCCCACCGTGTGCGGCGTGTGGCCCACGGCGAACTGGCACGAGCGCGAGGCGTACGACTTCTACGGCATCACGTTCACCGGGCACCCGGACCTCACGCGCATTCTGTTGCCCGAGGACTGGGTGGGCTGGCCGCTGCGGAAGGACTCGCCACTTGGATACGAAGAGGTGGCGTTCACGCACAACACTCCGGGACGCATCAAGCCGTCGCCCGCGCTCAAGAAACTGGCACCCAAGAAGGTCCGCTACCGTGCGCAATGAGACCATGACGCTCAACATGGGGCCGCAGCACCCCAGCACGCACGGCGTGCTCCGCGTGGCGCTGGAGCTGGACGGCGAGAACGTCGTGGCCTGCAAGCCGATCATCGGTTACCTGCACACCGGCATGGAGAAGCAGGCGGAGTACAAGACGTATACGCAATCCATTCCGCAGACCGACCGGATGGACTACCTGGCGCCGATGAGCAACAACCTCGCGCTCTGCCTGTCCGCCGAGAAGCTGCTCGGCGTGACCGTGCCCGAGCGCGTGCAGGCGATCCGCGTGCTCCTGACCGAGCTGACCCGTGTCAGCGCGCACTGCGTGTGGCTGGGCACCCACGCGATCGACATCGGCGCGCTCACCGTGTTCTGGTACTGCTTCCGCGAGCGCGAGAAGGTGCTCTCCATCTACGACATGGTCTGCGGCGCGCGCATGACCGCGAGCTACTTCCGCGTCGGCGGCCTCGCCATGGACATCCCGGAGGGATTCATCGAGCGCTGCGAGAAGTTCGTGCGCGAGATGCCGGCGCACATCGACGAGTACGAGTCGCTGTTGACGAAGAACCCGATCTGGCTCGCGCGCACGAAGGGCGTGGCGCCGCTGTCCCCGGCGGACGCCATCGCGTGGGGCGTCACCGGCCCGTCGTTGCGCGGCTCCGGCGTGAACTGGGACCTCCGCAAGGCCGAGCCCTACTCCGGCTACGAGACGTACGCGTTCGACGTGCCGCTCGGCAAGAACGGGGACGCTTACGACCGCTTCCAGGTGCGCGTGGCCGAGATGCGTCAGTCGACGAAGATCGCGCAGCAGGCCATCGACCGCATCAAGCAACTGGGCGAGAAGGGCGAGTACCGGCTCCGCGACTTCAAGTACGTGCTGCCGCCCAAGGAAGAGGTGAAGACGTCCATGGAGGCGTTGATCCACCACTTCAAGATCGTGGCGCACGGCTTCTTCCCGCCGGTGGGCGAGGCGTACCAGGCGATCGAGGCGCCGAAGGGCGAACTGGGCTTCTATTTCGTGAGCGACGGCTCGGCGCGCCCGTGGCGGATGAAGGTCCGCTCGCCCTCTTTCGTGAACCTTCAGGCGCTGCCCGTGATGGTGCAGGGCAAGCTCGTGGCCGACGTGATCGCGGCCATCGGCAGCATCGACATCGTGCTCGGGGAGATCGATCGATGAGTCATGGCGCCGTGATGCCCACCGAGGCCGGCCCGGCGACGCTCGCGTGGTCGGAGAAGGCGAAGGCCGACGTGGCCGAAGCGCTCGCGCGCTACCCGGTCAAGCGCTCCGCCGTGCTGCCCGTGCTGTGGATCGCGCAGCGCGAGTGGGGCTGGCTGCCCACGGCCGCGCTCCGGCTCGTCGCGGAGTCCGTCGGACTGCCCGAGTCCGAGGTCTTCGGCATCGCCACGTTCTACACCATGTTCAACATGAAGCCCGTCGGCCGGCACCACCTCCAGGTGTGCATGACGCTGTCGTGCTCGCTCATGGGCGCGGACCGGCTGTTCAAGCACCTCGAGAAGAAGCTCGGTATCGGCCACGGCGAGACCACGCCGGACGGCCGGTTCACGCTGCGCCGCGTCGAGTGCCTCGCGGCGTGCGGGGGCGGCCCGTGCATGCAGGTCGGGTTCGACTTCCACGAGAACCTCGACGAGAAGCAGACGGACGCGCTGCTGGAGAGGCTCAAATGAGCCGCGGCCCGCTGCTGTTCAAGGACATCGACACGCCGGGCCTGACGGGGATCGACACCTACCGCAAGGGCGGCGGTTACGAGACCGTGCCCGCGACGCTCGGCAAGACGCCCGCCGACCAGGTGATCGAGGTGGTGAAGGCCTCGGGCCTGCGCGGCCGCGGTGGCGCCGGCTTTCCGACCGGCATGAAGTGGAGCTTCGTGCCGAAGGCGAGCCCCAAGGCGCGCTACATCGTGTGCAACGCCGACGAGAGCGAGCCGGGCACGTTCAAGGACCGCGAGCTGATGGAGAAGAACCCGCATCTGCTCATTGAAGGGATGATCCTCGCCGGCTACGCGATCGGCTCCAACCTCGGCTACATCTATCTGCGGGGCGAGTTCGAGTACATCCAGAAGATCATCGACAAGGCGATCGGCGAGGCACGCGCGGCCGGCCTGCTCGGCGACAACGTCGCGGGCTCGGGCTACAAGTTCGAGCTGCACACGCACCTCGGCGCCGGCGCCTACATCTGCGGCGAGGAGACGGCGCTGCTGTCGTCGCTCGAGGGCTACCGTGGCCAGCCGCGGCTCAAGCCGCCGTTCCCCGCGGTGGAGGGTCTCTACGCCTGCCCGACCGTGGTGAACAACACCGAGACGCTGATGTGCGTGCCGCACATCCTCAAGAACGGCGCGGCCTGGTACCGGCAATGGGGTACCGAGAAGAGCGCGGGCACGAAGGTGTTCAGCGTCTCCGGTCCCGTGAAGCGTCCCGGCAACTATGAAGTGCCGCTCGGCTACTCGATGAAGCAGCTCATCGAGCAGGACTGCGGCGGCATGGTCGAGGGCTTGAAGGTCAAGGCCGTGATCCCCGGCGGCTCGTCGGTGCCGCTGCTGCCGGCTGCCGATCTCGACACCGCTTTGGATTACGAGAGCATGAGCGCAAAAGGCACGTTCCTGGGCTCGGGTGGGGTGATCGTGATCGACGACCAGACCTGCATCGTGGACGCGCTCTGGAACGTGACGCGCTTCTACGAGCACGAGTCGTGCGGCAAGTGCACGCCGTGCCGCGAGGGCACGTACTGGATGGCGGAGGTGTTCGAGCGGCTGGAGAACGGCCACGGCAAGGACACCGACATCGACCTCCTGGCGTCGGTCGCGGACAATATTCTCGGGAAGTCGTTCTGTGCGCTCGGTGATGCGGCGGCGATGCCCGTACAGGGGGCGCTCAAGCACTTCCGCGACGAGTTCGAGCACCACGTCACCCACAAGAGCTGCCGCGTGAATCGCCGGCGCGCCGAGGTGGCGGAGGTGCGCGCTTGAGCGGTCTGGTGCGCGTGACCGTCGATGGCCGCACGGTCGAGGTCCCGCCGGGCACACTCGTGACCGACGCCGCGCGGGCGGCCGAGGTGCACGTGCCCATCTTCTGCTCGCACCAGAAGCTGCCGCCGCTCGGCGCCTGTCGCATCTGCGTGGTCGAGGTGGGCCTGCCTCGACTTGGGCCCGACCGGAAACCCGTGCTGCAGCCCGACGGCTCTCCCGACATCCAGTGGATGCCGAAGGTGCAGACCGGCTGCACGACGCCGGTCTCGGACGGCATGCACGTGCGCACGCGCACCGAGGTGGCGACCGCTGCGCGCAAGGGCGTGATGGAGTTCCTGCTCGTCAACCACCCGCTCGACTGCCCGGTGTGCGACGAGGGCGGCGAGTGCCAGCTCCAGGACTTGGCGTTCGCGTTCGGCCACGACTACTCGCGCATGGACGAGGCCAAGCGCACGTTCGACTCCGAGGACCTGGGGCCGATCGTCAAGAAGGAGGCGAACCGCTGCATCGTGTGCATGCGGTGCGTGCGCTACTGCGACGAGGTCATGGGCGAGAACGCGCTCACCGCGCACCAGCGCGGCGTGTTCACCGAGATCTCGTCGTTCGACCGGCAGCCGCTCGCATGCGAGCAGTGCGGCAACTGCGTCGAGGTCTGCCCGGTGGGGGCGCTCACGGCGCTGCCCTACCGGTTCAAGGCGCGTCCGTGGGACCTGCGCCAGCACATCACGATCTGCGAGTGGTGCCCGAACGGCTGCTCGGTGCGTCTCGGTGTGCGCGGCATGGAGATCCTGCGCGCGCGCGGCACCGAGTTCCGCGGCGTCAACCAGGAGTACCTGTGCGTGCGCGGGCGGTTCGGCCACGACTGGGTGAACGCGCCCGACCGGCTGACGACGCCGCTGCTCAAGACCGGCGCCGCGCTCGAGCCGGCCACGCGTGACGCGGCGGTGGCCTGGGCGGCGGCGCGGCTGCGCGACATCGCGGCCACGCACGGCCCCGAGGCGATCGCGTTCCTGGGCGGCGACAAGCTGAACGTGGAAGAGATGTACCTCATGCAGAAGCTCGCGCGCGGCGTGCTCGGCACGCCACACGTGGACGCGCGCACGCGCCAGCCGGCCGCCGTGTCGGCCG
>DATNFC010000180.1:0-5852 GCA_035606545.1 Candidatus Methylomirabilota bacterium
TCCACGATGTGGCAGTGCCACACGTAGCCGGGACCGCCGGGGAAGCCGAAGCCATCGTTGTGCACGCCCATGCCCGCGGTCGGGTCGAACGGGTAGAGGTTCTCGCCGGGTGACACCGGGTGACCCAGCCTCGCGTCGGCATTCTGCGGCGCCACGCGCACCAGCACACGCGTGACCTCGCCGGGGTTCATCCGGAACGTGTCCTTCCAGCCGGTCTCGTTCGGGTCCGGCAGGACCACGGGGCCGGTCCGATACGGCGCGATGTCGGGATTGCCGCCCAGCTTCCTCCCGGTCGCGGCGTTCCGCATCGCGTACGGCAGCGGCGGGCCGTCGCCGGGCTCCGGATCGCCGTACACCTTCGCGTACTTGGACGTCTTGAACGCCTGGCGGTCGAGAAGCTGGAACTGGAACAGGTGGAGGTGGATCGGGTGCGTGTCGGCGGTGAGGTTGATGATCTCCCACACCTCGGTCGAGCCGATCGTGGGCGTCTCGCTCACGTCCGTGTCCCACATCGTGTTGTTCACGAACATCTCGAGCGGGCCGCCCGGGCCCACGTTCTCGTTGAGCGTGAGCGCGCGCGTGACCGGTACGGCCGCCGGCCGCTCGATCGCTGCCACGCGCAGCATGGACGTCGTCGCCGGATCCAGGCTGCGGTCCCTGCGGCCCGTGATCGTGTTCCCGACGCGGATCTGCATGATCACGCCCGTGGTCCTGGAATTGGTCGGCGTACCCATCGGGAACGGGGCCTTGGCGCTGTTCTGCACCGTCAGCGTCTTGCCCGTGTAGCCGGAGAAATCCACGATGACGTCGCAGCGCTCGCCGGGCGCCATGATCAGGTGTGTGGGATTCGAACGCTTGGGGTCCTGGAGCAGCACCGGGCCGTCCAGCAGGCCGCCGTCCGAGCCGATCTGCCAGAATCCCGGACCCGCCCCGCCCTTGTCGTCCACGATGCGCAGGTCGTAGAAGCGTGCGTTCGAGCCATCCAGCAGGCGGAACCGATAGCGACGCGGCTCGACCTGCAGGTAGGGCCAGGTCTTGCCGTTCACCATGATCACGTCGCCGAAGAACTCCGGGACCCAGAACGGGTGGATCGTCGGGTTCAAGCCGGCATTCGGCCAGTAGAGCTGGCCGTTCGTGTCGAACATGCGGTCCTGGATCACGACCTCGCGCTCGTACGGGTTGCCGAACTGGTCGACGGCGGGATCGCTCGTGCCGCCGGGCAGGTTCGCCGGCTCGTGCGCGGGATCACGCAGCAGGTAGAAGCCCGCGAGCCCCGAGTACACGTTCGTGCGCGTCGCGCCGAGCGTGTGGTCGTGGTACCAGAGCGTGGTGGGCTCCTGGCCGTTCGGGTAGCTGTAGACGTCCGACACGAAGCCGGGGCCGCGCTGGGCGAAACCGGGCGTCCACCAGCCGTCGGGGCCGCCGTCGAACGCCGACGGCACCTCACCGCCGTGAAGATGCGTCACGGCCGGCACCGGGCCCGCATACGCGGTCATGGCGCCGTGCTGACCGACGGGGTCTGCCCAGTGCAGCGTCTGGTCGACCGTGATCAGGCCCTGGAGCACGCTCGGCGAACCGCCTGGACCGCGGATCTCGTTCACGTAGCGGATGTGCGTGGGCACGCCGACGCGAGCTTCGAGCGTCGGGCCGGGGAACGTCTGCGGCCAGCCGGCGGCCTTGTAGCACCACAGGTAGGAGCCGGCGTTCCACGGCGCGGGCAGCGGGGCGTACATCGAGGCGGGGAGGAGCCGCTGCTGGAACTCGTGCATCGAGATCTCCAGCGGCCTTTGCTTCGTCGTGCTCGTGACGGGCACGCGAAGCGGCATGGGCAGGCGATCGACGAACTTGGGGATGGTCAGCGGATCGAGCGGGATCGGCTGCGCGGCGAGCGGACCGGGGGTTCCGAGCAGCGTCAGCGCGAGGAGAGAGGCGATCCCGAGGGCGGTCGTCGCCCGATCACGCGCGGAAGTCGCGGTGACTTGGGCCTTCATACGAACCTCGGTTCCGCGGACCCCTGGGGGGCCCGCCGAGTGGGGAGGCTGCACCAGGCCGTCGGTCGCGTGTACCGAGCGGCCCGAGGAGACCGCATTCGCGGCTACTTGCGGTCTACATCCGCAACCTATCGTTAGCCTGACGGCGCCCGCCATGGCCCGCGTGGACCACGCTCGATACTCCTAAAGAGTGCATCGCGAGTGCGCCCGCGCTGCGCCTTCGGAGCGTTGACACCTCTGGAGTCGGCGGCTATTGTGCCGCGTCCCATGGCGTTCCGGCTGTTCATCCGCCGGGATCGAAGGGGTGCGGGGTTGTAGTTCAGTTGGTTAGAACGCCTGCCTGTCACGCAGGAGGTCGCGGGTTCGAGTCCCGTCAACCCCGCCATCACCCCATCGCTGCGGCGGAGCTGGCCGCCCGCCATGCGGCTCGGCCCGGGTGCCCACACGCCCGACGCGCTCGTCGAGCGAACGCGACTCGCCCTGCGTTTTTCGCTCGGCTCGCGGCGCTCATTCGCCGATACGAGCGCTGAGCGCGCACTTTGTGGGCGCTTCGTGAACTGCTCGAAGTTCCACCGTGATTGGGAAGCCGCAACGACGTTTCCGAACCGCTCACGGGCCGGTCGAAAACGGGTCGGTTTTCCATTGACCGCCCGAGGGTCCTTCGTATACTGCGCGTGTTTTCCGGCCTGTAGCGTGAGCAGACGCAACGCGAAGCGCCGCGGCGGATCCCGCATCCAAGCCGTCACACGCGGGCGAGCGCGCCGGGGCGCTCCAGCCGACGAGGGGTGGACATGAAGCGCAAGAAGGGCGACGACGACGAGTTCGATGTCTTCGGCGATGAGGACGTCGAGGCGATCGGTGACGACGAACTCGAAGACGACGAGGAGTTCGACGAGGACGACCTCGACGACGACGAGTTCAGCGACGACGACGACGACGACTTCGACGACGACTTCGTCGAGGATGACGATCTGCAGGTGAACGAGGACGACCTCGAAGAGTACGGCAACGACTCGGAGAGGTGACGCACCCTGGCGATCGGATTCAATCCACAACGCCGCGCGACGCGCGGGCCTTCTGGAGGTGGCTGACGAGATGACCGGATTCGGCCCTCACCTCATGCTCGACGGGTATGGGTGCGACAAGGACAAGTTGACGGATCTGAACCTCGTCTACCGGATCCTGGAGGAGCTTCCCGCGCGCATCGGCATGACGAAGATCATGCCGCCCTACGTGTTCAAGTACAGCGGGCTGAAACCGGAGGACTGGGGCCTGTCGGGCTTCGTCCTCATCGCCGAGAGCCACATCAGCATCCACACGTTCCCGGACAAGAACTACGTCTCGGTCGACATCTTCTCGTGCAAGGCGTTCGACACCGACTTCGCCCGGGACTACCTCAAGCGGACGTTCGGGATGACCAAGGTCGAGTGCAACATCCTCGACCGCGGCACGGAGTTCCCGAAGGACATCAACGGTGCCGCCGCCGAGGTGCGCACGCAGCGCCGCCGCCTTGGCCGCCCTGCCGCCCGCACGGCATAGCCGAACCGGTCCGATCCACGAGGCCCCGGCCTGAACGGCCGGGGCCTTGTGCTTTCCGGCCCCGGGCGGCAATCTGCCGGGCCCTTTCGCCGCGTCCGCCCTGGGTACTCGCCTCGCAGCTCCGCTGCAAGCGTTTGAACAAAGAGGTCCTATGAGCCCGACCCCCGTGTGGGGCCTGCCGTACAACTTCGCCGGACTGGACCCGGAGTTCTCGGCGTTCGAGACCAGCCGGGTGGCCGTGCTGCCGGTGCCGTACGACTTCAGCACCTCGTACCAGGGCGGCACGCGCTGGGGCCCGCAGGCGATCCTCACCGCCTCGCGCAGCATGGAGACCTGGGACGACGAGTTGGGCGCCACGTACAAGGCGGGCATCCACACGCTGCGCGAGCTGGAGCCCACCGCGCTCGGGCCCGGCGACATGGCGAAACGGGTCGAAGACGCGTTCGATTGGATCCTCGGCGCCGGCAAGCTGCCGGTCATGCTGGGCGGCGAGCACAGCCTCACCGCGGGCGCCGTGCGTGCCGCGATGAAGCGCTTTCCGAAGCTCTCCGTGCTGCAGCTCGACGCGCACGCCGACATGCGTGACACGTACCTCGACTCGCCCGACTCGCACGCGTGCGTCATGCGCCGGATTCGCGAGCTCTGCCCCGCGGCCTCGGTCGGCATCCGCTCGATGAGCGAGGAGGAGGCCGAGTTTCTCAAGGCGCACCCCGCGCCCGTGTGGAGCGTGCGCAGGTTCCGGGCGCTGAAGGGCGACTGGAAGCCGATCCTCGACGCGCTCACCGACGACGTGTTCGTCACGTTCGATCTGGACGCGCTCGACCCCTCGTGCCTGCCGGGCACGGGAACGCCGGAACCGGGCGGACTCGATTGGTACGAGTGCCTCGACCTGGTCGCGGCCGTGGCGGCGAGGAAGCGCATCGTCGGCTTCGACGTGGTCGAGCTGGCGCCGCTTCCGGGGAACGTGGCGTCCGACTTCCTCGCCGCGCGCGCCACCTACCGCATGATCGGCCACATGCTGAAGAGCCAGCGGTGACCACCGCGACCGGGGCCGCGAAGCTCGTGCTGAAGAAGGGCGAGGACCGCCGCGTGCGCGGCGGCCACCCGTGGATCTTCTCGAACGAGGTGGAGCACTGGCAGGGCCACGTGGCAGACGGCGGCCTCGTGGACGTGACCGACTACCGCGGTGCGTTCCTCGGCCGGGCGTACGTGAACCGCCACAGCCTCATCACCGCGCGGCTCCTGACCCGCGGCCGTGACGAGGTGGACACCGCGTTCTTCGTGAAGCGGCTCGAGCGGGCGAAGCGTCTTCGTGATGCGGTCTACCCCGGCGAGCATGCCGTTCGCCTCGTCTATGGCGAGTCCGACCAGCTTCCGGGGCTAGTGGTCGACCGCTACGGTGACTGGCTCGCGGTGCAGGTGCTGACGCTCGGCATGGAGCAGCGGCTCGCGGAGTTGAAGGCCGCGCTCGAGCGCGTGTTCGAGCCCAAGGGCGCCGTGCTCGTGGCCGACTCGCCGCTGCGCGCGCTCGAGGGCCTGGACCAGCGACGTGAAGCGTGGTGGGGCGACGTGCCCGAACGTGCCGCGGTGAACGTCGGCGGCTTCGACCTCGAGGTCGACCTGTTGCACGGACAGAAGACGGGCCTGTTCCTGGACCAGCGCGAGAACCGCCGCCGCGCCGAGGCGCGTGCGCAGGGTCGTACCGCGCTCGACGTGTTCTGCTACCAGGGCGAATGGTCGATGCACCTGGCCCGGGGCGGGGCGCAGAGCGTGCTGGCGGTGGACTCGTCCGAGCCGGCGCTGGCCCTGGCCCGAGACAACGTGGCGCGGAACGGGTTCAACGACCGCATCCAGTTCCTGCGCATGGACGCGTTCGACGCGTTGCGGCGGCTCGAGCGCGAGGGCAAGCGCTACGGTCTCGTGGTATTGGACCCGCCCGCGCTCATCAAGTCGCGCCGCGCCGTGGCGGCGGGCGCGCGCGCGTACCGCGAGCACAACCGGCTGGCGATGAGCCTGCTCGAGGAGGACGGCATCCTCGTCACCTGCTCGTGCAGCCACCACCTCGACGACGACCTGTTCCGACAGGTCCTGCTCGAGTCCGCGCGGGCCGCGCGCCGGCCGATGCGCATCCTCGACTGGGCCGGGGAGGCCGCCGACCACCCGCGGCTGCTCGCCGTGCCGGAGACGCACTATCTGAAGTGCGCGGTGCTGCAGGCGCTGTAGGTCAGGTCTCGGCGGCGCCGCGCCGCTGCTCGGCGACCATGACGCGCACGGCCACGTAGCCGAACAGCAGCACGGAGCCGTAGAGCATCGCCACGGCGA
>DATNFC010000181.1:0-14978 GCA_035606545.1 Candidatus Methylomirabilota bacterium
TCGACGCCGCTCGACGTGACCGTGAACGGCGACATGGTCGTGACCGCGCACTTCCTGCCCAACGCGTTCGCGAGCCAGATGGTGATCAGCCAGCTCTACGGCGGCGGTGGCAACACCGGCGCCACGTTGACGAACGACTACATC
The DNA here is from genome assembly GCA_035606545.1 of Candidatus Methylomirabilota bacterium. Classification (GTDB taxonomy): domain Bacteria; phylum Eisenbacteria; class RBG-16-71-46; order RBG-16-71-46; family RBG-16-71-46; genus JAIOPA01. Next base: position 145 of record DATNFC010000181.1, read on the forward strand.
GAGCTCTACAACCGCGGCAACGCGCCCGCGAACATCACCGGGTGGACCATCCAATATGCGTCCGCGAGCGGCATGGTGTGGAGCACGACGACGCTGATCGGTGTCGTGCCGCCGGGCCGCTACTACCTCATCGAGCAGTCGTCGGGCGGCGGGGGTACGACCGCGCTTCCGGCCCCGGATGCCATCGGCACCATCAATCTGGGCGCTTCGGATGGCAAGCTCGCGCTCGTCAACAACAATGTCGTGCTCGCGGGTGCCTGTCCGTCGGGCGGCACCATCGTGGACATGCTCGGCTATGGTTCGGCGAACTGTTCGGAGTCCTCGCCGGCCACGGCGATGAGCAACACGCTGGCGTCGTTCCGCGATCACGACGGCTGCGACGAGACCAACGACAACCTGGCCGACTTCTCGAGTGACGCTCCGGCACCGCGGAACAGCGCTTCGCCCGCGCACATCTGCGACCTGTGGCTGGGCGTGGGTCCGCGGCCGACCGCGCTCGTGCTGTCCTCGCCGAGGCCCAACCCCGCGCACGGACCGGCGCACGTGTCGGTGGGCCTGCCCTCCGAGGCGCGCGTGCGCCTCATGGTCACGGACGTGATGGGACGCCGGATCGCGTCCCTCGTGGACGGCGTGCTGCCCGCCGGACAGCACGAGGTGTCGTGGAGCGGAGTGGGGGACCGCGGGCCCGTGCGCTCGGGGCTCTACTACATGACGCTGGAGGTGTCGGGCCAGCGCATCGTGAGGAGCTTCGTCCTCACGCGCTAGTCGAGGGAATTCACTGGACTCGGGGCGAGTCCGCGGCGCCGTTCCCCCGGGCGCCGCGCTCTCGCCCCGAGCCGTTCTGTCCGGCCTCAGCCCTGGGCCTGCGTCACCTGTCCGGTGTCGAGGTCGAGCAGGAAGTGATGCGTGCCGTTGACCACGAGCGGCACGCGGTGGGTGCCGTTGAACGTCACCACGACGTGCGCCACGAAGTGCTCACTGATGCTGCTGCCGTAGCTTTCGATCTGCCGGTCCACGTCCAGATCCCACGTGCCGGTGCCGCTCGCGGGGTAGTGCTGGTCGACGGGCTTCGCTTCCACGACATCGGCGAGCGTGCCCGTGCAGTGGGTGAGCGTCGAGATCGAGCCGTCGGGGCCGATCGCCGTCCAGCTCAAGGTGTCGATGCGCGTGGCGTCCGTGGTCAGCTGGCTCGCGTCCGCGTTGATGCCCGACATGTCGAGGACGCCGCCGCTCTTGAGCGTGGCTGCGCCGTTGGGGCCGGCCACGGTGCCCGTGCCCCGCGAGTTGGCCTGCAGGCGCACGGTGGACGCGGGGTCGTAGTACGGCTGTTCGTTCGAGCCGATTGCGTCTCGCACGCTGCGACTCGCTCGGAGCAATGCCGGCGGGCGGAACGTGCTTCATGCGCTGCGGTCGCACTCTCGATCGGGCCCGTGCATACTTCCACCCCTGTCGGCCCTGAGGCCCTGCGCCCCGTGAACCAAGAGGACCCGCCATGAACAACGTCACGCCATCCACCAGCTTCCGCACGTCCGTGACCGCCACGCTCTCCGTCAGGAACTGGTCGGGGGCGATGGATTTCTACAAAGCGGCGTTCGGCGCACGCGAGACGTACGCGGTTCCCGGCGGCGGCGTGGCGCGGCTGTCGGTCGCCGGTGCCGAGTTCTGGGTCGCCGAGGAGTCACCCGAGCACTTGAACTTCAGCCCCGAATCGCTGGGGGGCTGCTCGGTGCGGATGCTGCTGATCGTGGAAGACCCCGCGGCGTTCTGCGCCCGGGCCATCGTCGCAGGGGCAAGGGAGGTCGTACCGGTTGGCGATGCCCACGGCTGGCGGCTCGGCCGCATCGTCGACCCGCTCGGACACCACTGGGAGATCGGCAGAGAGTTGGCCTGATGGGACGGGCGAAGCCACTGCAGAAGACCGCGAGCACGGGCGGCGCCGCGGCGGCGCCGCGGCGGCCACGCTCATGACGGAGTCCGCCGCGACCGGCCCGGGCGAGCCCGGCCCCGAGCCGCCGGCGCGGCCGCGCGCCATCGTCCTGATCCACGGCGTGGGGAATCCGCGCCCGGGCGAGTTCCTCGACGCATGGATCGCCGGCTTCCAGCGACGCGATCCGGCGTCCTGGGCGCGCGATGCGATCGTGCTCGATGACACTCGCTACGAAGCCGCTCACTGAACTCGCCGGCGGCACGCCACACGATGTTCGAGGTCAACTGGGCCGATCTGCAACGTCCGCTCCAGGGCATCGTCGGCGTCGTGCGCCACATGATCCAGCTCCTGATCGCGACCGTGAGGATCGCGACGGAGAATCGCGAGCTGCGTGCGTCCCGTCGCCCGCTGGCCCAGGTGTATGCCTGGGCGCTGTTCGGGCTGGCGTGGTGGTCCTACGTGCCCACGATCGTGTTCATGCTCGCGCGCTGCGCGACCTCCACGTCGGCGAGCGTCGCCATCGTGGTCGGCGCGTCGCTCGCGCTTGCGGTCATGGCGTGGTGGCTCGCCCGATTCGCGCCCCAGTTCCTGCTGGGTTACGCCTGGGCCGCCGGCATGCTCGCGCTCCACATCGGCCTGTCGCTCGGGCTCGTGACGCCCGCGGGCGCTGTTTCGCTGACCGCCTGGGCCCACGCCGCGAGCCAGGTCCTGCTCGCGGTACTCCTGGCCGCCGCAACGGTCGAGCTCTTCTGCGATCCCGAGCTCACGGGTGATCAGCACTTTGCTCACCTGGCGCTGCTGTGGATGCCGTTCGCCATCATGTCCGGCGTGGCGTCGATCATCTGGTTCGTCTCGCTCGGCGCGCTCAACACCGTCCCGGTGCTTGCTCCCGAGTTCTACGGCGAGTGGCGTGCCGGCTTCGTCACCGGCCCACCCTTCGACTTGCGGCTGGGCGAGTACGTCACCGCCTTCGCCGTGGCACTGATCGGCGTGGCCGCGCTGGTCGTGGTCCTGGCCTACTTTCGGCCGCCGCGGGGTGTCCCGGCGGGCCTGCACGCGCAGAACGCGTTCGCGGTGTGGCTCCGTATCTCGCCGGCACTCCTGGCGATCGCCGGCATCGTGCTCGGGGTGAGCCTGTTCCTGCCCGGCAAGGCGCCCGCGGAGCCGATGTCCATGCTCGGCCTCTACGGCGTCTCGGCGCTGCGCTTGGTCCCGTTCCTGCTCTTCCTCCTACCCCAGCTCCGGCCCGTGGTCGACGTCATCGGCGATGTGGCGTTCTACCTCACGCCCGGCCGGCTGTCGATCCGCGGCGAGGCCGTGCGCCGGGTGCGTCGTCTCGTCAAAGACGTCGCCGAGCGCGACCTCGGCGATCTCGTGCTGGTCGGTTTCAGCCAGGGTTCCGTGCTCGGCCGTGTCGGGCTCGCGGAATCCGGCAGCCGACCGGCGACGCTGGCCACGGTCGGCTGTCCCATCGGCAGCCTCTATGCGCGCTTCCTCCACTGGACGCACGCGCCTCCGCTCGGGGAAGGTGTCCGCTGGTGGAACGGGTTCCACGATGGCGACTTCATCGCCGGCCCCGTCCCGGGCGTCGACGAGGACGACCCGCTCGGCCCGGGTGCGCACGACCGGTACGAGCTGGACGAGCCGGTGATCGACATCGTCTTGGGTGCCGCGGCGGGCGGGCAGGCGGGGGGACCATGATCGGCGTGATCGCGGTCGTGCTGCACGTGCTCACGGCGTTCTGGCTGGTCGCGGGCATCATCGCGCGCGACGTGTGCTGGTGGCACGCCGCGCGTGCCGCCGACCTCGCGACGTTGCGCCCGATCGCGGCGATCGCGAGCTTCTTCGATCGCCGCGCGGTACAGCCGGGCTCGTTCGTGGTACTCGTCACCGGGCTCGCGGCGACGGGCATGCGCGGGTACAAGATGCTCGCATTTGTCCGTGGCGAGGGGCCGGCGTGGCCGTTCGCCGCGCTGCTCATCTACCTGAGCATCATCCCGCTGATCGCGTTCGTGTTCCTGCCCAAGGGCCGCGTCTACCGGGCGGCGCTGGCGGAGGCCGAGTCCCGCGGCGAGCTCACCGCCCGGCTCCGCGCCTCGATCGAGGACCCGGCCGTGATGGCGGCGCGCGGCTACGAGTTCGCGATGATCGTCGTGCTCGTCTACCTGATGGTGGCGAAACCGTTCTGATCCCATGGCGCGGAGCCGACTCCATGAACGCGAGCCTTGATCTGGGCCCACGGACCTCGAGCATCGTCGCCTGGATCGAGCGGGCGGTGGGAGAGGGCGCGCGCGTCGTGGGAATCGGGGCCATGCCCCGCTCGTCCACCGAGAAGCACGTGGTGGAGGTTGCGCTCGGCGAGGGTCCACCGCGTCGGCTGGTGCTGCGCCGCTACCACGACGCGGCACGCCTCGAGAGCGATCCGTGGTACGTCCCCGCGAACGAGGCGCTCGCGCTCGACCTGCTCGCCGGGAGCGCGGTCCCCGCGCCCCGACTGCTCGCTGCGGACCTCGAGGCTGCGGTCTGCGATGTGCCGGCGCTGCTCGAGTCGTGGATCGCGGGCGCGACGCTCCAGCCGACGGACGACCTCGATCGCTATCTCGCCCGTACGGCCGAGACGCTGGTGGGGATCCACGCGGTCCGTGTCCCGGCCCACGTGCGGCTGCCCGACTACGCGACCTACCGGAAGACAGAACCCATCAGCTCCCCAGCGTTCTCGACACGGCCGGGGATCTGGGAGCGCGTGAACACGTTCCTGGACTCACCCGGGCCGGCGCACACACGGACATTCATCCATCGCGACTATCACCCCGGGAACATCCTCTGGGATGGCGCGCGGCTGACGGGCGTGGTCGACTGGGCGACCGCGGCGTGGGGCCCGCCAGGGATCGACCTGGCGCGGATGCGGCTCAACCTGGCCATGACGCACGGCGCGACGATCGCGGACCGATTCACCGAGGCCTATGTCACGGCGGGAGGGGATCGCTCCGCGCGGGATCGCTATTGGGATCTGCTCGATGCCGCCGACGCGCTGCTCGACGCCGCGCCGGCGTCCCCGGCCGAAGCTGACAATTGGGCGCGGTTCGAAGGCTACGTCGAACGCTTGCTCGCGGAGTGGCAACGTTGAACCTCGACGACACCGTCAAGCTCGAGATCTACGGCAGGCTCGCCCGGACCGGTATCGCCCCGGCCGTTCCCGACGTGGCGCGCTCGTTGGCGCTCCCGATCGAGGACGTCGCTGCGGCGTTCGCCCGGCTCCACCAACGCCGGCTGCTGGTGCCGGAGCCTGGCGATCCCACGAGCATCCGCATGGCACCACCGTTCTCCGGCGTCGTGACACCATTCCAGGTGCGTTCCGACGGCGTCCTCTACCACGCCAACTGCATCTGGGACGCGCTGGGCATCCCGGCGGCACTGCACCGCGACGCGGTCATCGACGCCCACGATGGCCATACGGGGGAGCCGATGGCGCTCGAGGTCCTGAATGGCGAGCCCGTTCCCAAGCCATGTGTCATCCACTTCGCGGTGCCGGCCGCGCGCTGGTGGACCGACATCGTCTACACGTGAGCGACCATGCTGCTCTTCCGGTCGGAAGAGAACGTGAACGCGTGGTGCCGCGAGCGCGGCCTGCCGCGCCGGCCGCTCATCAACCTCGGCCAGCTCTGGCGGCTCGCGGTGACCTGGTACGAGGGCCGGCTCACGATCGAGTCGCGCCGACCCGCGCCCACCGAGATGGTCTCGATCTTCGCATCGATCGGACTCACCGGGCCATTCTGGGACCCGAACGCGGACGAGTGGTGCTAGCCCATCCGGCCGCCCGGATCGTCGGCGTCGTGCTGGCGCTGGGCGTGGCCGCCGCATGCCTGCCGCGGCCGGCGCTCGGCGCCAAGACCGATGTCCTCTTCCTCCGCAACGGCGACCGCATCACCGGCGAGGTGAAGGGGCTCTCGCGCGGCAAGCTCGACTACAGCACTGACGACGCCGGCCGGCTCTCGATCGAGTGGGAGAAGGTGGCGGGGCTCACGAGCGTCAACTCGTTCGACGTCGAGGACTCGTTCGGCAAGCGCTACTTCGGACGCCTGATGCCCGCGACCCGCGAGGGCTACGTGGTGTTCCAAGACGGCGGCGCCGACACGCTCTCGGTCATGAGCGTGATCGGGATGACCCCCGTCAACGCCAAGTTCGTGGAACGCTTGAGCGCCTACCTCGACCTGGGCTTCACGCTCGCCAAGGCGAACCAGGCGACGACGTTCAGCGTGAGCGGCAGGGCCAACTATCGCGCGCCGAAGATCGGAAGCCAATTCACGCTGGATTCGTACGCGCAGGGGCAGGAGAACGTGCCGACCACGACCCGCAACATGCTCCGCCAGTCGGTGAGCTGGTACCTGCGGCCGCGGTGGTCGACGACCGCGCTCGTCCAGCTCGAGCAGAACGAGGAGCTGGACCTCGACCATCGCATCACCGGGGGTGGTGCGTTCGACCACGTGCTCCGGCACACGAACCAGATGGAGCTGTCGCTCGGCGCGGGGCTGGTGGGCACGCAGGAGGAGTTCAGCTCCGGCCCGACGAGCGAAGCGAACACGAGCCTCGAGGGACTGCTCACGGCCGACTGGGAGGTCTACCACTTCGACACCCCGAAGCTCGACTTCAACACCAGCTTCGCGCTGTTCCCGAGCATCTCCCAGGCGGGCCGCGTGCGCGGGCAGGGCGAGTTCCGCCTCGTCTACGAAGTCTTCAAGGACTTCAACGCCGGCATCCGGCTCACCGACACGTTCGACAGCAGCCCGCCGGAGGGCGCGAGCAAGAACGACTACGTGACCGAGCTCACGATCGGATGGTCGTACCGGAGGTAGCGCCGGAGCCACCGCCCGGGGGCGGCAGCTCCGGCTCTGGCGTTCGGACTAGCGCTCGCCCGCCTGCCCGCGACCGCTCATCGCGCCGCCCGCGCCCGTCCGCTGGCCCCACGTGGGCGGCGGCGGCTCCTTCATCATCCGCGTGACCGGCTTCTCCTGGAGCTGCTTCAAAGCCACGTCGACCGCGCGCTCGAGCTGGACGTCGTGCCCCGCGATCACGTCCTTCGGCCAGTTCTCCACGTCCATGTCCGGCGTGACGCCCTCGTTCTCCACGGCCCAGTGGCCGTCGGCGGAGAAGTAGCCGCCGCGCGGCGCGATCATCGAGCCGCCGTCCACGAACGTCGGCGTGTCCGCGGTGTGTACGAGACCGCCCCAGGTGCGCTTGCCGACGATCGTGCCCAGCTTCCGGGCGTGGAACATGTACGGCAGGTAGTCGCCACCCGAGCCGCTCATCTCGTTCACGATCATCACCTTCGGCCCCCAGATGCCGGCCGCCGGGCTGGTGAACGGCACGCGGTCGCCGGCGACGTTGTTGAAGTAGCCGTCGAACGAGCGCGCCATCACCTCGATCATGTAGTCGGCCGCCGAGCCGCCGCCGTTGTAGCGCTCGTCCACGACCACGCCCTGCTTGTCCTGCTGCGCGAAGTAGTAGCGGTTGAAGCTCTGGTAGCCAGGCTGGCCGGTGTTCGGCAGGTAGACGTACGCGAGCTTGCCGCCGGAGAGCTTGTCCACGAGCCGGCGGTTGCCTTCCACCCACGCGCGCGTGCGCAGCGTCTGCTCGTTCGCCACCGGCACCACCGTGACGCGGCGGGCGCCGTCCATCGACGGCCTGCTGTTGACCGTGAGCACGGTCTGCTTGTTCGCCGTGCCGTCGAACAACCGATAAAGGTTGTCCGGCGTCTTCAGCTCGACGCCGTTCACCGCGAGCACGTAGTCGCCCACGGACACGTTCACACCGGGCGCCGCAAGCGGGGCCTTCAACTCGGGGTTCCAGCTCTCGTTGTCGTAGATGCGCGCGATCCTGTAGCGGCCGGCGTCGATCGCGAAATCGGCGCCGAGCAGGCCGGCCGGCGACGGCGGCACCTCGGGCATATCGCCACCGCGCACGTATGAGTGGCCGATCGCGATCTCGGCACCCATCATGTCGAGCAGGTAGTTGAGATCGGCGCGGTGACGCACGTACGGCAGGAACTGGCCGTACTGCTCGCGCATCTTCGGCCAGTCGGTGCCATGCATGTTCGGCACGTACAGGTAATCGCGCTGGTTTCGCCAGCCCTCGGCGAAGATCTGCGCGAACTCGGCTTGAGGATCGAGCTGCATCTTGAGCGCATACGTGAGCTTGCCGGTCCCGGCCGCGGGCGGCGCCTTGTCGGCGTCGACGAGGTAGAGATCCGGCGGCGACGGTGGGGGAGGCGTCACGCCCGGGATCGCGGGTGGCGGCGGCGGCCCGGCGGCGCGGTAGACCAGCTTCTTCCCGTCGGCGCTCACCGCGTAGTCGGCGACGCCGGTCGCGAATGCGGTGGGCTTGCGCTCTGAGAGCTTGAAGCGCTGGAGAGTGCCGCTCGCGCCGGGCGCGTTCGGCGTGGCCTCGAGGAAGTAGACCGTGCCCGCCGCGCCCGCTTTGAGCAACGAGTACTGCCGCTCGGGCACGCCGGCCACCGAGACGATGCGCGACTGCAGCCCGTCGAAGTCGATGCGCGTCGCCGAGGAAGCGCTGCCGCTCGCGGCCGGCTTCGCGCCCTTGGCCGCCGGCTTCGCGGCATCCGCCGCAGGCTTCTCGGCGTCGGTCGCGACGCCCGCGTCCTCGTCGCTCTCGGCCAGCAGCGGGCTCGGCACGCCCTTCTGCAGCACCGCGAGGTAGAGGCCGAAGTCCTCAAAGTGGTCGTAGGACGACATGTCGAGCCACTGCGAGCGCAGGCCGAAGTCGGTGGAGCCGAAGAACCACAGGTACTTCCCGCTGGCGTCGAACACCGGGTACATCGCGTCCGCCATGCCGTCCGTGACTTGGTGCGCCTCGCCGGTCTCGGCGTCGGCCACGAAGATCGCGCGGTAGAGCGAGTTCAGGTGCGCGGCGTAGGTCACCCACTTCGAGTCCGGACTCCACGTCGGGAACAGCGTCCGCTGCGGCACCATCCACGGGTCGCGGCCCACCTGCTTCGCCTTGCCGCTCGCCACGTCCATCACCCATACGTGCAGGTTCGTGTCGTGGTAGAGGAGCTTCTTCGAGTCCGGCGACCACGACATCGTGTAGTAGTGCGTGGGCTTCGGCACCGCGATCGTGCGCGGCGGCGAGACGCCGTCCTGCGACTCGATCACGAGCTGGTACTCGCCCGAGGCGTCGCTCCAGTAGGCGATCGACTTGCCGTCCGGCGACCACGCGGGGTCGCGCTCCGCGGAGCCGGTCGAGTGCGTGAGGTTCCGCACGTCACCCTTCTCGGCGGGGATGGTGAAGACCTCGCCGCGCGCCTCCACGAGCACGCGCTTCCCCGTGGGGGAAAGCGTCATGTTCGAGATCCGCCCGCCCACGTCCTCCCAGTGCGGCATCATCCACGAGAAGTCGCCGCTCGCGGTGATCGGGACGACGTGCTCCTGGCCGCTCTTCGCGTCCAGCTCGTGAATGACGCCCTTCTGCTCGAACACCACCACGCCGGCGCCGGCGTCGAGCGTCTTGACGTCGAAGTCGGTGAAGCGGGTGAGCTGGGTGAGGCCCTTGCCGGCGGCATCGCACGACCACACGTTCGCGACGCCGTCGCGATCGCTGATGAACACCACGCGGTCGCCCAACCACGCCGGGTCCATGTCCTTCGAGCCGTTCCATTCGGGCGTCACGGTCTCGAGCGACTTCAAGTCCGTGATCCACACCGGGCGGTTCTGGCCGCCGCGATAGTTGCGCCGCTCCTCGTCCCACGAGTTGTTGAGTCGATACGCCACCTTCGCGCCGTCGGGCGAGATGCGGCCCTGGAAGGCGCGCGGCAACGACATCGGCTCCTCGGCGCCGCCGGCGACGGGCACGGTCCAGAAACGCGGCGCCGCGGCCGGGGCCTGCGTCGCGCGGCCCGACGCGAACACGATCGCCTTCCCGTCGGGCGTCCAGCCCTGGACGTTGTCGGGGCCCGGATGCCACGTCAGCCGCTTCGGCTCGCCGCCATCGGCCGATACCACGTACACGTCCGCGTTGCCGGCGTACTCGCCGCTGAACGCGATCCACTTGCCATCGGGCGAGAATCGGGGATTGCCCGCCTGGCCCTGGAAGCTCGTGAGCCTGCGCGCTTCACCGCCGGCGCGCGGCACGATCCAGATGTTCTGGGCGTATGCGAACGCGATCTGCGTCGCGCTCACCGTGGGCGAACGCAGCATCATCGTCGGGCCGGCGGACTTCACCGCGGTGGCGGCGATTGCGGAGGGCGCGAGCAGCAGCAGCAGCGCGAGCGAGCGCGCGATGCGGGGGGCGGGAAGCATTGGGGAGCTTCTCCTCGGCACGGGTCGGGATCGTGCGGGCTCGCGTACGAGCCACGCGGAGCGGCCCCCAGCCTAGCGCATCGCGGCCCGGCGCACCCGAGGAGAAGACCCGACGGCTATTGGAGCGTCACCCTCACCTGCGTCGTCTTGCCTTCCAGCTCGACGACGTAGCGGACGCTGTCGCGGCCACTGACGCCCACGAGGAGCGTCAGCTTGCGCACCGGGGAGACCAGGCAGAAACGGCCCTTGGGATCGGTGCGTTCGGTGATGTCGGTGCCGTCGATGCGCACGTCGGCGCCGTCGACGCCCGCGCCGTTCGCGTCCACGATCTCGCCGCAGACGACCGGCCACTCGTCGCCGTTCTTGATCTCCGGCGCGGCCGGCGTCGGGATCTCCCGGGACGAGCCGACGAGTTCGACCGACGTGGTGATGCGCACGGGCACGATCATCGCCGTGGGCTCGGTCGAGAAGAACGCGCCGTCCTCCTCGGGCAGCTCCTGTACCTTCGGCTTGGGCTTCGCGCGCTTGATCGCCTTCGCCTTGCGCGCAGCCTTCGCGGCATCGATCGACGGCGCCGCGGCGACGGGCGGCAGCTGGACCGTGTCCGGCGGCACGGCGGCGGCCGCGGCGGGAGCCGGCGTCGCAACCGGGGCAGGCACGGCGGCGGGGTAGATGGGCGTGCGCTCGTGCACGACCTCGACACGCGGCAGCCGTGGCGGCCACTTCGGAATCTGGATCACGTCCGGAAAGAACTGTGCGCCCACGAACCCCGCGAGCAACACGATCACCAATACCTTCACCACGCTGCGCATGGAGACCTCCGCATCTCATCCGCGTCGAGAACGATGCGGGCGCCGGCCTGACTGGGGTATCGGTCCCGGTGCGGAGGTGCTTGAGCGTGGGGGCAGCCCGCTCGTCAGGGAGACGTCAGGAGATGGCCCGTTCAAGGGCTTACGGCGCCACAAGCCGTGCGCGCCACCTTTATATGGGGTGCGCACGTGCTGAGGCGCAGCTGTCGCTGACGGAGTCAGTGCCTGGCCGGTCGTGACCGGACGCTCCGGATAGTCGGGTCGCCTCAGATCCGCCGTGGCCACGAGCTCGGCGCTCACGCCCATGCCGACCAGCACCAGCATCATGTGCGCAGCGCGCGCCCCGGGTCCGCCGCCAACCTTCGGCGACCCGCGGCTGTCTGACCCGGACGAGCCCGTGATGGTCCGTTGTGGCGAGCACGCATACCGACCCGGAGGTCCCGATGAAGCGCGAGCGCTCGAGTTCGCAGACGTCGTTCACGTTCACGGTGCGCACGTCGTTGATCGCGCTCGCCACGACCCTGCTCGCCGGCCAGATCGCCAGTGCTCCACCGGCGCTCGCATCGGCGGGCGGCTTCGCCGTGGGTCGCTCGCACGGCAGCGGCGGCGGCATGGGCTTCGGCTACAGCACCGCGTCCTCGAGTGATCGCGGCGGATTCCAGTACGCGCTCATCAACCGCGGCAACGAGCTGTCGTGCGCGGTGGACGACCACCATTGGGACACGATCGGGTCGCTGCAGGACGAAGTCCAGCGCACGGGCCGCGACGTGCTGTGGTTCGTGATCGAGGATCGCGAGTACGTGATCCGCGACGCGGCCACGATCGAGCGCGCGAACGAGATCGTGGAGCCCATGTCGCGTCTCGGCGCCGAGCAGGGGCGTCTCGGGAGCCGCCAGGGCGAGTTGGGCCGGCAGCAGGGCGAGATGGGAGCGCTCCAGGGCGAGGTCGGCCAGCTGCAGGCCCAGCTCGCCGCGCTGCAGGCCCGCGGCGACTCACGCTACCGCGCCGAGCTGAGCGAACTGCGCCAGCAGCTCGCCGAGCTCTCCGCACAGGTGCGCATCATGGGCGAGCGCCAGCGCGAGCTGGGCGCACAACAGCGGGTGCTGGGCGAGCGTCAGCGCGAACTGGGTGCGCAGCAACGCCGGGCCTCGCAGCTGGCGTTCGACCAGCTGCGGAGCCTCGCGCACGAATCGATCTCATACGGCAAGGCGGAAGCGCTCGACTCGAATTGACCGCGCGCGCTACTGCCCGGGGTGATAGGTGCGGATCGCGTGCTTCGCGAGCTGCCACGGGTGGAAGTACACCTCGCGCAGATCGCCGCTGATGTAACGCTCGGCCTGGTCGGTGAAATGGGGTGAGTCTCGATGGCCGCTGGCGCCGCCGGCGGTCACGGCGATCGCGCGCAGCGTGTCTCCGAACTCCACCCCGGCCACGAAACTGTTGCCCGAGTTCCCGTACCAGCGCTTGGTCCCCGGGTAGGGTCGGGCCGCGAACGCGGCGAGCGAGCCCCAGAAGCCGCTCGTGAACGGCACCGGGAGGCTCGGCTCCGCGTCGTCGAAGTGCGGCTCGATGTCGGCGACGATGCGCTGGTAGCGATTGATCTCGCCCCACGGCGTCCGCCACGTGCCGAACACCTGCGTGAGCGTGTCGGAGGCGGCGACGAGGGCATCGAGCAGCGTGTCGGCGCCGGCGCGCGTGGCGACGTACGTCTGCGCCGAGACGCGGGCCGAGGCGGCGGCCGGCGCCACCGCGCGCACGGCGCGCTCCGCCCAGTAGATGGCGAGCGTGGTCGGGCCCGAGTCCGCCGACCAGCGGCGGTCCCAGTCCCGGAGTGCCGCGACCTCGTCCGCGAGCCGGCGCTTGCGAGGGTCGGTCTCGGGCGCACGCCCGTGGGCGGCGAGGAGAGGCGGCAGCAGTCGATCGAACGCCGGCAGGTCGGGATCGAACGCGGCGGCCGCGAGCGACTGGAGCGTCCAGTCACGACGGCCCTCAAGTTCCCGCAGCGCGTGCAGGCCGCGTGGCGTCTCCTCGGTGCCGGTCTCGACATAGCGCGGGAACGCGTCGCGCTTCGGGCTGCTCGCGCCAGCGGAGGACCATGGCCAGTTGTTCGAGTTGTACGCCCAGCCGCTCGCCGGGTTCACCGCGTTCGGCGATTCGTCGAACGAGAGCAGGCCGCGATAGTCGCTGCGTGGATCGCTGCCGTTCACGGCCGCGGTCCAGTCGAGCGTCGTGTCGCGCCGTGGGATGTAGTTCGAGTGGAAGTAGGCGATGTTGCCGCGGGCATCCGCGAACAGCGTGTTGTTCGACGAGTTGCTGTGCAGCTCCATCACCCGCCGGAACGCGGCCAGGTCGGCGCTCTTCGTGCGCGTGTACGACTGCGTGAGCGCCTCGATTGGCCGCTGCATGAGGCTCACGCTCACCCAGCGGTCACCCTGCCGGCGCACCACGGGGCCATGACGCGTGAAGTACGCGGTGAACGTGCGCTTCGTCATGCCGCCCGCGGTGCGAAAGGGGATGGCGATCGTGCGCGTGACGAGCGGAACCTCGGCGCCGCCATGCCGGTAGCGCAGCTTGCCGCCCGAGCGCGTCACGGTCTCCAGGAACTCGTCGATGTTGTCCACGCCGCTCGAGGTATGCATCCAGCCGCAGGTGCGGTTGAATCCCTGATAAACGAAGAACTGACCCCAGGTCACGGCGCCGTAGGCGTCGAGTCCCTCGTCGCTCGTCATCTGCAGCTCGGAGCGGAAATAGAACGAGGTGTGCGGGTTGATCCACAGCAGGGCGCGGTGGTCGCGAGCCAATGCGGGCGCGATGGCGATGCCGTTCGAGCCGTCGGGCTCGGCGAGCGGGTCGGGCACGTCCAGCACGCCCATCGGTCCGTCGCCGGAAGCGGAGACGACCTGCGCGGCGCTGTCGCCGTAGAACGCCGCGAGCCTGGGGATGCTCACGCGCTCGATGTCGCCGCCGATGCTGCCCTCGGTGAACGACAGCGCCATCCACGCCTCGAAGCGGTGGATGACTCGGGGCTTCACCTCCGGGTGCGTGTACAGATAGAAGTTGAGGCCGTCGGCGAACGCGTCCATCAGCTTCCGTAGCGACACCGGGCTCGAACGATAGAGCGCCTGGAGCGTGACCGGGTCCACGAACAATCGCATGCGCAGGTCTTCAAACAGCGCCGTGTCGCCGTCGGCCTGGGCCCGCCAGCCCAGCGCCTTGAGATAGTTCGTCTCGATCCGGGGGAAATCGTCCTCAGCCTGCGCATACTCCATGCCGAACACGGCGTCCGCGTCGGACTTCCCATGGACGTGGGCGATCCCCCAGTCGTCGCGCGTGATGGACACGGCCGCGGCCTGGCGCTGCCAGCGGGAGACATCCGCGGACGAAACGCCGGACGGGAGGGATGCCGCGACGACCGCGGCGAGCACCACGGCGGGGGGGAGCATGCGTGCGAGGTTATCGCGGGGGCGCGTGGCGTTCCACGAGGCGAATACCAGTGCGGCCTATTGTGCATTCCGGCTTCCCGCTCTTACCCTGTCGTGTCCGTCATGAAGCCAGCGCCCGAGTGGAGGCCGTCGACCATGCGTTCGAAAGCACTCGCCGTCGTTTTCGCCAGCGGCCTCGTCGGCCTCTGCGCCGTCCCCGCCGCCGCGCAGGACGCCAACTACTGGTCCACGGCGTACGGCACCCGCTCGCAGCTCCTGGGCGGCGTGGTGACCGGCAGTCCCGGTGACATCAGCTCCACCTTTTACAACCCCGGCGCGTTCGCGCTCTCCGGAGCCGCCGAGC
>DATNFC010000182.1:0-12317 GCA_035606545.1 Candidatus Methylomirabilota bacterium
AACGACATGCGCCGCGCGATCGTCACCAGGTCGAGCTTCCGCTCGCGCGCGGCCTCGAGGTAGGTGAGGCCGTTCGCGAGCGTGAACGCCAGCTCCTGCACGGCCGTCGAGCCCGCCTCGCGCATGTGGTAGCCGGAGACCGAGATGCTGTTCCACTGCGGCACCTCGCGCGCGGTGAACTCGAACACGTCGGTGATCAGTCGCAACGATGCCGCCGGGGGATAGATGTACGTGCCGCGGGCGATGTACTCCTTGAGCACATCGTTCTGCACCGTGCCGCCGAGCGCGGCACGGGGCGTCTTGCGGCCGTCGGCGACCGCGACGTAGAACGCGAGCAGCAGCGGCGCCGTGGCGTTGATCGTCATCGACGTGGTGACGCGGTCCAACGGCAGCTCGTGGAGCAGCTCGTCCATGTCGGCGAGGCACGAGATCGCCACGCCGACACGGCCCACCTCGCCGCGCGCCTGCACCGCGTCGCTGTCGAAACCCATCTGCGTGGGCAGGTCGAACGCGACGGAGAGCCCGGTCTGGCCCTGGCCGAGCAGGAAGCGGAAGCGTTCGTTCGTCTGCCGCGCCGAGCCGAAGCCCGCGTACTGCCGCATCGTCCACAGCCGCGAGCGGTACATCGCGGGGTGGATGCCGCGCGTGTAGGGAGCCTCGCCCGCGGGTGGCGTGCGCTCGTCGAGGTCCGGCGGCAGGTCCGACGCCGAATACGAGACGTCGACCGGGAGGTCGGAGGGAGTCGTCCGCGGCGGGGTGGACGGAGTGCGGGGCGCGCGCGCAGCCGCGCCGTCACGCGCGCGCGCCGGCTTGCGGGCGGGCGCGCGCCTCATGCCGGGCCCACCCGCACGAGTGGCTGTCCCGCCGCGACCGCGGCGCGTTCGCTCACCAGTACTTCGCGCACGACGCCATCATGCGACACGGCCAGCTCGTTCTGCATCTTCATGGCCTCGACCACGACCACGGCCTGTCCGGCCTTCACCGCGTCGCCGGGCTTCACTCGGATGGCCACGACCACGCCGGGCATGGGAGCCGTGACCGTTTCCCCGCGCGCCGTCGTCTGCCCCCCAGAAACCGCCTGCAGCATCTTCTCGAGCGGGTGCTTCACCTCGACCGGGATCACCGTGCCGCGCACTTCCACCTCGAGACCTTCGGCGGTGGGCGAGACGCGCACGACGTGTGAGCGGCCGGCGATCAGCAGCGAGTACACCTCCCCGTCCGGCAGCCGCACGAAGTCCGCTTCGATGTGCCGGCCGTCGGCCTCCACGACGAGTCGATCGCCTTCCGTGCGGAACGTCACCTCGGCCTCGCGGCCCTCGAGCGTCACCCAGAGCTTCATCGGCGACCCCGCTCGCGACCCGCCCATTTCCAGGCGCTCGCCGCGCTCGCGCCGTTCTCGCGACCGCCCACCTGCACGCGCTGGCGCTCCGCCCGCTCGTGCAGCGCGGCCGCGAGCAGCGCGGCGTTCGCCGCTTCGGGCCCGGCCTTCAGCTCGCCCGGTCGCCAGTGGTCCTCGAGGAAGCGCGTCGACAGGTTCCCGGCGGCGAACTCCGGATGCAGCGCGAGCCACGCGTGAAACGCGAGGTTGTGGTGCGGGCCCTCGAGCACGAACTCGTCCAGCGCGCGCACGAGCCGGCGCCGCGCCTGGTCGCGATCGGCGCCCCACACGACCAGCTTCGAGAGCAGCGAGTCGTAGAACACCGGCACCTCGTAGCCGCGATAGATCCCGGAGTCGTTCCGCACGCCGGGGCCCTGCGGGAACTGCACGCGCTCGATGACGCCGACGCTGGGGAGGAAGTTCCGCGACGGGTCCTCGGCGATGATGCGCGCCTCCATCGACCAGCCGCGCGGCTCGGGCGGGGTGTCGCCGAACGACAGCTCGTTCCCCTCGGCCACGCGCAGCTGCTCGGCCACGAGGTCCAACCCCGTCACCATCTCCGTGACCGGGTGCTCGACCTGGAGCCGCGTGTTCACCTCCAGGAAGTAGAACTGGCGCTGCTCGTCGAGGATGAACTCGACCGTGCCTGCCGAGCGGTAACCCACCTGCTTCGCCACCCGGCACGCGGCCTCGCCGAACGCCGCGCGCGTCTTCGCGTCGAACGCCGGGCTCGGTGTTTCTTCGAGCAACTTCTGGTGGCGCCGCTGCACTGAGCACTCGCGCTCGCCGAGGAACGCCACGCGACCCGTGGCGTCGGCCAGGATCTGCGCCTCGACATGGCGCGGACGCTCGATGAAGCGCTCCACGAACACGCGGTCGTCGCCGAACGCGGCCTTCGCCTCGCCGCGGGTCAGATCCCAGGCCGCGTCCAGCTCGCCGTCGTTCTTCAACACGCGCATGCCCTTGCCGCCGCCGCCGGCCGCGGCCTTGAGCATCAGCGGATAGCCGATCGTGCGCGCGAGCTTCTTCACCTCGTCGCGCGAGCCGACCGGGCCGTCAGAGCCCGGGACCACCGGCACGCCCGCCGCGAGCGCGGCCTTGCGCGCAGCGAGCTTGTCGCCCAACGCGGCGATCGTCTCCGGCGACGGCCCGATGAACACGATGCCCGCCGCGGCGCACGCGCGCGCGAACGCCTCGTTCTCGGCGAAGAAGCCGTAGCCGGGATGGATGGCGTCCGCGCGCACGCGCTTCGCGGTCTCGAGCACGCGCTCCATGTTCAGGTAGCTCTCGCGCGACGGGCCGGCGCCCACCGGGTAGGCCTCGTCGGCCATGAGCACGTGGAGCGCCGTTCGATCGGGCTCGCTGAAGATCGCGATGCTCGTGCGCTCGGTCTCGCGCAGCGTGCGCAGGATGCGCACCGCGATCTCGCCGCGGTTCGCGATCAGGACGCGGTGCAGTCGCGGCATCCGCTACTCCAGCACCACGCACGCGACGCCGAGGCCGCCGTCGTGCGAGAGCGTCAGGAACGACTTCGTCGCGCCCATCTCGTGGAAGCGTGCGAGGGCGGCGCCCGTGAGCTTCAGCAGCGGCACGCGCCCGCCGGGCTGGACGACCTCGATCTGCGTCCAGCCGATGCCGCCGGCGATGCCGGTGCCCAGCGCCTTGCTCGCGGCCTCCTTGGCGGCGAAACGCGCGGCCAGGTGCGGGAGCGGGTCCTTGAAGCCGCGGCAGTAGGCCAGCTCGTCCGGCGTGAACAGGCGCCGCTCCATGCGAACGCCGAATCGCTGGAGCGATTCGGCGATGCGCTCGACCTTGCAGACGTCGATGCCGATGCCGCGAACGGCCACGAAACCCTCCGGAGAGCGCCGATCAGGTGCGGAAGAGAGCGAATCTAGGGATGCGCTCCGCCGGCCGCAACTACATCCCCAGCTCCACGCCGAGCCTGATCATGCGCGGGTTCCGCCGGAGCCGTGGGTCGTTCACCGGCACCCAGCCGCCGGCGCCGCCGTTCAGCCGCTCGTCCCAGAACGCGCCGCCACCGTTCCCGGTTTCCGTGCGGTATCCACCGTAGTCGTCGCGCTGCGTGTTGATCGTCGGGTTCGGGAAGCCGGCCACGCTCACGAGGTCGTCGCCGCGCGAGTCGAACAGGTTGCGCACGTCGAGGAGCAGCCGGAAGCCCTTGAGGTTCCACCCCTCGAGGCGAAGCGCGATGTCGGTGCGCTCGGTCCACGGCAGCTGGCGCGAGTTGACGGCGGCGAGGTCGGGCGCCACGAGCGGGCCGTCCGTCTGCCCGGTGTAGGACGTCGTCGGCGTCCACCGCGGCCCCGACGCCACCTGCGTCACCCACGCGAACGTGAACACTTTCGCCTCCCTCCACACCGCGTCGAACCCGAGCATGTGACCGCGGTCCCAGTCGAGCGGGTGCTCGCCGATCGGCAGCGGGCGGGCGCCGAACGGAGCGCCGTAGTACCAGCCGTCCGGCCCGGAGATGGTGCCGTACGCGCTCATGAATGTGTAGCGGAGCGAGAACTCGCCGGCGAGGAACGTGCGCAGCGGGCTGCCGTGCGTCGGCACTTCGTCCTTGGCCCGCGAGCCCGCGAGCAGCGCGACCTCGATCCCGGTGGCGTGGCCGTATTCCGCGTTCGCGTAGCGCGGGCGGAACGTGTTCGCGAAGTAGGGATCGTTGATGATGCCGATCTGGCCGAACAGGTCACGGTGGAACACCGACGCCTGCGCCGCCCAGCGCCGGCTGAAGAGGTGCTTCACCGAGGCCTGGTACGTGACCAGTTCGCTCGGCTCGAGCGCGGGGCTGCCGAGCGGGTGGCGGCTGTAGACCAGGAGCCGGCTGTCGGCCAGGTACTCGCGTCCGGGCGGCTGGTGGATGCGCGCGTAGCTGAACGACATCGCGTCGCGCACCGTGATCGGGAACGCGAGACCGAGCCGAGGCGACAGCGTCCAGTGTGCGCCGGGCGACGGCTCGCTCGCCGGCGCCGTCCCGCCCGGCGGGACGCCGCGAGGCACGCTGGCGTCACTGCCCGCGTCGAAGACCTGGAGCCGCAGGCCGCCGTTGAACACCAGCCCCTCGCGCTCGTACCGGTTCTGCAGGTACGCCCAGCCGCCCGGGGCGACGGTGTGGAATGCGCGCAGCGTGTCGACGAGCACGTTCGTCGGCAGCGCGCTGTCCAGCTCGTAGAAGTCGACGGCGTCCCACTGGGCGCCGGTGCCGAAGCCCCAGCGGCTGCGCTTCGACTGGACGATCGAGCCCGAGAACGCCGCCTGCACGCGGTCGGTGCGCGTGCGCTTGAAGTAGGGCCACACCCCGGCGTAGGCACGGAACGCGTCGCGCTCGGGGTCCATCGTGTCACCGAAGCGCACCTTGTCCGCGTTGTTGATGTCCTGCGGATCGCGCACGAGCCCCGGCGACGTCAGCTCGGTCGCGTGCTGCCACGACACGGCCAGCCGCCATTGCGCGCTGGATTCCAGCCGCGTCACCTGCGCCAGCGTCGTCAGCCGCCGGGTCTCGGTCATGGGCTGGTGGTCGGGCGCCCGGTAGAACACCGTCGTGCTGTCGAGGAATCCCGGGCAGAGCTCGCACGGCTGGTTGAGGAAGTAGACGATCAGGCTGTCGTTCCAGGTGATCATCGGGTCGTACGGCATGTTGATCACGCGCGAGCCCAGCACCTCGAGCGAGAACACCTGCGGCGAGGCCACGGGCGCGAGCTTCGCCCAGCCGAGGATGTGGTTGTCGTTACGCCAGCCCAGAGGCTTGCCGAGGAAGTCCTGTCGTCCACGAGACGGGCGCTGCGGCAGGAACTCGTCGTCGAGCCGCGTCTCGCCCGCGGCGGCGATCCCGAGGCCCGCAACGCCGAGCGGCGTGGACGCGCGGCCGCCGAGCCAGTCGTACGCGGTGCCCATGCGGCCCGTGCTCAGCCAGCGCAGCATGCCGGTCGGGCGCGCGGTGGGGTTCCACGTCCGTACGTCCAGAACGCCCGCGAGCGCGCCCGTGTACTCGGCGTCCAAGCCGCCGGCGAAGAGGTCGGCGCGCTGCACCGCGAGCAGCGGGAACTCGGGCGCGCGGTCGCGCAGCGGCTCGTTGAGCGTGAGTCCGGAGATCGTCACCTGCGTCTCGCCCGCGCGCCCGCCGCGCACGTGCAGATCCTCGCCCACGGCGACCACGCCGGGCTGGAGCGCCAGCGCCTGCGTGAGGCTCGTCACCGGCAGGTCGCGCAGCGCATCGGCCGACACCGTGTGCACGGTCGCGCTCGAGCGCATGTCGTGCACGCGGCCGGCGCTCACCTCGACCGGCGGGAAGCGGCGCGCCTCGCGCGTCGTGTCACGCACGCTCGCGCGGACGGAATCGGCGCGGGTCGCGGACGAATCGAACGAGGCGGCGGCGAGCAACACGACCAGGAACGGGTGCAAGGGGCCCTCGGGACGTGCGACGCCCGGTTCGAGTGCATCATCTCAGCCGAGCGGCGGTACCCGGTCAAGACCTTGGCCCCCCGCGTATTCCTGCAGGCGGTTGCGGGCGGCATACTGGGGTGTTCCGGAACCCTGCCGCCGCTCGTTCGTCCCTGCCATTGGAAAGGAGCAACCCCCTGGCCGACGCCGGCGAGCGCGAGCTCATCGACGCCCTGCGCAGGAAGGACATGGCCGCGCTGGAGCAGCTGCTCGAGCGCTGCGGTGGGGCCATGGCCACCCTCGCGCGGAGCATGCTGCGCGACGCGACCGAGGCACAGGACGTGGTCGAGGAGGCACTCATGCGCGCGTACGAGGCCGGACCTGGATTTCGGGGCGAACGCGGCGTGCGCACCTGGGTGCTGCGCATCACCGCGAACCTGTGCCGCGATCGCCTGCGCCGGCGTCGCTTCAACGCGGGCTCGTTGGACGGACCGACGCCGATCGAGGACGCGGGGTTGCGATTCGATCCGGTGGGAAGCTGGGACGAGAATCTGGACCGGCAGGCGATGGCGGAACGGCTGGACGCCGCGATCGCACGGCTGCCCGAGGACCAGCGCGAGGTCACGGTGATGCGGCACCGCTTGGGGCTCTCGCACGATGAGATGTGCGCCGCATTGGGTGTGCCGCTGGGCACGGTGAAATCGAGGCTCGCCCGGGCGCTGACGACGCTGCGCCACGAGCTGAGGGATTGGGAACGATGAGGTGGGAACGATGAACGAGCGCGACGATCTTCGGCGCGAGGGGAACGACGAGCCGCGTTGGCTGAGGCTCGCCGCCGACCTGCGTGCCGAGCCGGCGCCCGGAACGCTGGCGCGCGTGCGCGAGCGGCTCGCGACGCGTGAACGCGAGCCGGCGTGGGTGCGCTGGCTCGGGCGGCCGGTCACATTGGCGACGTCGGTGGCGCTGCTCCTGGTCTGTGCGTGGGCCGGGAACACCTGGATCGCGACCACGGAGCGCGCGCGGCCCGACGGTGCGACCCTCGTGAGCGCGCTGCTCGACGAGGACGGCAGTTTCGGTCTCGGGCTCGAGTCCGATGCGGCTTCACCGGAGCCCGGCGCCGACAGCGGCGCCGTGATGCGATGACGCGCGTCGCCGTGATCGTGGCCATGGTTTCCGCACTCTGCATCGGCATGGCGTTCGGCTTCGCCGGCGGCGTGCTGTTCTCTCACCACGCGTTCGAGTCGGGCCAGCGCAGGGGCGAGCGCGGCATGCGCATCGAGCGGCGCGGGCCGCCGGGCGAGCCGTCGTCGCGGATCATCGTTCCGCACCTCACGCGCATGCTCGACCTCACGCCGAAACAGGCGGAGGCGATTCGCGGTGAGGTCGAGGCTTCGCGCACGGACTTCGCGCAGGTGCGCGACAGCCTGCACGCGCGCATCGAGCGACACCTCACGGCCGAGCAGCGCGATCGCTGGCGCGCGATGGTGAAAGAGCGTTCCCCTGGTGCTCCCCGCGGGCGCGACCCGCAACGATTCCGGGCCGACCCCGGTATGGAAGGAGAGTTTTCCCGATGAGACAGCGTATGCAGTGGATCTGGATGGCCGCTCTGTTGATGGCGCCGATCGCGGCCTCGGCGCAGGTCCCGAAGCCAGCGCCCGAGGGCGCGCCGCCGGCCGTCGCCCCCGCGCCGGGTGCCCCGGGCGAGGACGACATGATGACGGTGCTCGACGAGTTGTTTGGCGAAGAGCAGGAGCCGCTCGGCTTCGAGCAGCTGGCGTTCGACGGCCCGGGCGACGAGCCGGGGCACGGCGAGCGGGTGTTCGATGACGAAGGCGGCCCCGGCGACAGCCCGAAGCACGTGCGCCGGATCGGGATCGGCGGGCCGCACGGGCGCGGCATGATGCGCCGCGGGATGGCCATGCGCTTCGCCGCCCTCGACCTCACCGATGCGCAGCGCGACAAGCTGCGCGACATCCATGAGGCCTCCGCGCGGAAGAGCGTGCAGCGCCGGGCCGATCTGCAGCTCGCGCACATGGACCTGCGCAAGCTCATGCGTGCCGAGTCGCCGAATGCGGCGTCGGTCAACTCGCAGATCGACAAGATCTCGCGGCTCCAGGCCGAGGGCATGAAGGCGCACTTCGACACGTTCATGCAGGCGCGCGCCGTGCTCACGCCCGAGCAGCAGAAGCAGCTCCGCAGCGAGCCCGGGCCGATGAAGATGCGGATGGAGCACGGGGGTCGCGACGCGGACTGACGCCCGAACGCTCCTGACCGTTCCGGGGAAGCAGTCGATCCCCGCCCACGCGGCGGCCATCGCAAGGTGGCCGCCGCGGCTCATTTGCAACCCGCTCCAGCGGAAGATGCGAGGTTCCTCACCGCGGTCCCTGCCCCAGTCCCGAACGCGCGCGTTGCGCGATCGCGCGTCCGGCGCCGCGTGCACCGGCGGCTGGGCGCTTCGCCGCAGCCCGGCCGGGCGCATCGCTCAGCTCGCATCGCCCGCGTGGGCGCGCTCGCCCAGCCCTGTCCGTGGCGCGGAACTTCCACTGAGCCAGGGTGGCCCTCGCGTGCATTTCGGCGCGAGGCCGAACCGCGGCGGATGACCGCCGCAGGCTCCCATGTGGCCCCGACGCGCCTCATTCGCGGCCCGGCCGAGTCTCGAGCGGTGGAGGTCCGATATGCGGCGGGTCCTGATCGCGATCGCGGTGTGCACGCTGATCGCCACCCGGGCGCAAGAGGCGTTCGGGCAGTGCAGCATCACGATGATCGACATGAACGGCTCGGCCATGCTGTGCGCCGGCGCCGGTGATGCCTGGGAGTGGAGCGGCCCCGGTGGCTTCAGCGCCACCGACATGTGCGTGACCGTGATCGCCCCCGGCACGTACACGCTGCGGATGTTCGACGCGGCCAGCAGCACGTGGAGCGAGTGCAGCCAGCTCTACGGCAACCCGCCGGCCGGGCCGTCGTGCTCGATCGACGGCGCCGACAGTGTCTGCGCCGGCAGCAGCACCCGCCTGTGCGCACCCACCGGGAACTACCTCTACGCCTGGTCGGGTCCCGGCGGCTTCGGCGCCACCACCGCGTGCGTGGACGTCAGCGCCGCGGGCACGTACACGCTGGCGCTCACCGATGCCGCGAACGGCGCCGCGGGCGAGCCGTGCTCGCTCACGCTGCGCGTGCTCGACTGCTCGCCGCCGCACGAGACCGACGTCTGCCCGCGCAACGCGCGGTGGTGGACGTGGGGCTGCTCCAAGAACCACTCGCCGATCGCGCCCGGGGCGTTCGCCCAGGTCGCCGCGGGTGTCGACCAGCGCTCGGCGCTGTGGGACTACAACGGCCGCGCCGACGGCCTGTGCAACCTGCTCCAGCGCTCGCGCCGGGGCGAGGACCTGAAGGCCGTGAAGCGCCAGTACGCGACCGTGCTCGCGAACCTCACCGCCGCCGCCCTGGGCATCACCGACGACAACGGCCAGACGATCGGCATCGACCCCAACCACGTGGTGGACGGCATGCGCGGCACGGCGCCCGGCATGACGGTCGGCGCGTGGGTGTCCGCGACCGAACAGACGCTGCTCGGCCTGCGCTCGAGCAACGGGCATTCGCGTCGTGACCGCGAGACGCTCGAGCGCATCCGCCGTGAGGCGCGGGCGATCAACGGCGGCGCGCGCTCAGGCGCCTGCTACGGCCAGATGAGCAGCATGTCCGAGGACGACGACGACTTCGGCGGCGAGCCGGACAGCCCCGCCGCGGGCTTCACCGCGGGCGGTGCGACCGGCGGCAGTCCGTTCTCCGGACCCTCGCGCATGCGCTGGACGCTGGATCGCGCGAGCCAGGTCGATCTCGCCATCGTGGACGTGAGCGGTCGTTTCGTGCGTCACCTCGTGAGCGGCATGTTCGCCGCCGGCACGCACGAGTTCGCCTGGGACGGGCGCGACGACGATGGGCGCTCGGTGCGCGCGGGTGCGTACTTCTGCGCCGGCACCATCGGCGGTGCGCGCACGAGCCAGAGGTTGTTCCTGCTGCACTGACGTCCGCTTGGCGGGCGTCACACGCGGCCGCTCCGTTGTGTCACACGGAGCGGCCGCGGTCTTTTCCGGCCCCACCCCGTGGCGACCCGCAATCGCGGCCCTCGCATCCTGCGCGTGACCACGGAGCGCCCGCGAGCCGGTGCACGCGCGGACGCGTTGCAGAACCGCGATATTCGCCCCGCCGAGCCCCGGATCCGGGCGACGTCACCCGCTTTCGCGCCCGTTCGTGGCGGGATCGCGCTCGCGCGGGGCCTGATCGAGCGTTGGCCCGATTCTTCCATTGCTTACAGGTGTCCCTATCGTGGGGAGAGGGACCCGTCGGAAGTGATGCAGGGTCGCTTCCGGCATCTGGGCCGGCTGCGCCAACGCGCGCCGGCCACCCGGGGAACGAGAGAGCCTCGGGGGATGTGCCAGGCCAGCGGCCACTCCGCTCTAGCGTGAGTGGCCGCGCCATTTTCGGCGAGCTCGGCGCACACACGGCCCTGGGCCGGACGATTCCGGATCGCCTTGACCCGTCTCGTCGCGCGCCCGTAACCTGCTGCGCGAACGTTCGCAGTACCCGGCGGCCTGCACCGCACGCACAGCCGGTCCCGGGGACGACGGGTCCCCACGCGCTCCCATGCGCACCCCACGATGCCCTTCTCGTTCGAGCTCCAGGCGGAGGACGCTGCCACCGGTGCGCGCGCCGGGTGCTTCGCCACGCCCCACGGCGAGGTGCTGACGCCGGCGTTCATGCCCGTGGGCACCGTGGGCTCGGTCAAGTCGCTTAGCCCGGACGATCTCACCGCCGCCGGCTGCGACATCCTGCTCTGCAACACCTACCACCTGATGCTCAGGCCCGGCGTCGACACGGTGCGCAAGATGGGCGGCATGCACCGGTTCATGGGCTGGGACGGCGCCATGCTCACCGACAGCGGCGGCTTCCAGGTGATGAGCCTGAACGAGCTGAACCGCGTGCGCGAGGACGGGGTCGAGTTCCGCTCGCACCTGGACGGGTCCAAACACATGCTCTCGCCCGAGGAGGCGATCCGGGTGCAGGACGGCCTCGGCACCGACATCGCGATGTCGTTCGATCACCTGGTGCGGCTGCCGGCACCGCCCGCCGACGTGCGCGAGGCGGTGGACCGCACCGTGCGCTGGGCGCGCCGCGGCCTCGAGGAGCGCACGCGTCTACGTGAGGACGGCCGCGGCCACATGGCGCTGTTCGGCATCAACCAGGGCGGCACCGACGCCGCCGAGCGCGCGCGCTGCTTCTCCGAGCTGGGCGCGCTGCCGTTCGACGGCTTCGCGCTCGGCGGGCTGTGGGTGGGCGAGGGCCGCTCGCTCGGCCTCGAGATGGTCGAGCGCGACTGCGGCGAGTTCCCGCGCGAGAAGCCGCGCTACCTGATGGGCGTGGGGCACCCGGTGGACATGATCGAGGCGATCGCGCGCGGCGTGGACATGATGGACTGCGTGCTGCCGACGCGGAACGCGCGCCGCGGCACGGTGTTCATCGGTACCGGTCGGCTCGTGGTGCGGAACGCCGCCTACGCGCACGACGAGCGCCCGCTCGATCCCGAGTGCGACTGCGCCACGTGCCGGAAATACACGCGTGCCTACCTGCGCCACCTGTTCATCTCCGGCGAGCTGCTGGGCATGCGGCTCGCCTCGGTGCACGCGGTGCACCACATGATCTCGCTCGTCCGCCGCACGCGGGCGGCGGTGCTGGAGGGACGCTTTGCGGCGTTCCGTTCGGGTTTCCTCGACAAGTTCGCGAGCCGGGAGACGCTCGCGGCGGCGGCGTCGTGACGCCGGCGTCCCCTCAACGAAAGGAAGCGGCATGTTCGTGATGGCGTTCCTGGCACAGGTTGCGGCGCCCGCGGCGGACAACTCGCCGATGGCGCGGTTCTTCGGCGGCGGCATGAGCTTCCCGGTGATGATGGCGCTCATGTTCGGCATCCTCTACTTCGTGGTCATCCGCCCGCAGAGCGCCGAGCGGAAGAAGCTGCAGCAGCGGATCGACGCGCTGAAGAAGGGCGACAAGGTGCTGACCACGAGCGGCATGTTCGCGACCGTGGTGAGCATCGAGTCCGACCGCGCGGTGCTGCGTATCTCGGACGAGACGAAGGTGGAGTTCGCGAAGAGCGCGATCGCCCAGGTCCTGACGCCGGAGCCCAAGGGGTGAGCGTGCGACCGGTCCGCATCTACGGCGATCCGGTGCTGCGCGAGCGCGCACGCGACGTGCGCGGCTTCGACGACACGCTGCGTGCACTGGTGGCCGACCTCTACGACACCATGGCCGCGTACAACGGCGTGGGGCTGGCCGCGAACCAGGTCGGCGTGGCCCAGCGCGTGTTCGTGGTGGACCTCCCGCACGAGGACGGGTCGCGCGACCGCTTCGCCGTGGTGAACCCGGTGATCGACCAGAAGCGCGGCAAGGAGAAGGGCGAGGAGGGCTGCCTGTCCATGCCGGGGATCCTCGAGGAGGTGCAACGCGCCACGAGCGTGCGCGTGCGCGGGTGCGACGAGAATGG
>DATNFC010000183.1:0-2832 GCA_035606545.1 Candidatus Methylomirabilota bacterium
CAGGATGCCGTTGACGCCGGTCGTCTCCACCTCGCAGGCGATGGCCTGGTTCACGTCGGTGAGGAGCGTGGCGCGCGACAGCGTCCCCCAGCTCTCGGTGATGCGGCCCACGAGCCCGTCGCTGGTCATCACCGCGTCCCCCACCTCGACGCCGTCATTCTTCCCAGCCGACAGGGTGGCCGCGTCGGGCAACGGCTCGCCGCCGCCCAGCGCCAGCACCTCCACCGGCTTCAATGGCAGTTCGCGCCAGGCGGTGAGCCTCAGCTGCTCGCGCAGGTGCGGGTTCTCGGCCGCCATCAACCGCAGCCGCGCGTTGTCGGCCTCGAGCCGGGCGACGCGCTCGTGCAGGTGCTCGTTCTCGTTCCAGGAGTTGAACAGCCGGTCAGCGGCGCCGGTGACGCGATCGAACGGCGCGAACAACGCCGCGCCGACGCCGCGCAGGCCCGCGGCGGGGATGCGCTCGCCCACCACGAGCAGCACGAGCGAGAGCGCGGCGTACACCGTGACCAACACGACGCTGCGGCGCTCGGCCGGGGGCAATAGACTGGCCACGACTGGAACCTTCTAGTCCCTGTGGCCGCTCAGGATCACCTTCTCGTAGTCCTCGAGCTTCTCGAGGATCTTGCCCGCCCCGCGCACCACGCAGGTGAGCGGGTCCTGAGCGACGCGGATGTTCAGGTTCGTGACCTCGCGCATCAGCAGGTCGAGGCCGCGCAGCAGCGCTCCGCCGCCGGTCATGTAGATGCCGCGGTCCACGATGTCGGCCGCCAGCTCGGGCGGCGTGCGCTCCAGCGACTCGCGCAGCGCGTTCACGATCTGGCCCACGGGCTCCTGCAGCGCCTCGCGGATCTCGACCGAGGACACGCGCAGCGTGCGCGGGATGCCGCGCACGAGGTCGCGGCCCTTGATCTCCATGTCCATCTCTTCCGGGAGCGGGAACGCCGAGCCGATCTCGATCTTGATGCGCTCGGCGGTTTGCTCACCGATGAGCATGTTGTACGCCTTCTTGGCGTAGTTCATGATCGCTTCGTCCATCTCGTCACCGCCGGTGCGGATGCTGGTCTTGGTGACGATGCCGTTGAGCGCGATCACGGCGATCTCGGTGGTGCCGCCGCCGATGTCCACGACCATGTTGCCGGTCGGCGTGTCCACGGGCAGGTCCACGCCGATCGCGGCCGCGATCGGCTCCGGCACGAGCAGCACCTCGCGGCAGCCGGCGCGCACGGCGGAGTCGATCACCGCGCGCTTCTCGACCTCGGTGATGCCCGAGGGCACGCAGATGATGATGCGCGGCCGCACCAGGAACTTGTGCTTCTGCACGCGCTGCACGAACTCGCGCAGCAGGTGCTCGGTGACCTGGAAGTCCGCGATGACGCCGTCCTTGAGCGGGCGTACGGCGTTGATCTCGTCGGGGGTGCGGCCGAGCATCAGCTTGGCCTCGCTCCCCACCGCGAGCACGCGGTTCGTGCTCTTCTCCACGGCGACCACGGACGGCTCGTTGAGCACGATCCCGCGGCCCTTCACCCAGACCAGCGTGTTCGCCGTGCCGAGGTCCATGGCCACATCGGTGGAGAAGAACCCCATCACGCTGTCGAGAAACATCCTTGCCTCTTGAGCTGGGGGTGGAACGGAGTTGTCGGTCACGGACCCCATAGCAAATTCGGCACCGGCCCAGGGACAAGGCGTTCCGGTGCCGGCACGAGCCGGAGGAAGCTAGCATCGGCCGTGCACGGGCGCCAACATTAGCGCCCTGTTCGTAAGATTTGACCACGTTGCCAAGTCAATGAGGTGTAAATAGTTACGGCGAGGACACCGGAGTCACACGACCCCTCACCCGCCCGCATCGGACCGCGCGAACCCTTGAAGCGCCACACCTGCCGGGGCGCGTGGTCTCCCTTAGGAGGGGGTCCGATACCGACCGGCCGCCGGCAGATACCCGCTCGCCGGCCGCCCGCTGCCGAGCGGCTTTTTGCCATTCCGCGGCCCGTGCCGGTGTATGTCATCATGAAACGGCTGGTCTCCCGCCCCGATACATTCCCAGGGGCCGTCCGGGAGGCCCCCGAACCCACTTGCCCGGACCCCACGAGACCCCCAGGAGCCACGCTCCCGCTCGAATGTCGTCCCTCCGCAGACTTGCCATCCTGAGCCTCGCGATCGCGGGCGGCCTCGGCTTCCTCGGCCTGCCCGGGAGGACGGCTGCCCAGACGTCGCGTTTCGCGTTCGCCGACACCAGCGTGCTGCGCGACACGCTCGGCCTGCACTTCGACCACCTGTTCGAGACCGCGGACAGCCTGTCCAGCGCCTACCGGCGTGATCTCACGCCCGACAGCCTGCGCGCGCACGTGATCCGTTACCGGCTGCCGATCCCGCGGCTGCTGGTGATGAGCGACAGCATGCACGTGGACGTTGACTCCGTGGGCTACTACATCGATCGCGAGCGCTTCAACCCGCTCGCCGCCACGTACGTGTCCCAGGGGCAGGCGTCGTTCAAATACCGGAGCGGGTACAACATCGGTCGCAGCACGACGTCGTGGCTGAACGGCGCCGACTTCCTGCTCCAACGCGGGCCGATGCTGCTGCGCAACGGCACCGAGATCACGATCGACCGTACGAACGCCTCGAACGGCCTGAGCCTGCGCCAGAACCGCAGCTCGCGCTCCGAGGCCACGTGGCGCGTGTCGAAGAACGTGAGCATGGGTGGTGTGGCCACGCTGTCCGGGTACGACGCCACCGACCCGGGCGCGATCACGGACCAGCAGGAGCGCAAGACCGAGGTCCAGTTCTCCTCGCGCTCGCGCCAGCAGATGCGGCGCGGGGTGACGTCGGACCTGA
>DATNFC010000184.1:0-10129 GCA_035606545.1 Candidatus Methylomirabilota bacterium
CTGAACTTGCCGCGCACCTCGTAGATCCCCGACCGCGACTCCACGGTGACCTTGGGGCCGGAAGCCGCCGCGGCGGCGCCGCTGGATCCGACCAGCAGCGCCGCCGCGATCACGACACCGAAGCGGCTCAGAACGAGACCACTCCTTCCAGCATCATGCCCTCGAACTTCCCGCCGTTCAGGATGTTCGTGACCGGGTAGTCCTTGTGCTCCTGCCGCACGTACTCGGTCTTCATCATGATCGTCGACGTGAGGAACCAGCCGCCGCCGATCTCGACGCGGTCCACGGTGACGTCGTTCGTGTACCCCAGGGGGCGGCCCTTCACCGTGTTGTAGCGCGCGGCCACGTACAGATCATCCCACGCGAAGCGGTAGAGCCCCTCGGCCGCGTACTGGTTCCACGTGCGGTCGCTGGTCTCGGCCGCGGTGCGGCCCTTCGCCTGCTCGACGTTGCCGAAGAACTCGAACCCGCGCCACTTGAGGAACGGGTTGAACACCACCGCCTGCACCTTGCTCGAGAGCCCGGGCTGCACATCGCCCGTCCATGCGGCGCCGTTCACGGTGGCGGTCGTGTTCACCAGCACGTCGAAGTAGCGCGAGCCGGCACGGCTGCCCGAGTAGAGCGTGTTGCTGATCGACTTCGCGGTGCTGTAGATCGAGCCCGTGAGCCGCAGGCGGAGGTCCGGGTTCAGCTGCCGGTCGAAGCCGATCTTGCCCAGGTACGAGGGCGCGCGCTGGTCGGGCGAACGCACCGTGCCGCGGATCTCGCCGCCGGTGGCGCCGAACATCGCCAGCCAGCCGCTCTTGCGCACGTACGCTTCGCCACCCACCTCGGTGGTGAACGCGTTCATGATCAGGTTGCCGACGAGCGGGTTGAACATCGAGTTGCCGGCGTCGCTCGAACGGAAGTGGGCGTCGCCGTAGTTCACCTCGAAGTGGCCGATGCGCAGCGTGAGGTACTTCATGAGGTTGTCGAGCGTGGCGTTCTCCCACGGCGAGCCATCGATGAGCAGGAAGCCGTCC
Organism: Candidatus Methylomirabilota bacterium; assembly: GCA_035606545.1. Classification (GTDB taxonomy): domain Bacteria; phylum Eisenbacteria; class RBG-16-71-46; order RBG-16-71-46; family RBG-16-71-46; genus JAIOPA01. The sequence goes on from DATNFC010000184.1 coordinate 1,023, forward strand.
TTCACCCAGGTCTCGTTGTGGTGGCGCGTCGACAGGTAGCTGGTCATCTCGACGCGGATGTTCTTCGCCAGCTGGGCGTCGAGGTACATGCTCGCCATGGCGTTGTTGAAACCCGAACCGATCTTCAGGAGCTGATTCTGGTTCACCGGTGGCGTGCCGGAGATGACCGGCGTGGCCGTGTTCGTGTGGTGCAGCGCCTGGAACTCCTGCGAGAAGCTGCCGCCCCAGTTCAGCTGGAAGCCGTTGTAGGGCACGTTGTCGAGCTTCGGCGTCTCGAACATGTTGATGCCGCGCGCGTCGTGCGGGCGATAGTTCTGCATCACGATCGGGGCCAGCTTGGCGCGTTCGTTCTCACCCGGCACCCGTTGCGGCTGGTCCTCGGCCCGCGCGAGCGGGGCGAGCAGGCCGGCCGCGAGGCCAGCCACGGCGACGAGCGTGATCACTCTGGCGACATGCGTCCTTCCGGTCATGGCGCACTCCTTTCAATCAACGATGTGGGTCCGCGTTCACGGTGCCGGAGGGGGCTCCGGGCGACAGGAGTAGATTGAAATGCACGGACACGGAATCGCGTACGCGCATGGTGCCCATCATCATCGTGGGCGGTTTCACGTCGAATGCGGTCATGCGGAGCCCATGACTTCCCTTGAGCCACACGCCGGCCTCGCTCCGCACGAGACGACCGGCGACGGTGATGGGGCGCTCGCGTCCGGCCACGCGCAGCACGCCGTCCGCGGACACCGAAATCGAGTCACCCGAGGCTTCGCCGACCCTGGCCTGCGCCAGGTGGAACGTGATCTCGGGATTCTGCTCGGCCTTGAGTGCCTTCATCAGGTTCTTGTCCAGCGTCGCGCCCTTCTTCGAATGCAGCGTGGCGAGCGGCACCACCAGATCCAGGCCGCGCAGGGTCCCCGAGCGCAGCCACTGATCGAGCGCTGCGACGTCGGCGGGGTCGGCAGACTCAGTGTCGCGCAGCAGCTTTACCGTGGGCTGCGTGGTGCGGCTCTCCCACTCGTGCACGTTCGACCAGCCCTCGAGCCAGAGCACGCTGCCTGACCCGAGCTTCACGGCCGCGGGGACGGGAGCGGGGGCCTGCCCCAGTGCGGGCCCGGCCGCCCACGCGCACGCCAGCACGGCGAGCAGGGCGAGTGCCTTCGCGGGAACCTCAAGCCTTCTCATGCGGATCCTCCTTCACCACCAGGACGCTGCAGTGCGCATGCGTGACGACATGGCTGGAGACGCTTCCGAGCAGCAGCTTGGCGAGGCCGGTGCGACCGTGCGAGCCCATCACGATCAGGTCGACGCGTTCGTCGTCGATGAGCCGGAGCAGGGCCTCGCGCGGGTCGCCCGTGGGCACGCGGCTCTCGGTCGCGATCCCTGCCGCCCGCAGCTCCGTTTCAGCCTCGGCCACCCGCGCGCGCGCCTCGGCGACCTGCTCTGCGCTCACCTCGACCATCAGCGACACGCCGGCGTCGACGCCCGCCACGGGCGGCGTGAGCGGCGGCGTAAGGACGCTCGCCACGATCACCCGGCTGCCGGCCGGCCAGCGCATCCTCGATACGAACCGCACGGCGCGCGCCGAGTGGGGCGACTGGTCCACCGCGATCAGGATCCTCATGGTCATTCCCTCCTCCACCACAATTCATCGCACCTCCGAATGGCGGTCGCTATGGGACGGAGGGAGGGACGCGAAGCATACTTTCGTACCAGGGCCGAAGGCTCGCCGACACGGTCCAACGGCAGTACATTGAGTAGGGTGTTTCAGAGACCCGGACGGGAGTGAGCAATGCCGACGCGCAGACCGAATGACACGAAATCGCCCTCACGAGAGGGCGTCCGCACCAAGGGCGAGGGCATCCGAGTCCTCATCGGCGACCCGCACGCGATCGATCGTGGCGGCCTCGTCTGGCTCGTCGATCGCGAGCAGGGGCTCACGGTGGTGGGCGAAGCGGCGAGCGTGGAGGAAGTGCTGCAGCAGTGCAAGACGCTCGAGCCCGACGTGCTCGTGGTGTCGTTGAACCTGCCCGAGCAGCGCGAGGAGGCCTTGATCCCGTTCCTGCTCAAGAAACTCCCGAACCTGAAGGTCGTCGCGCTCTCCGACCGGGGTGCGGTGAACTGCGTGGTCCTGAACCCACCGGGCCGGAAGCGCGCGACCGCAAAACCGATGCCGCAGTGCCCGGTGGGCACGGACTGCCTGGCGCTCGCGGCGGCGCAAGGCGCCCGCGCCACCGTGAGGCGCGACGCCGATCCGGAGGACCTGTTCCGCGCCATCCGCGCCGCGGCCGCGGGCCAGTCCTGGTACGACACCCAGACGACGGCGAACTTCGCGGCGAACGGCAGCGGCTCACCCGCCGAGGCCGACCAGTTCGAGCGCGGACTCTCCGAGCGCGAGCTGGACGTCGCCGCGCTGCTGGCCGAGGGGCTCTCGAACAAGGAGATCTCCACCGCGCTCGCGATCAGCGAGCCCACCGTGAAGAAGCACGTCGGCCACATCCTCGACAAGCTGGGGCTGCAGGACCGCCTGCAGGCCGGGCTCCACATCGCCCGCAACCCGCTGATCGTGGCGCGCAGGAATGCCGGCGGGCCTCCGGCTTAGGGCCGCCTAGCGATCGACGAGCACGAACGCCAGGCCGTCGTACCCCTTGCCGCCGACGGTCTGGAGCGTGGTGGCGCTCACGCGCGGCTCGGCCGCGATGCGCTCGTTCATCCGGCGCACGCCCTGGATCACGGGATCGGGACTCTTGTCGTCCACCACGTCACCCTCGCGAACCACGTTGTCGACCACGATCAGGGTCCCGGGGCGCGACAGCTTCACCGACCAGCTGAAGTAGTCAGGAAGATTCGCCTTGTCGGCGTCCACGAACACCAGGTCGAACGGACCGGCCCGCTCGGCGACGAGGCGCGGCAGCGTCTCGAGCGCGGGCCCGAGCCGTTGCTCGATCGCATCGGTGCGGCCGGCGCGCTCGAAGTTCCGGCGCGCCACCTCCGCATGCTTCGCGTCCAGCTCCAGCGTCACGATGCGGCCGTCGGCTGCCAGCCCGCGCGCGAGCCACAGCGTGCTGTAGCCGCCGAGCGTCCCGATCTCGAGGATGCGTTTCGCCCCCAGCGCGCGCGCCAGCAGCTCGAGCAGCCGGCCCTGCGGCGGGCTCACCTGGATCGTGGGCAGCCCGGCCTTGTCGCTCTCCGCCAGCGCCGCGGCGAACACCTCGTCGCGCGGCACGAACGTGTCGGTGAGGTAGGCGTCCACGCGGTCCCAGAGCGGTTCACGTCGGCTCATGCCGACAGCATAGGGGAAGCCATGGGGTGACGACATCGGGTGACACCAGCAGGCGGGCGCCCCTGGCGTCCGAACGCGGCGGGATGCGGTGCTCAGCGACCGACTTCGAGCGAGAGCAGCTCCGGGTGGGCGTCCACGAACGCCGCCATCTCGTCGCGCGCGATCGCATCCCAGAGCTGTGCGCAACCGGCATCCTCGATCGGCGCCACGCCCACCATCCCGCCGCGCGACACCGGCGCGGTCAGGAACGTCACGTCCTCAGGCTGCATCCGCTTCGTCGAGTCGAGCAGCGCCCGGAGCGCCGTCGGCGTGAGGCTCTCGTCCACGCGCACCGAGCCGCCGAGCGAGGCCGCGAGGTCGCGCAGGGCCGGCGGGTCGGCGAGCGTGCCGCGCTCGCGGAGCTGCGCGAGCAGCGCGCGCACGTAGCGATGCTCGCGGCGGATGTGCTCGAGGTCGCCGTGCGCGAGCGTGCCGTGACCGCTCACGTACTCGAGCGCCATCTCGCCGCTCATCTCCAGCTCGATCGCGCCGTGCGCGGGATCGATGTCGCCGGCACCGAGCGGGGCGAGGATCAGCCCCACGCCGCCCACGCTGTCCGTGAGCCGGCGCACGCCCGTCCGATCGATGATTGCCAGGTGATCGATCCTGAGCCGCGTGAGCCGCTCGACCGATCGCAGCAGCAGGCCCGCGCCGCCCAGCGCGTAAGCGGCATCCACCCGGTTCTCGCCGTGATCGGGGAGGTTCACCCAGGCATCGCGCGGGATCGAGACCAGCCAGGCGCCCTCGCGGTCGGCATCGACATGGAGCAGCATGACGGCGTCGCTCCGGGCCCCGCGCTCGTCCCGCGTCGCGTCGTCGGCGTCGAGCCCGGCGATCAGCAGGTTCACGCTCCCGGGCACCGAGCCGCGAAGGCGCGCGCCGGTGGCGCGCGCCGGCCGCGCCACGCCGTGGCGGGCGCTGCGCGAGCCGCTCGCCAGCGCGACCACCGCGATCACCACCGCGACCACCGAGGCGAGCGCGAACGCGGCGACCGTGATCCGTCGCTGCACGCGAACGCGCTTCAAGACCGGCTGGGTCACGAACGCGGGCGCGGGAGGCCTGCGGATGGCCGCGGCAGGGAACGGGATGATCGTCCCGCGCGCGGGCTCGTGGGGATTCGGCATGCGTGCTCCGGGGGTGGAGCCCAAGCATGGCAGCACCATGCGTGTGTGCCCAAGCGATCTTCCCGCGGCGTTCACCCCGGACGAACGGGGTTCGGCGCCGCTGTGCCGCGGCCGCCGATCATCATGCAGTCCGCATCGACCGGCCACGCCGGGAGTGAAGAAGGCGGCGACCAGGGGCCGCCGCCTGGCGACGAGGCGGAGCGCCGGTGCAGGCGCGCTCCCCAGTGCGCCTCACGCGTTCGCGTGCGGTCGCTCCGCCTTTCCCTCGTGACGCGCACGGCGCGCGATGTCGCGCAGCTGGGTGCGCGCATCGCGCAGTGCGTCCTGGTGCTGCGCCGACAGCTCGGACATGCGCCGCGACAACTGGCGCTGCGCGCGCGTGTGCTCGCCCTGCTGGGCGTCGAGCTGCTGCTGCAGGTCGCGAAGCTGGTCGCGCAGGTCCTGCAAGAGCTCGCGCTGGTGCTCGCGATCGTCGGCCGACATGCTCGGGCTGGTCGCGATTCGCGCCTCGACCATGCCCATGCGCGCGCCGATCGTGCCCATGCGGCCGCCGATCCGACCCATCACCGCACCGTGCTGGCCCATCTCGGCGCCGACCCTGCCCATCTCGCGGCCCAGCTCGCGCACGCGGGTGCTGGCGCGGTTCGCCTCGGCGACCAGTGTGCGGTCGGTCACCCAGAATTCGTCGTCGCCGTCGCGGAACCAGAACGCGGGCTGGCCGCGACGCACGTGGCTGCGGACGTGGTCCGACTCGCCGCCGTCGATCGTCATGGTGCCGGTGCCGTCGAGCACGGCCCAGGCGAAGTCCTCGTCCTCGGCGCCGGTGCTGTAGTCGTAGGAGAAGCCGGCCGCGTCGTCGCACATCGCCGAGCAGGAGTCGTCGTTGGTGTCGGGCTCGGCGACGGCGTTCGTGGCGCGGATCGCGTGGGCGCCGATACGGGTCACGGCGGCCATGGCGACTCCTCGGCTCGGCGACCAGGCGAACATCGTGGCGGCGGCGAGGGCCCAGAACGAGAACGTGAACACGCCCAGCCCGACGATCATGCGACCGAGCGGGGAAGACCAGAACTGCGAGTTCATCGGTGGACCTCCTGCGGCGAAGCGGGGCGGGGTGTTCGGGTTACGGAGGTTGAGACGGGCGCCTCGCTGCCGGGGTTGGAAGCCTCGGGCGCGGCCCCGGCCCGGGCCCGCCGGGGGGCGTTTCCACCGCGCTCGTGGGCGGTTAGGCTGGGTGCCCATGCCCCTCAGGCTCTCCACGACATTGAACGGTGAAGTCCGCCAGCTCGTGCTCGAGCGCTCGCCGGTGAGTCTCGGCCGCGCCTCGGGCAACACGTTCCAGCTCCTGGACAGCACCGTGTCCAAGGCGCACGCCGAGCTCGCGCTCGCCGGCGAGCGCTGGACGATCCGCGACCTCGGCAGCCGCAACGGCACGCGCGTGAACGGGCGCGACGCCGTGGGGCCGCTGCCGATCGCCCCTGGCGACCGCATCGAGGTGGGGCACGTGCTGTTGAGTGTCTCCGAGAACGAGCGCGACGAGGTCACGCGGTTCAGCACCTCGGAGCACGTCGGTTCCTCGCTCAAGCTCAAGGTGAGCGAGGTGCTCCAGCGCTCGACCGCCGCCGCGACCGACGGCCCTGGTTTGCTGCACCTGCTGGCCGAGGCCGGTCAGTTGCTCGTCGTGCCGCGGCCGCTGGGCGAGACCTGCCAGGCGATCCTCAGCCTGGTCGAGACGGCGTTGCCCACGAGCCGGCTCGTGATCCTGCTGCGGGACAGCGCGGGCCCCGCGAGCGGGGATCCTGCCGAGCTCAGGCAGGAAGCGGCGCGCTACCGCGGCGGCCGCGCCGACGAACCGCTGGCGTTGTCGCAGACCATCCTCAAGATGGTGCTCGCCGAGAACACCGCAGTCATCACCAGCGACGCCGCGAACGACCCGCGCTTCATGACCGGGAAGAGCATCATCGCGCACGCCATCCATTCCGCCATGGCCGTGCCGCTGTTCGACAACGAGCGCGTGCTCGGCATCCTCTACGCCGACAGCTCGGACCCGCTCGTGACCTACGGTAAGCGCGAGCTCGAGCTGCTGACGCTGCTTGGCAACATGGCGGCGGTGAAGCTCACGAACGTGCGGCTGTACGAGGCCGAGCAGGAGGCCGTCCGGATCCGGCAGGAGCTGGCGGCCGCCACGCGCATGCAGGAAAGCCTGCTCATCGAGCCGCCTGCGCTGCCGGGATGGCGTTGTCACGTGCTCCTCGAGCCCTGCAACGAAGTCGGGGGCGACCTCTACGACCTGCACGTGCGCGACGACGGCACGCTGGTGCTGCTCGTGGGCGACGTGTCGGGCAAGGGCATGGGCGCCGCGGTGTTCATGGCGAGCATCCTGGCGTCGGCGCGCGTGCTCTACGACGAGTGCTCCGGACCGCTCGCGTTCGTCCGGCGGCTCCACACCAGTGTCATCCGCAACCGCGAGGAGCGCAGCTACGTCACGTTGTTCGTGGGCTGGCTGGATCCGCTGAGCGGGCAACTCCGCTACGTGAACGCGGGACACCCCGAGCCCCATCTCGTGACGAACGGCACGCTGCGCAAGCTCGATTCGACGGGCACCCCGGTGGGACCGGCGTTCCGCCTCGCGGCGTCGTTGATCCCATGGACGGAAGCGGAGGTTGTGCTCGCGGACGACGAGACGCTCGCGGTGTTCAGCGACGGCATCCCGGAGGCGCAGCGCGGCGAAGAGCTGTTCGGCCCCGAGCGGGTCGCGGTGGCGGTGAAGGAGACGGTGGGGGAGCGCGACCTGGCCGCGATGGCCGACGGCATCATCGGCCGCATCGATGCCTTCGCCGCCGGCGAGCACCGCGCGGACGACGTGACGCTGCTGCTGATGAGGCGCGGTTGAACCGGCGACTGGCGGCCGCCTGCGTCGCGCTCATGCTCGTTGGCCCGCGCGCCGGTCTCGCCGACATGAACACCGACCTCGCCGGCGCGCGCGGCGTGTTCGAGCGCAACCTCGACGCGATCCGCAATCACGACGCGCAGGCCTATCTGAGCTGCTACCTGCGCTCGCCGCTGCTCGCGCGCACGGGGGCGACCGGCTTCGCGCTCGGCTACGACTCGCTCGCGGCCGGCGTCGGCCAGGGCTGGCCCGATCTCTTCGAGGGGCTGGACCTCCGGCTGACGCCCGTGCACGACGGTCTCGTTTACGGCACGTATCGCTACCGAGTGCGTTACGGTGCGACCGAGCAGGCCGGGCTCAGCGAGCGGCTGTTCGTGAACACGAGCGGCGGCTGGAAGATCGCCATGACGTCGGCGTTCGCAGCGCCCGGCACGCCGCCGCCGCCGCGTGCGATCGTGGGCGGTACCGTGTGGGACGGCAGCGGACGCGGCCCGATCCGCGATGCCGTCGTGCTCGTGCGCGACGGCAAGATCGAGGCCGTGGGCAGCCGCCGGCAGGTGCGCGTGCCGGCCGGCGTGGACACCATCGACGCGCGCGGCAGGTGGGTGCTGCCGGGGCTCATCGACACGCACGTCCACTTCTCGCAGACCGGCTGGGTGGACGGCCGTCCGGATGCGCTCGACCTGCGCGCGAAGTACCCCTACGAGCAGGTGGAGCAGCGGCTGCGCGAGCACCCGGAGGTGTTCCAGCGCGCCTGGCTCACGTGCGGGGTCACGTCGGTGTTCGACGTCGGCGGCTACGCGTGGACCGTGGCCATGGCGCATGCCGCCGAGGCGAACCCCGACGCGCCGCACGTCTCGGCCGCGGGACCGCTGCTCTCGACGTATGACTTCTGGTTGAACCTTCCGGGCGAGCGACAGTTCATGTACCTGGCCGACAGCACGTCCGCGGTGGAGGGCGTGCGCTACTTGAAGTCCATCGGCGCCGACGCCGTGAAGGTGTGGTTCATCGTCAGCGCCGGCAGCGACCTCGAGACCATGGCCCGGAACGTCATGGTGGCCGGTGCGGAGGCGAAGCGGCAGGGCCTGCCGCTGATCGTGCACGCCACCGGGCTGGCCGAGGCGAAGGCCGCGCTCCGCGCCGGCGCGCGCCTGCTCGTGCACAGCGTGATGGACCTGCCCGTGGACGCCGAGTTTCTCCGGCTCGCGAAGGAGGCGCGAGCCTCCTATTGCCCGACGCTCACCGTGATCGACGGCTACGGCAAGCTGCCGCTCGCGGCGCGCACCGGCGCCGCGCCCGCCGCGGACGACCCGCTGGGGGCGGTGGACTCGCTCACGCGCGCGCGCGTGGCGAGCACGCCGGACGAGGCACGCCGCGTGTTGGGCGCCACGCCGCCGCTGCGCGACTCGACGCAGGCGAGGACCCACCGGGTGATGGATGCGAACCTGCTCGCGGTGAAGCGCGCCGGCATCCCCATCGCCACCGGCACCGACGCCGGCAACCCGCTCACGCTGCACGGGCCGTCGATCTTCGCCGAGATGGAGGCCATGCAGCACGCGGGGCTCACGGCGTCCGAGGTGCTGCTCGCGACCACGCGCGACGCGGCGAGGGCGATGTCCAGGGGCGACGAGCTGGGCACGCTCGAGAAGGGCCGGAGCGCCGACCTGGTGATCGTGTCCGGCGACCCGACGCGCGACCTCTCGGTCCTGCGGCGGGCGCAGCTCGTCATGCGCTCGGGCGTGGCGCGCACCACCGACGAGCTGCGGGCCGCGGTGGCGAAGAC
>DATNFC010000185.1:0-18532 GCA_035606545.1 Candidatus Methylomirabilota bacterium
GCTCGCAGCCGGGGCCGCAAGCCGCGGCGGGGGCGAGCCGCCCGTCCTTGCGCTCGCACCCACGGACGAGTGAGGCTCGTGCTGCGATGACCGGTCCGGTGCGGCTCGATCATGTCGTGGTGGTGGTTTCGTCGCTCGCCGACGCGAGCGCGCGGTTCACGGCCGCCGGGTTCACGGTCACGCCGGGCGGGCAGCACGACGCCATCCCCACCGAGAACGCGCTCGTGGCGTTCGCGGACGGTACCTACCTCGAGCTGCTCGCCGCGCGCGATACGGCCACACGCGACGAGTTGCGCGCACTGCAGGCCGGGCGAAGCTGGGAGAAGCACCTGAAGGGCGTCTCGGCGATCGCGCGACGGTTCCTGCCAGCGCTGGCGGGGCCGGACGGCGTGGCCGACTGGGTGCTCCGCGGCGGGGCGCTCTCCCGCGCCGCGGCGACGCTGCGCTCGCTGGGCGTCAAGGCGTCGGGGCCGGTCGCGATGGCTCGCGAGCGCACCGATCGCGTGCGGCTCGAGTGGGAGCTGCTGCTCCCGGAACTGCGTCTCCACGCGTTCTGGATCGCCGACCGCACCGCACGCGAGCTGCGCGTGCCGGCGGGCGCCGCCGCCGTGCACGCGAATGGCGCCACCGGTATCGCCACGGTGCAGCTCTCCTCGCCGGGTGTCGCCACAGCGGCGCTCGCCGTGGGCGAATCGCTCGGGATCGTGCCGCGCATGCGCGCGGGGGTCACGACGCTCGGGCTGAACGGCACGCGGATCGAGGTGATCGCCGCAGAAACCGAGCACGCGTGCGGCGTCGTGATCGCGGGGTGCGCGGCGTTGCCGGATGCGCTCGCCGCGCTCGGCGTGACGGCGGAGACCTAGCCCGAGAAGTTGCGGCCCTCGACGCACATCATCGTCCCGGTCAGCGTGGCCACGAGCTTCTCGCCGGCATCGCCCAACGCCAGTGCGTCGGCGCGGCAGACGCTGATCGTGCGCCCGGCGCGCACAACGCGGCCGCGAGCAACGATCGCCCGACCGCGCGCAGGCTCGAGCATGTTGATCTTGAACTCGATCGAGAGCACGGCGGCGCCCGCGGGCATGAGCGTGAACGCGGCGTAGCCGGCCGCGGAGTCGAGCACGGAGGCGAGCGCCCCCGCGTGCACGAACCCGTGCTGCTGCGTGAGCGCGTCGGCGACGGGCAGTTCGATGTCCACCTCGCCGGCGGCGACGTGGCCGAGTCGCGCGCCCAACGTGCCCATGAAGCGTTGGCGCTCGAAGCTGGTGCGAACACGCTCGACGAACGCGGGATCCCGGGCCTGCCACGCCATGCGAAGTTCCTCCATTTCCCGGAACGGAAACCTGCACTACTCTCCCGGGCTCCCGCTCACCCGTCCACTTCGCTCCGTGGCGGCCAAAGGCCGCCGCGGTTCCAAACGGAGGTGCAGCATGTCGCAAGCGCCGTCCCCGCGCGAACGCGATCGCCGCGGGTTCCTCAAGATGGTCGCCGCCGCGGCGACGCTGTTGCCGGCCGCGGCGCGCGCACAGGCTCCTGCGCCGCCGGCGCAACCCGCGCCCGCGACGCCCGCGCCCGCAGCGCCTGCCGGGCCCGAGCACAGCACCGGCGAGGCGCGGCTGCTCACCGAAGTGCTGCGCGCGCGCTATCCGGATCGCTTCAACGAGACGCAGTGGACGAGCATCGCCAGCGACGTCGACGGCGACCTCTCCGGCGGCAAGCGCCTGCGCGCGATGAAGCTCACGAACGGCGACGAGCCCGATATCACGTTCCGCGCCTGACGGCGACACGTTCCGCGCCCGACCGCGACACGTCCCGCGCCTGACCGCGACCACTCGAGAGGATCCCATGCCCGATTCGGACCTGCTCTACACGCCGGTGCGCTCGCTCGCCGCGCAGGTGAAGGCGAAAAAGCTGACATCGGTGAAGCTCACGGAGACCTGCCTCGAGCGGCTCGACACGCTCGGGCCCAAGCTGAACGCCGTGGTCACGGTGATGCGCGAGAGTGCGCTGGCCGAGGCGCGCGCCGCCGACGCCGAGATCGCGAAGGGCAAGTACCGCGGGCCACTGCACGGCATCCCGTACGGCGTGAAGGACCTGCTCGCGACGAAGGGCGTGCCCACGACGTGGGGCGCCGAGCCCTATCGCAATCAGGTGTTCGATCACGACGCCACCGTGGTGAAGAAGCTGCGCGAGGCGGGCGCGGTGCTGTGCGCCAAGCTCGCGATGGTCGAGCTGGCCGGCGGCATGGGCTACAACCAGGCCGACGCCTCGTTCACCGGACCCGGGCTGACGCCGTGGAACACGTCGTTCTGGAGCGGCGGCTCCTCGAGCGGCCCCGGCGCCGCCGTCGCCGCGGGGCTGGTGCCGTTCGCGATCGGCAGCGAGACCTCGGGCTCGATCGTCACGCCGAGCGCCTATTCGGGCGTGAGCGGGCTCCGGCCCACGTACGGTCTGGTGTCGCGGCACGGGGCGATGGCGCTGTGCTGGACGCTCGACAAGCTGGGGCCCATGGGCCGCACCGCCGACGATTGTGCGCTCGTGCTCGCGGCGATCGCCGGCCCGGACCCGGACGACGCCTCGTGCACCGGGCGGCTGTTCACGTGGAAGGAGACGCAGAAGCCGACGCGCGCGATCAAGGTCGCGGTCCCGAAGGGCAGCACGGAAAAGGTCCAGCCCGCTGTGCGCGAGAACTTCGAGGCGTCACTCGCCAAGCTGGGGGGCGCGATCCAGGTGACGCGCGACGTGGAGTGGCCCGACCTGCCGTGGGGGCCGGCCGTGGGCGCGATCGTCACCGCCGAGGGCGCCAGCGCGTTCTTCGAGCTGATCGACTCGGGCGACGTCACGAAACTCCGCTGCCCGGCGTGCCGCACCGGCGGCTACTCGGCGCTGCTGCTGCCGGCGGTGGACTACGTGCACGCCATGCGCGCGCGCCGGCCGATGCGCGCGGCGATGAAGAAGCTCTTTGCCTCGTACGACGTGATCGCGACGCCGACGCGTGCGAGCGTCGCCTACCCGATCGACAAGGAGTTCCAGACCATCTATCCCGGCATCTCCGGCGGGCCGGGGGTCATCGCCGCCGGCAACCTCACCGGGCTCCCGGCGCTGGCGATGCCGAACGGCTTCGGCGAGAACGGTCTGCCGACGAGCATCGCGTTCATGGGCGCGCCGTTCTCGGAGGCGCTGCTCTGCGGACTGGGCGCGCACTACCAGTCGCTCACCGACTGGCACACGCGGAAGCCGCCGGCATTCGCCTGAGGCGGGTCGTTGACGAACAACGGAGCTGCGTCCGATAACGCCCGAGCGCTTGGCGTCGCGGTCGAGTGAGGAGAGGAATCGTGGCCTTCAGCCACGTTGAAGCGACGACCCGAATCGCGCAACGCGGCCAGCGGGCGTTTGCAGGCGCAGCCTACTTGGGCAAGCTCCAGCTCAGTCGCGTGTAGAGGAACCGGCCGTTATAGCCGAACGGTGACGCCGCGGCCCACGGGAACACGCCGAAGTTGTTGTTGAAGTCGAGCTGCGCCTTGCCCGGGTACGTGTCGAACACGTTCCGGGCGCCGATCGCCAGCTCGGTCTGCCGGAACTTGTACCCGGCCTCCAGGTCCATGAGCGTGCGCGCGGGGTAGTTCTCGGTGTAGCCGTCGGTGAACGCCGGCTGCGCCGACGAGAACTTGCCGAAATACGACACCCGGGCGAGCCCGCGCCACGTCCCCTGCGTGTACTCGCCGGTGAGCGTGCCGCGCCAGTCCGGGCGCTCCTTCTCGATCGCGACGCGCGTCACCTCGTCGAGCAGCCCGGTCTCGTCCGTGGACGTGGCGAGCACGCTCGGCAGCGGGTCCACGTGCGTGATCTCGTTCTTGCCGTAGTTGAGCGCGCCATGGAGCGTGAACGAGCGCGACTCGGCGGCGTACAACCGCCAGTCCGCGGTCACGTCGATGCCCTGCGTCTTGGTGTCGAGGCCGTTCGTGAAGTACTGCACGCCCGCGATGCCGGTGAAGCCCGCGTTGCCGAGGATGCGCGCCGTGGTGCTGTCGTCGAACGTGGCGCCGAGCAGGATGCGGTCTGTGATACGGATGTCGTAGACGTCCACCGTGACGGTGAGGTTGTCGAGCACGGTGGCCGCGATCCCGGCGCTCAGGTTCACGGACTTCTCCGGCTTGAGCTCCTGGGCGCCCATCGCCCTCGCCGCCGGGTGGTCCACGGGGAAGATGCCGATCTCCTCGGGTGCTCCGGCGATGAAGTTCGTGACCACCTTGCTGAAGTGGACCTGGCCCAGGCCCGGCGCGCGGAAGCCATTGCTGGCCGCGGCGCGGAACGTGAGGTGGGGGCTCGGCTGGTAGCGCGCGGCGAGCTTGCCCGTGGTCACCGAGCCGAAGTCGCTGTAGTTCTCGTAGCGCGCGGCGCCGTTCACCAGCACCTGCTGGCTGAGGTTCGTCTCCAGGTCGACGTAGACGCCGGTATTCTCGCGGTGCGAGTCCGAAGCGTCGCTCGGCGCGAAGCCGGGGAACACCTGCGAGCCGCCCGGCGTGTCCCCGCCGTTCTGGCTCGTCGCGCCGCCGTCGATCCACGATGCGCGCTCGCCCTCGAGGATGGCCCAGCGCTCGCGCCGCCATGCCAAGCCGAACGCCGTGTGCACGGCGTAAGGGAGCCCCAACTTCAGCTCGCGGTCGCCGTCGAGCGAGGCGACGAACTCGTCACGCTGGAGCTCGCCGGCGAAGAACGACGTCTGGTTCGGGATGCCCGGGTCGTCGGAGTTGCCGAAGATGCCGTCGGGGCCTGGCGCCGTGGGATTCGTGAGCGACGGCCCGAGCGAGGCATTGAGCGTGTTGTCGAGGTCGTAGCGGAAGCCGTTGTGCCCGAAAGACGCGCCGGCGTCCACGTTCCAGCCGTGCAGGTCGCCTTTCCAGCCGCCGGCCGCGGAATAGTCGGTGACGATGGGGCTGAACTCGGGCAGGAAGCCGAGCGGGTAGATCTGCGTCCAGTTGCGGTCGTCGCCGGCGTAGCGGCGGTAGCCGTTGCCGGTGCCGTGCCGGTGCGCGTAGCTGCCGAACGCGTAGACATGGCTGTTGGGCCCGAGCGGGTAGTGCGCGAACGCCGTGCCGAGCGCGTCGCGCTCGAGGCCGTCACCCCAGTGGTAATTCGGCTGCTCCACCGGATTGCGCTTCTGGATCACCTTGCCGTCGGGGCCGACGATGTCGTTCAGGCCCGAGCCGCTGATGTCCGAGCTGTCCGCCCAGGCGCGGTTCGTGGGCTGGCGATCGAGATACTCCGCCGACAGGTTCAGTGAGCCCTGGCCCAACGGTAGGCCCCAGCCGCCGTTCACGTTGACGTTGCCGCCGTCGTACGGGTAGTCGGGGCTGAAGTACTGGCCGCCCGTGACGTTCACGAACGGCGGCGTCACGCCGCGGCGCATGACCACGTTCACGACGCCGGCGATCGCGTCCGAGCCGTACTGGGCGGAGGCGCCGTCGCGCAGCACCTCGATGCGCTCGATCGAGCTGCTCGGGAGCGCGTTCATGTCCACGCCGCTCGAGCCCGCGGCCGTGCCGTAAGCGAACGTGTTGACGACCGCGGTCTGGTGGCGGCGGATGCCGTTCACGAGCACGAGCGTCTGGTCCGGCGACAGCCCGCGCAGCGTGAACGGGCGCACGACGTCGGTGGCGTCGGTCACGGTCTGGCGCGGGAAGTTGACCGAGGGCGAGAGCGCCTGCAGCGCCTGCGACGTCTCGGTGGAGCCTTGCTTCATCAGGATGTCGTGGTTGTAGACGTCCACCGGCACGGCCAACTCGTCGGCCGCGGTGTGCCTCGCGCGCGAGCCCACGACGACCTCGACGCCCGAGGTGGGGAGCACGCTCTCCTCGAGCACGAAGTCCACCGTGGCGGTGGCACCCGACTCGACGACCGCCGCGTGCGCGAGCGACTTGTAGCCGAGCATCAGCGCGCGCACGGTCACCCGGCCCACGGGTACGTTGGCGAGCGTGAAGCGCCCGTCGCCGTCCGTGCTGGTGTGGATCTGCGTCGAGTCGACGCGCACCTCGGCGCCGGCGATCGGCGCGCCGCCCTGCTCCGTCACCCGGCCGCTGACCGTGCCGGTCTGCGCCCAAGCGGTCCCGGCGCCGAGCAGCGCCACGAACAACGTCACGAACCCCAGCGTGGGCAGCCTCTTCATGTCCGTCTCCGCGCATGTTGCGGTCTCGCGACCGCGGCCCTGTGACCTGTAAGCACCGGCGCGGAAGACTGGGCGGCACGCACGTCGGAGTCAAGACCCGGCACGGCGGCGCGGGCTGCGCTATCGAGAGTCGGCGTTCAGCCCGGTAGCGTCACCGTGGCGCGCGTGTAGATGAAGCGGCCGTTGAACCCGAACGGAGACGCCGCCGCCGCGACACGGTCGCGAACGGCGCGAACCGCCCGCGGCGCATGACCACGTTCACGACGCCGGCGATCGCGTCCGAGCCGTACGGCGCCGACGCGCCGTCGCGCAGCACCTCGACACGGTCGATCGCCCGTAGCGAGCGGCTTCCGGACCGCTGGGCTCACGAGCTGACCCGCGGGAGCGACCGGGTGGCGTCCGGAGCGGCGTCGAGGCTAAGGTCGACGAGGGAAACCGACCGTGGCTCGATCCAGAGGCGCCCGGGAAAACCGGCAGGAGGACGCATGAACGCTGGCCGCAGGCCCATCCGCGCCGCGGTTTGGATCACGATCGCGCTGCTCGCGGGCGTGGGGGCGTGCTCCGGCGACATCGCCGGCGAGATGAGCCGCAACGCCCAGGTCCGCGACCGGGTCATGCACTCGATCGCCGCCGACTCGGCGCTCGCCGTCGAGATGACGGAGCACCTGCTCGGCAACGATGCGCTGCGCCGCCGTGTCGTCGAGACCATGCTCGCGGACGATCGTTCCGCCCAGTACGTGCTGGCCCGGATCGGGAGCAATCCCGCTGCCGTGGACTACGTGCTGCAGGCCGCGGCGTCCGACAGCGCCGGTCGGGAACACCTGATGACGTTGCTCAAGGGGATGCAGATCGCGTTGCGAACGAAGAAGTAGCTGACGGGACCCCGGGCGGCGGATCGCCGCGCGCCATCGGGACCCGCTCGAACTCGGGGGAGAGCGTGATGAAAGCCGGAGTCGCTTCACAGTTCGTGAGAAACACCTCGTGGATTCTGCTGGCCGCCGCGCTGACCGTGGCGAGTACCGCCCGGGCCCAGACGCCGCCCGACAGCTCGGGTGTGGCGAAGCCCGACAGCGCCGCCGTGGCGAAGCCCGACACCGTCGCGACGCCCGCGCCCCCCGCGCCGGCGCCGGCCACCACCGCGCCAGCGCCTGCCACCGCGCCTCCGCCTGCCGCGGCCGCACCCGCCGCCGTGACCGCGACCGCGGCGCCGGCCTCTGCGGCGCCGGCGCAGGAAGCGGGCATGTTCTCCAAGGGGAACCGCCGCGTGAACGGCGTGGTCGGCTGGGGCCACTCGTTCGACAACGATTACCTGCTCATCGGTCTCGGCGTGGGCTACTACATCAGGAACGGCCTCGACGTGGGCGTGGACTTCGAGGGCTGGTTTCTCGCCGATCCGACGCTCTACAAGCTGAGCCCGCGCGTCGACTACGTGATGTGGCAGATGAAGCGCATCAAGCCCTACGCCGGCGCGTTCTACCGCTGGAACTTCATCGGCAGCGGCATCGACGACAAGAGCTCGCTCGGCGGGCGGTTCGGCGCGTTCTACCAGAGCCGGGGGGGGCGGAGCATGGCCGGCGCCGGCATGGTGTACGAGCGCTACCTGAACCTCGACGACCGTATCGGCTCGAGCGACGTGTTCTATCCAGAGGTGTTCGTCTCGGTCTCGTTCTGAGGCGGCGGCTGGACGCTGGGTGAGCTGGCCGGCCGTGCGCCGGCCGGCCGGCTCCACGGCGTCGACCCTTTCACGGGCTTGGCCCGCGGCCGCGCGCGGTTGCCGGGGCGCGGAGCGCATCCTAGTCTCGGGGGCCATGCACACCCTCCAATCGGCCCGCCTGAAGCAGGGCGTCACGCTCGATAGCCTCCCCGGGCCCGGCGCGGACGGCGCCCCGGCGACTCCCGCGCACACGCCGGCGACCGGCAGCGCGGGCCTGGTGCACGGACGCGCTCTCGTCTTCTGGGACCCGAAGGTGCCGGGCAAGAAGCTGGACGCCATCGACACGGACCAGATCACGCCGGCCGCCGACTGCGTCTCCGAGAGCCTCGAGACGCTCGACGAGCGCTGGAAGGCGGGTTCGTTCCGCTACCTGATGCCCGACTTCCGTGAGCGCGTGCACCGCGGTGAGACGTTCCTCGTCGCCGGCGATCGCTTCGCGATCGGCAGCTCGCGCGATATGAGCCCGGCCGGCTTGAAGGGCGTGGCCGAGGAGAAAGGGCTCACGCTGGTCGTGGTGTGCGGGAACAACATGGGCGACATCTTCAGGCGCAACGCGTTCAATCTCGGCCTGCACGTCGTCCAGAGTCCCGACGCGGTGGCCGACGCGCAGGACGGCGACGAGTTCACGTTCGATCCCGACACGCGCCGGCTCGTGAACGAGACGCGCGGCCGCACGTACGACCCGGTGCCGCTCACGCCCAAGGAGGACGAGATCCGGCGCTCGGGCGGCATCTTCGCCGTGGGCCGGCGCGAGTTCCGCGACGCCACCGCGCGCCGACCGGAGATCGTGTGGCCCGACGCCGCCACGGCCCGCAGGCTCACGACCAGCGAGCAGATCCTGTGGGCGCATCGCGTGGACAAGCAGGCCGAAGTGCGCGCCGGGGCCACGCTGCGCATCTACGCCGACCTGCTGCCCGCGTCCGACGGCACCGCGCCGTTCTCGATCCACACGTTCAACCAGATCACGGGCGGGAACACGATCTGGCCCCGCCAGATCGCGATCGCGAACGACCATTTCGTGTTCACGGGCGTCGACGCGGACGACAAGCAGACCAGCATCGGCCGGCAGTTCGCGGCGCTCCATGGCATCGAGAAGCCGTACTACGCCACACCCGGCGACGGCATCTTCCACTTCTATTTCCCGGAGCAGGGACTGGTTTACCCGGGCATGATGATCCCCGGCGCCGACTCGCACAGCCGCGCGTACGGCGCCTACGGCGCGATCGGCATCGGCGTCGGCTCGACGACGCTGGGCTTCGGCTGGAGCACGGGCCACATCTACACCACGGTGGCGAAACCGCGACGGGTCGTGTTCACGGGGCGGCTGCAGCCCTGGGTCACGGGCAAGGATCTCGTGCTCGAGCTGCTGCGGCGCTGGGGCGCCAAGCAGTCGCAGGGCATGAGCGTCGAGTTCGTGGATGCGCAGCGGCAGCTCCCGATCGCCTACCGCAACACGATCTGCAACATGATGGCCGAGGCCGAGAGCTGGAACGGCATCTTCGCGCCCGACGACGTCACGCTCGCGTGGTTCGCGGCGAAGGGCATGCGCGACCTGCCCTACCCGGGCCCCGGGCAGTCACCGCTCGCACCCGGCGACGATGTCGAATGGGCGATCGACGAGACGCTCGCGCTCTCCGACGTGCGACCGATGATCGCGAAGCCGTTCAGCCCCGGGAACGCGTTTCCGGCGGAGGACGTGGCGAAGGAGCGGCTCACGTTCGACAAGGCCATGATCGGCTCGTGCACGAACGGCGGCTACGACGACCTGCTCTCGGCGGCGCTCGTCCTGCGCGCGGCACGCGCGCAGGGCGCGAAGAAGGCGGCGAAGGAGTTCGTGATCTTCCCCGGCTCGGGCGGGGTGAAGCAGCAGATCGAGCGCCCTGATGCGCGCCTGGACGGCGAGAGCATCGCCGAGGTGTTCCGCTCGGTGGGCGGCGGCATCCGCCAGAGCTGGTGCGGGCCCTGCTTCGGCCAGGGGCCCGATTCGCTCAAGCCCGGGCAGCGCGCGATCACCAGCTTCAACCGCAACTGGACGAACCGCATGGGCGTCGGCGGCGAAGGCTACCTCGCCTCGCCGAGCGTGGTCGCGGCGAGCGCGATGCTCGGCTACATGGGTCCGCCGAGCGAGCTGGGCCTGGTGTGGGCACCCGAAGCGTTCGCGGTCTGATCGCGATGGTGCTGCTCGCGGCGCCGGCGGGAGCCCAGCAGGTCGCGGACACCACGTTCGACACGCGGGTCGCGCGCCCCGCGTACGCGAAGGACGGGCCGCGGCTGCTGTTCGACGAGGCGCACCACGAGTTCCACCGCACCGACGGTCGCTATCGCCCGTTCGCCGAACTCGCGCGCCACGACGGCTACCGGGTCACTGCGAACGCCGACACGTTCTCGGCGTCGTCGCTCGCGAACGCCGACCTGCTGGTGATCGCGAACGCACTCGGCGACGACGACATGGGCGCACCCGCGGCGTCCCACCCGGCGTTCACGCCGGCGGAGTGCGCCGCCGTGGTGGCGTGGGTGCGCGCCGGTGGATCGCTGCTGTTGATCGCCGACCACGCGCCGATGGGCGACGCAGCGAAGCCGCTCGGGGTGGCACTCGGGGTGGACATGCGCGCGGCCTACACGGCCGACCGCCAGCGCAGTGAGGGTGGCGGGCCGACGATGCTCCACTACCGCCCGGGCCACGGGCTCCACGACGACCATCCGATTGTCGCCGGGCGCGACTCCAGTGAACGCGTGCGCCATGTGCTCGCGTTCACCGGTCAGTCGCTGAGCGGACCCGCGGACGCCGTGTCGCTGCTCACGCTGTCAGCGGACGCCGAGGACCTGCTCATCCACTTGGGCGAGAGCACGAACAACGTGCCGCGCGACAAGCATCGCCCCGCCGGCGGGCGCTCGCAGGGGCTGGCGTTCACGCTGGGTCGCGGCCGTGTGGTCGTGCTCGGCGAGGCGGCGATGCTCACCGCTCAGGTCGCGGGTCCCCAGCGGATGCCGATGGGAATGAACGTCGCCGGCACCGACGACCGCCAGTTTGCGCTCAACGTGCTGCACTGGCTGACGCGGGCGCTGTAAACGGAGCCGGGGGCGGCCGCTCCCGGCCCTTTTTCCTACTGGACGAGCATCAGCTTCTGCACCTGCGCTCGCTCGCCCGTCCGCAATCGATAGAGATACGCACCGCTCGCGACCTTCTGTCCCGAGCGGTCGCGGCCGTCCCAGGTGACCGCGTGGTCGCCGGGTGCGAAGCGGCCATCCGCCAGCGTCGCGACCTCGCGCCCCGCGACGTCGTACACGGTCAGCTCCACCTCCTCCGCCCGCTCGAGCGAGAACGCGATGCGGACCGATCCGAGGGACGGGTTCGGGTGAACGCCCGCGGGCTCGACGGGCGGCGGCCCCGGCGACGAGACCGCGGCCGCGGCCGCGACCACGCCCGGCGTGGGCGTGGGCTGCGTGAACAGCAACCGGTGCATCATCTCGTTGTCCTCGTGATCGAGGATGTGGCAGTGCCACACGTAACCCGGCCCGCCGGGGTAGCCGAAGCCGTCGTCGCGCACGCCCATCGCGGAGCTGGGATCGAACTGGAACAGGTTCGTGCCGGCCGCCACCCGCCCGCCGGCCATGGCGCTCGCGTTCTGCGGCGCCATGCGGACGAGCACGCGAGTGACCACGCCCGGATTCATCCGGAACGTGTCCTTCCAGCCGTTCTCGTTCGCGTCCACGTTGCGCGGCGAGCCGATCAGGAACGGCGTCACGTCGGGGTTCCCGCCGAGCTTGAACCCCGTGAACGCACTCATCTCGTCGTAGGGACGCGGCGGGCCCATGCCCTCCATCGGCATGCCGTAAACGGCCATGTAGCTGTCGACGTCGAAGTCCTGCCGCGACAGCACCTGGAACTGGACCAGGTGCAGGTGGAACGGGTGCGCGTCGCCGGTGAGGTTGATGATCTCCCACACCTCGGTCGCCCCGAGCGGGCAGCTCTCGCCGGTGGGGTGCCGCCACATGGTGTTGTTGATGTACCCCGCGACCGGCCCGTCCGGGCCCATCTGCTCGTTGAGCGTCAGCGCGCGCGCGTCCGTCGCGGGCGGTTCCGGACGCTCGATCGGAGTCGAACGGAGCGTCCGGGTCCGGCTGGGGTCGAGGCTGTTGTCGAGCATGCGCGCGTGGACGAGCGGCATCCCGACGATGAAGCGCATGACCTGCCCGTTCGTCTCGGGATCCACCGGGTCGCCGTCCGGATAGGGGCCGTTCGCGGCGTTCCGAAGCGTGAGCATCTCACCCTCGTGCCCCGAGAAGTCCACGATCAGGTCCGCGCGCTCGCCCGGCGCCACGAGCAGCGGCGGGGAGGCGCCGGCGGCGCTCACCGCGACCGGAGCGTCGAGCAGCCCACCGTCGGTGCCGATCTGCCACATCGGGACGTCCGCGTGACCCGGCGTGGGATCGGTGAGGTGGAGTTCGTAGAAGCGCGCGTTCGAGGCGTTGACGAGGCGGAATCGGTAGCGCCTCGGCTCGACGCGAAGGTAGGGCCAGCTCTTTCCGTTCACCACGATCACGTCGCCGAAGTACTCGGGCGCCCAGTAGGGATGGATCCCTGGGTTGACGCCCGCGGACGGGAACGTGAGCTGGCCCATGTCGTCGAACGTCTTGTCCTGCACGATGAGCACCTGCTCGAAGGAGTGACCGTAGCGGTCCTGGGGAAGATCGGCTGGGCCGCCGGGCAGGTCGGCCGGCTCCCGCGCCGGGTCGCGCAGGACGTATGCCGCGCACAGCCCCGCGTACACGTTCAGGCGCGTCGCGCCGAGCGTGTGGTCGTGGTACCAGAGCGTCGTCGGCTCCTGGGTATTGGGATAGGTGTAGGTGTCCGACACGAACCCCGGGCCCTTGAGCCCGAACCCGGGCGTCCACCACGCGTCGGGTCCGCCGTCCGCGTACGACGGCACCTCGGCGCCGTGCAGGTGCGCCACGGCCGGCACGGGGCCCGAGTAGGCCGCCATCGATCCGGACTGGTGGAGCGGGTCGGCCCAGTGGATCGTCTGGTCGACCGGGAGGCGACCCTGCAGGAACAGCGACTGGCCGCCGTGCGCCTGGAGGTCGTTCACGAACCTGACCACCGTGGGTGTGCCGGTGCGCGCCTCGATCGTGGGCCCCGGGTACGTGTTCTCGCGGCCCTGGACCGTGTAGCTCCAGACGTACGTGCCGCGCCGCAGCCGGCCGGTCAGCCCGCGATAGACCGACGCGGGCAGGATCTGCTGCTGGAACTCCTCCAGCGTCAGGACGGCCGGGGACGATGCCGAAGTGACCGTGCCATCGAGCATTGGGAGCTGGGGCAACTCGTCGACGTATTTCGGGATCGCGCTGCCTGGCAGGGGCGCCGCCGAGCCGCGCGGACGCGCTGCTCCCGCGCTGGGCGCAAGCACGAGCATCGAACCGATCGACAGGAGGAGGGTCAGCGACACGACGCGCCAGGGGGGATTTCGCATGACGAAGACCTCGATGGGGGTGAGATCCGCGCGGCCATTCACGCTGCGGCTCCACAACTGAAGTCTGTGACCGCGATCGGGCGCGCTACAAGCCGGTCTTCACCGCTCGCGTCGTGAGGCCAATCCTGTCGGGTGACTGGCGGTCGTGCATCGGGGATCGGCCCGACGCGATGCCCGAAACGCGCCGGCCGAGCCCTCGTTCCTCCGGGCTCGGCCGCCGCGTCACGCCGCGCGGCTCAGCAGCGCCTCGGGTCCTTGCCGTCCTGCGGCAGCTCTTGCTGCGGCGCCGGCGCGACGTAGCGCGGCGGCACATCGGCCCGGGCGGCTCTCGGCGCCGCGAGCGCAACGAGCGACTGGATGAGCAGCGCCACGAGCAGTGCGACGGCCATCGAAGCGCGAAGGAACCGCATGCGAACCTCCGATCCGGGGCGGCGGGAAGGGGGATCCAGGACTCCCCGCGCCGCCGCGAATGGTATCGGAACGCGGGCCCGGCCTCCAGACCTCGATCAACCCAGGGACGCGGCCCCCGGCCCCGGTCGCGCGTTCAGCGCAGCTCGCCGACGTCGCGGCGGCGCACGCGCCAGGTGGCCCCCTCGGCGGCCACCGCGGCGGTCCAGCCCTCGGGCACGTTGAGCGCGCGCACGATCACGACCGAGCCCGACTCGACCTCCGGCAGCGGATCCTCGAGCCCCAGCCCGTGCAGCTTCCGCCGGGCCTCGTGCCGGGCCCACGCCTCGAAGAACACCGTGCGACGTCGCTCGGACGGCGCGCGCTCGATCGCCGCCTGCTCGACCGGGGAGAGGAAGTCGCGCGCGAGCGCGTTCATGTCGGTGTCGTCGCGCTCGCGCTCGAGGTCCACGCCCACCTCGCGGTCGCTGGCGACACCCACGAGCGCCATGTCTTCGCGCCAGGCGATGCTGAAGAGTGGCGCGGCGCGTCCCGAGAGCCGCGGCTTGCCGAGCGGTGAGGCGCTGAACCGGAGCGACTCCGGCGTCTCGGCGAGGTACTGGCCGAGGATCGTCCGCAACGCCCCGCGCGCCGCGGCCCAGGCCGTCCCGGTCACGCGCATCCGCGCGGCCTGGGTGCGCTCGTCGGGGCTGAGCGTCAACCGCCAGCGCGAGAGCGCGGGTGACTCGGGCTGCAGGGGCACGCACCAGGCGTCCACGACGCCCGCGGGCAGCCCGGCGAGCACGGGGCTCGGTAGCCGGATCACATTCGTGGCTCCCGGGCGGGCCGCGTCGGCGCGCCTTCGTAGTCCTGGTCCGCGAGCAGGTGCTCGTGCTTCATCACCACGCTTTGCTCGGCGACCCGCGCGCGCTCGCCCACGTGCGCTCCATAGAGCAGGAGCGAACCGGCCGAGAGCGTCGCGCCAGCGTCCACGCGCGAGCGTCCGAGCTTCAAGACGCGGTCCTCGAAGCTGTGGAGCTGGAGGTGACACGACACGGTGGCGTCGTCGCCCACGTCCAGCATGTCCGGGTCGACCACCTGGGCGAGGCTCGTGCCGAGCACGACGCGCCGCCCGATCCGGGCGCCCATCGCGCGCAGCCACACGCTCACGAGTGGCGTGCCCTCGAGGCACTCGATCACCGGTCGCCCGTAGGCCGACCAGATCTCGAACAGGAAGTCCCAGCGGCTGCACCAGCACGACCACAGCGGATGGCGGTCCTCGCGCATGCGACCGAGCAGGATCCACTTCGCGGCCAGCGTGATCGCGCACAGGAACGCGGCCGTGACGAGCGCGGCCGCCGGCAGCACGCCGAGCGCGAACAGGGCCGCCGGCTGCGTGGGCTCGACGCGGATGAGGAGCGTGGCCCAGAACGCCACCAGGAACGCCGGCAGGATGGGGAGTACCAGCCGGAGCGATTCCCACAGCGCGCGGTTCGCGACGCGGATCATGGACGGCTTGAACGTCAGCCGCTCGTCGGCGGTCACCAGCTCGCGGTTCGGCAGCTCGAACGCCGGGTGGCCGAACCAGGCACTGCCGGCGCGGACGCGCGCGGGCTCGGCCACCGTGCAGACACCGAGTAGGAGTTCGCCCGGGAGTTGTGCGCCGGCCGGGATCACCGCGTGGTTGCCGAGGAACGTGTGGCGGCCGAACGAAGTGCGCTCGCAGTGCAGGTGGCCACGGTGGACGAGCGCCCGACCGAGGTAGATGCCGTCGGCGAAGAAGCAGTCGTCGGCGATCTCCACCAGCTCGGGCGTCACCTCCATGATCGTGCTGATCTCGCAGCGCCGGCCCACGCGCATGCCGGCGAGTCGCAGCCAGAGCGGCCAGGCGAGCGTGCCCGAGAGCGCCACGTTCGCCGTCTCGACCAGCCGCTCCTTGAGCAGCACGGTGAGCGCCGTGCGCCCGCGGAGCGGGTAGACGCCGGGCTGGACGCGACCGAGCGCGCGGCAGAGCAGGGCGTGGAGCGGCAGGGACGCCGCATAGCCCGCCATGATCGCCAGCGCGAGCGGCCCGAGCGGCAGGGACGTGAACGCGAACGTCGAACGGCCTGCCGCGCCCGCCTCCCAGGCGGAGAGCACCACGGCCGCGAGCGCCATGGCCGGCAGAAACGCGACCTGGGCGACCGCGGCCTTCGCCGCCAGCAACAGCGCGGCGTGCCAGGCGCTCGGCTGCGGCGGCTCGGCGCTCGAGGGCGCCACCTCCGGCGCATGTCCGGACGGTATCGCGGGCACACCGTCCCAGCGCTCGCCCGCGGGCAGCACGCTCGCCTCGGGGAGCCAGGCCAGCGGGCCCAGGAACGCGCCCGGCTCCATGCGGCTGCCCGCGGCCATGCGCGCGCGGGTATCGAGAGTGGCGTGGGCCCCGATCGAGATCGGGGCGAACACGAGCTGCTGGCGGTCGTAGGTGACGAGCCCCAGCGACACGTCGCGGCCGAGTGCGGCGCCGTCGCCGATCTCCAGCAGGTCCCAGCCGCCGTGGTGGAGCGCCACGCCGCGGTGGAGATGGACGTCGGCGCCCACGCGGGCTCCGAGTGCGCGCAGCAGCCAGGCACGGAGCCCGGTGCTCTCGAGGAGGTCCCAGGGCAGACAGCGCGCGAACTGCATCACGATCCAGTGGCGGACGTACATCGATCCCAGGTAGGGATGCCGTCCTGGCCGGTAGTGTCCGATCAGCACGCGCTTGGCGAGCACGGTGAGCGTGGCGGCGACGAGCGTCCAGAGGAGGGCGCCCACGAGTGCCAGACTCGGGAGCAGCAGCACGAACGCGGTGACGCCGATCGAGCGCGTGAGCATCGGCACGCCGCGCGAGGCGAGGAACCACACCGTATTGACGAGCGCGAGCAGCGCCAACGCGAGGAATGCGCCCTGGACGGCCACGCCCCAGGCCGCGTGCGGGCTCACCCTTACGGCCTCGCTCGGCGCGGCCGCGCTCGGAGTGCGGGGGCGGGTGGCGTCACGGGAGCTCGTGGCGGGGCGGACCTTCGCCGCCAACGCGGCCACGCTGCGGGCCTCATAGAGGTCGCGCACGGTGAGCGCGGCGGTGCGGGGATCGCGCCGCAACGTCGAGATGACCTGGGCTGCCACGAGCGAGTTGCCACCCAGGTCGAGGAAGAAGTCGGCCTCGGCCGTGACCGCCCCGGCGTTGCTGAGGTGCCCGGCGAACGCCGCGGCGACGAGCCGTTCGAGCTCGCTCGCCGGCGCGCGCCCGCCCGCGGGCGCCACGGGGGCATGCTCGAGCAGCGGCAGCGCACGGCGGTCGAGCTTGCCCGAGAGCGGGGCGCGCGGCAGCGCGTCCAGACGCGCGAAGTGCGCGGGCACCATGGGCTCCGGCAGCTGGCGCTTGAGCGCGGTCCGCAACGCGTCGCGGTCCGGCTCGCGTCCGTCGGCGGTTACGACGAACGCCACCAGCTCGGGTCCCGCGCCGTTCGCCTGCACGCGGCAGGCGGCCTCGATGATGCCGGGGAAGCGGCAGAGCTCGCTCTCGACCGCGGTGAGCTCTAGCCGATGGCCGCGGATCTTCACCTGCGTGTCGGCCCGGCCGTGATAGGTGAAGTCCCCGCTCGGCAGTTTTCGCACCAGGTCGCCGGTGCGATAGATCCGGCCGAGCCGCGGATGGTCGATGAACCGCTCGCGCGTCAGGTCCGGCCGGCCGAGATAGCCACGCGCGAGCCCGACGCCACCCATGAACAGCTCGCCGATCGTCCCCACGGGCAGCTCGCGCAGATCGCCGTCCAGCACGTGGGCCCGGTTGCCTTCGAGTGGCCGCCCGATCGTGACCGGCTCGCCCGGCTGCATCCTCGTGCGCACGCAGGTCACCGTGACCTCGGTGGGGCCGTAGCCGTTCTCGAGCCAGCGGCCCGGCGACCACAGCTCGGCCACGTCCGGCGTCAGCTCCTCGCCACCCACGTAGACGAGGCGGACGTCCGGGAGGTCACGCTGCGGGTCGTCGCTGCAGGTCATCCGCAGCATCGTCGGCGCCGGGCACCACACGGTGATGCCCTGCTCGCGCAGCCACGGCAGGAAGTCGGGACCCGAGCGCACGCGCTCGTCGTCGACCACGACCACGGTCGCGCCCGTTCCCCAGGCGAGCCAGAGCTCCTCGACCGAGGAGTCGTAAGCCGCCGACGAGGTCTGGGCGCAGCGATCCGCCGGCGTGATGCCGAAGCGCGCGGCGTCGGCCTGCACCAGGTTCGCGACACTCCGATGCTCGATCATCACGCCCTTCGGCCGCCCGGTCGTGCCCGACGTATAGATGACGTAGGCCAGCGTCTCCGGTCCGAGCCACGCCGGATCCACGCGCCGGTGCGCCGCACCGTTCGTCGAGGGCCCGGGCCGCGGCGAGACGATGCGCGCGTCGGGGATGCCCGCCGCGCGCAGCACGTCGTGGCGATCCTCGAGCGCCACGACCGCGACCGCGCGCGAGTCCTCGAGCAGGAAGCGCAGGCGCTCCTCGGGCGTGTCCGGCTCGATGCAGGTCCACGCCGCGCCCGCCTTGAGGATCGCAAGCTGCGCGATCCACAGGTCGAGCCCGGCGCGCGGCAGCAGCACCGCGACCACGCACTCGCCGCTCACCCATGTCGAGAGGCGGCGCGCGAGCGCTTCGGCGCGCGCGTCCAGCTCGGCATAGGTGAGGCGCTCTCGAGTTTCGCCTGCCCGTCGTGGGGGTACTTCGAGCGCAACAGCGTGAGGGGTGCGGCCCGCCTGATGCTCGAAGATCCTGTGCAGCAAGCGGACGCT
>DATNFC010000186.1:0-7720 GCA_035606545.1 Candidatus Methylomirabilota bacterium
CGTCGGTGGCCGCCACGCGCCCGATGGCGCGGAACAGCTCCTGCATCCGGGCGCTGCCGCCGATGATGAGGTCGTCGAGCGGCGCGCCCTCGTGCGCGTGGTCCTCCTGCGCCTCGTTCAGGCGCGCGGTTTCCAGCGCCTTCTCGATCGCTGCCAGCATCGGCCCGGGTTCGAACGGCTTCATCCGGTAGTCGAACGCGCCCAGCTTCGACGCCTCGATCGCGATGTCCATCGTGCCCGTGCCCGTCATCACGATCACGGGCGTCATCGGGCGCTTCGCCTTGATGCGCTGGAACGTCTCCAGCCCGTTGAGCCCCGGGAGGTAGACGTCCAGCATCACGACGTCGTGCGTCTCCTGCTCGATCAGCTCGAGCGCCGCCTCGCCGGAGCGCGCGCTGGACACGGTGTGCCCGCGGTTCGAGAGCAGCTCCTTCAGCGCCCGCTGGATGCCGGCGTCGTCGTCGACGACGAGGATGCGACCCATGGGCTCAGCTTAGACCGGTGGGGAGGCGGAGGGCGAACACGGCTCCCGGCGCCTCCTTTGTCTCCAACTCGAGGCGGCCGCCGTGTCGGGACACGATGCCCGCCGCGACGCACAGGCCGAGGCCGGTGCCGCGTGGCTTCGTGGTCACGAACGGCTCGAACAGGTGCTCCCGGATCGCTTCGGGCACGCCGGGTCCGGTGTCGCTCACGCGCAGCACCACTTCTTCGACGCCATCGGGCCCGCGCTCGCACGTCTCGCTGATCCGCACCTCGCCGCCCTCGGGCGTGGCGTCGGCGGCGTTCGCGATCAGGTTCAGCAGCACCTGACGGATCTGGTTCGCGTCCGCCATCACGGCCGGCAGTGGCACGCCATTCTCGCGCACGAGCCGGATGCGTTTCTCCTCGAGGCGGTGCCGCCCCACCTCCAGCGTGCCGTCGACGATCGCGTGCAGGTCCTGTGCGGCGAGCCTGAGCTGCGGCGGCTTCGAGTGCTGGAGGAAGCTCGTCGCCAGCTCCTCGAGCCGCAACACCTCCTCCTCGAGCACGGTGCAGGTCTGCATCACCGCGGCGGACGCGGCGCCGGTGTGCTTGAGCTCGTGGAGCCACAGCTTCATCGCGCCCAGCGGGTTCCGCAGCTCGTGCGCGGCGCAGGCGGCGAACTTGCCCACGGCCGCGAGCTTCTCGGCGTTCAGCAGCCGGCGCTGCTGGTCCTCGAGGTCGGCGCGCACGCGCGTGGCGTCGGTCATGATCGCCCGCGAGTAGTACTCCAGCTCGTGCACGTCGTCGTTGAACGGCGTCCCGGCGCGTGCGGAGTCCTCGGCCGAGAACGTGCGCGCGTCCCGGGCCAGCTGGCGCACGGGCCGCAGCAGTCGGCGGGAGACGATCACCAGCACGCCGAGGCAGAGCAGCGTGGTGACGCCGATCAGCGCCGGCAGGAGGAACGCGAGCCAGGTCAGCTGCTGGCGCCCGCGCTCCAGGGACGCGCTCATGAACCGCCGGTTCGCCGACACGAGGTCGCGACACAGGCGTTGCGCCTGGTCGGAGAGCAGGCTCACGTCGCCCAGGAGCAGGTCGCGCGCCGCCTCGCGGTGGCCGTCGTGGTAGAGCGCGATCGCGCGCTCGCGCTCCGCGTCGTACTGCGCGTAGACGTTCGTGAGCTGGGTGAGGAGAGTACGCTCCTCCTCGGTGCGCGCGCTCCGCTGCGCCGCGTCGAGCCTACGCAGCAGCTCGGGCTTGAGCTTGTCGAGGTCGTTCACCCAGGCCAGCCGGCCGCCGTCGAGCATGTACGCGGCGACGAGCCCGCGCTGCTGGAGCAGCGCGGCCTGCAGCTCGGCAGCCGCCACGACGCTGGGCACGTTCTCGCTCACCATCGTGGCCATGCGCTGTTCCATCACGCGCGCGGTGCGCCACGCCCAGAGCCCGCTCGCGATCGTGACCAGCATCACGGTGGCCACGAGCGCGGCGACGCCAACGCCGGGCTGGAGCCTTCGCGCGCGCGCCACGCCGCGCGAAGCCTTCGCGCGCGCTGCGGCGGCCACGTCGGTCACCGTTCCCGGTACGGTGCTCAACGGACGACGACCAGTCGCACGGCAGACACGCTCGCGGCGGCGACGCCCACGGGCTTCACGAAGTTGATGCCGGCGCGTACAGCGCGGCCGCGATCGTCGGTCCCGTCCCAGCGCGCCTCGCCCGAGGCGTCCAGCGGCAACCGGCGGATCCGCCGGCCGCCCGCATCGAGGATGTCCACGGCGGCATCCGGAGCCAGGCCTTCGCCGACCCAATGGATGCGCGTGACTCCAGCCGGGCTCGGGTTCGGGAACACCGAGAGCGACGCGATCGCGGTCCGCGGGCGGTCACCGATGGACACGTTCTCCGACGGGCCGTAGGCGTAGAGCAGCGTCGCCGCGGTGGCGTCGAAGCAGCTCATCCGGGGAATGCCGCCGGCGGTCATCTGGATCGAGCCGAACTGGCCGCGAACGTTGAAGCTCCCGTCCACGGTCATCGTCTGCCAGGCGCCGCCCCCCTTGTGGGCGTAGAGCCAGTGCTGGTTCGTGTTGTCGTAGAACGTGATGTGCGGTCCACCTGCGATGTCGAGCGCCAGCGCGCTCTCGCGGCCCACGTCCAGGTCCTCGGCCCCGTTCGCGGTCTCGATGACCCACGATGCGCCGCTCTTCCACGCGTACATGAGGTCCTGGTTGTTGGCGTCGTAGTAGCTGATGCACGGGCGCCCGGCGCCGTCGATGCGCAACGACGAGAACTGGCCGCGATTGTCAGTCGAGGGATCCACGACCTCGTGCGACCACACGCCGCCGCTCTTGCGCGCGTACATGAGCTGGCCGGTCGAGTTGTTGTAGTAGCTGATGCACGGGTTGCCGGAGCCATCGAACGCCAGCGACGAGAACCGGCCGGCGTCGTCCTCCGACTCGTCCGCGTTCTCGGCCGTCCACACGCCGCCGGCGGAGCGATGCGCGTACTTCAGGTTCTGGTTCGTGAAGTCGTAGTAGCTGATGCCGGGAAGGCCCGAGCCATCGAGGCGGATGTTGCAGTCGGTGCCGACATCGCTGTCGAGGCCGTCCACCTGCTCCTTCGTCCACAGCACCCCGGGCTTCTTCGCGTACCAGAGCCGGCCCGTCGTGACGTTGTAGTAGCTGATGTGCGGCACGTTCGAGCCATCGATCGCCAGCGAGGAGTACCAGCCGACGACGCTCGCGGAGCCGTCGGCGACCTCGCGCGTCCACACGCCCGCGGCGGAGCGGCTCGCGTACTTGAGGTTGCCGTCGTCGTCATCGTAGTAGCTGATGCGCGGGTTGCCCTGGCTGTCGAGCGCGAGCGAACTGAACATGCCGACGAACGCCGGCCCCGGGTCTGCGACTTCGATCACGAACGGCGCGGTCGCACGCGTGTCCCGGATCGGCATGATCGCAAAGGCGACCGCGGCCAAAGCGGGTAACACCATGCGTGTCGCCGCGCGTTGATGCGGGCGAATCATGGAGGCACTCCTTAGCGCACAGCTATAGGGCGGCCAGCGGACCCGGGGGTGGTCCGAGGTGCGATCCGGAGGCGGGGGGCGATCCGGTCATGTCGAACAGCGCGGAGAGTATAAGGGAGGCGGAGACCGCCGCGGCAAGCAAACTCGCGTGCGTGTCACGACGGATGTCGCGTGAGTTCTCCGTGAACGGCGCGCGCCGCTCCGTTGCGCACCGTCTTCGTCGCGTCCCGCTTCGTCCCGCTCGACGTCGAGCGGATCGAGATCGTGCGCTGCCGGCTCAACGGTCGGGAACCCGCTCGCCCTGTCCGAAAGCTGAAGCGCTGTCAGCCCGCTGAACGTCCCGGTGTCTGGAAAGGCATCCCGGGCTCCCCTCTCGCCGCCCTCAAGTTCGCCGGGCACAGCCGGTTCTGGGATTGCGCGCTGCTGCTGGGGGAATTGGCGCACGGTTTGCAGATTGCAATGCCGCCATCACGCACGCGCCCCGAACCCGGGCGCAAGAACTCACTCTCAAGGAGGCCGCAACCATGTTGAAGAAAGCCCTGCTCTGTCTGGGCGCACTCGTGATCGCCGGCTCGGCGTTCGCGCAGGGCCCGGTGGGCAACTACGACCCGCTCACGCTCACCTGCCTCTCTTCCGGTGATACCTACGTCACGCTCGGCATCAAGGCGGGCCCGAGTGGCGCGCCGGCCGGCTTCTCGCTCCAGTGGATGAAGCTCTCCGACTGGGAGGCGAACGGCGGGGCGTGGTACTCGTCCGACGATCCGCGACTGTGCAAGATGTCGTTCTCGGGCCAGCCTTCGTTCTCGGGTGCGCACGCCCCGTTGCGGTGGGAGCTCGGGCCGAACGCGCAGATCGAGCTCAAGATCGGCGACTATCTCTTCGACGAGACGGGTGTGTCCGGCGCGCTTACTGACCCCGCGAACCCCGACTGCTACCTCGAGTGCGGTACGGAGTACGTGTTCCGCACATTCGCGCACGCCAGCCGGTTCTCCGGCCGCAGCTGCTTCTCGTTCATCGGCACCGCCGATAACAACGAGGTCGGCTCGCCGTTCTCGTGCAACGTGGCCCCTGGTGGAGCCGAGGTCGTGGAGCCGGGCGATGCCTGCAGCACGAGGGGCACCAACTGCGCCACCCCCTGCACGTACACGCAGGGCTTCTGGAAGACGCACGGCGATGCCGCCTGCCACAACGGCAACAACGCCGACGTGTGGTGCGTGACCTCGCTCAATCTGGGCACGGTCAACTACACGAAAGCCCAGCTGTGCGCCATCCTGAACACGCCGGGCGCGGGCAACGGGTTCTACAACCTCGCTCACCAGCTGATCGCGGCGAAGCTCAACTCGGCCTGCAACGGGGCCACCTGCGCCGATGCCACCATCGCCGCGGCCGACGCGTTCATCGGCAGCAAGACCGCTTCCTCTGGGATCACGCCGGGCTCGGTGTCCGGTCTGGTGTCGTCGCTCACCGCGTTCAACGAGGGCAGCGGCTGCGCCGATCACTGCGACAGGCCAGCGCTGAAGCCGGCTGGCAACCAGCAGAAGATGCGCTGGGGCACGCTGAAGTCGCACTACCGGTAAACATCCCACAAGGGATCGGTCACCCGCGTGGGGAGGCCGACTTCCGAAAACTGTGGGGCCGCACGTCGGGCGGGGGCGCAAGCCTCCGCCCGACGTCATTTGTGACCCACCGGTCCGAAAATGAGTCTGGTATCGCTGTTCACAAGTCCGTATCATGACGCATCGCTCTGGTCATGCAGCCGGCAACGCCCGGCCGCACCCCCCGAAGGCCGCCCCCCGGACCTCGACTGCAGAGCCGACACATTGCGTTGTTCGAGGTGCTGCGTTGGAGACGGGCCGACCCGCCGCCCTGGGCTCTGCTGTCCGGCGGCTTCCTTACATTTCGTTCCCTGATCGGCTGGCCGGTGCGCTGCGCTCAGCGTTGCCGGCCGCCGTGTGTCTGCTTGTGCTCTGGGCTCCGCCCGCGCTGGCGCAGACGATCAGCGCGACGACGTACCCGTTCAGCTCGTCGACCGGCGCGGCGCTCGAGGACCTCTCCTCGGGCGCCACGCAGCTTCTGGGCGCCAATCAGGACGACGCGGCTTCGTCGGTGGCGACGATCGGGTTCGACTTCTGGTTCGTCGGCACCCGCTATACGCAGTTCTCGGCCAACTCGAACGGTCTGGTCCGGCTGGGGAACACCGGGGTCACGATCAACTTCGTCAACGACCTCGCGAGCACGACCGACCTCCCGAAGATCGCGCCGTACTGGGATGACCTCCGCATCGGCACGAACGGGCAGGTCCGCTACAAAGTCGTGGGCTCCGCCCCGAGTCGAAAGCTCGTGATCGAGTGGCAGAACATGCAGGTCCCGCGGTTGGGCTCGAGCGGTGCGGGGGCGGGCGCGTTCCAGTGCTGGCTCTCCGAGGGTTCGGGTCAGGTCGAGTTCGTCTACGGCCCCGGACTCCCAGCGAACAATGCTTACGCGGGCTATTCGGTCGGCATCGGCAGCTCGGCCTCGACGTTCGCGAGCGTCACGGCTGCGACCGCATCCGCGGCGTACGGAAGCGCGAACAACGGCAATGCGGTCGCGCTCGTGAACGGCGCCCGGTACGCGTTCACGCCGGTGGCGCCGACGGCGGCCACGAACCTCACGTTCACGAACGTCACCGCCGTCTCGATGAAGCTCAACTGGACGGACAACGCCACGAACGAGATCGGCTACGCGGTCTACCGCTCCACGGACGGCCTCAACTACACGTTCGTCACCCAGCTGCCGCCGAACACCACCAGCCTCACCCAGTCGGGGCTGATCCCCGCCGTGACCTACTACTGGACCGTCCAGCCCGTGAGCGAAGGGGCGCTCGGCACCGCCTTGTCGGGCAGCCAGGCGACGTCCACGTCCGGCGCCATCGTCGCGGCCGGCAACGGCAACTGGACCTCGACCACGCCGAATGCGCCGTGGCCCGGCGGCGTCGTGCCCACGTCCTCGGATGCCGTGGTCGTCCCCGACGGCCGCACGGTGACGGTCAACGCGAACGCCGCCTGCCTCAGCCTGACGATCGGCGGCGGCACGTCGGGCATCGTTCGGTTCGCCGCATCGGCGGCCGAGACGCTCGCGGTCGGGTCATCCGTCCTCATCTCGCCGGGCGGGACACTCTCGAGCGCGCTCACCGGCACACAGCTCGGCCACCGGCTCGCGGTGGGCGGCGACCTCACGAACAACGGCACGCTCGACCTGAGCACGAACTCGGGCTCAGCCGGCGCCCAGCTCATGTTCAACGGCTCGGCCGCGGCGTCGTTCACGGGCTCCGGTGCCACCACCGACGTGCTCACGATCCTCGTGGACAAGTCGGCGGCTCCCACGGCCACGGTACTCATCGCCCCGCAGAACCTGACGGTGCAGGGCGTCACGTCCAATGCGGCCGCGTTCCTGACCGCGACGAACGGCACGGCGCGGATCGGCGGCACCTACACGATGAGCAGCGTGCTCACGGTGCAGGCGTCGATTCCGGCCACCGGCGGGCTGTGGCTCGACAACCCGAACTTCACCGTGCCTGCACGGGCGGGCAACTTCACGCAATCCGGTCTGCTGCGGGTCTCGGCGGGAACGTTCAACGTCGGCACGGCCTTGGACAACTCGCTCAATCTCCAGGTCGGCTCGACCACGATCGTGGAGGGCGGTGCGATCAACGTCACCGGACGATTCGGCGTCAGTGCCGCGGCGTCGACGATCACGTACACGCAGACGGGAGGCACGGTTACCGCGAGCACGGTCGGCAACACGTCGACGGCGCTCGCGAGCTTCGACCTTGGGACCGCGGCCTCGGCCGCCGTCACGATCAGCGCCGGCACGATCGTGCTCCAGATCCAGTCCACCGCCGCCTCGGGCCCGAGGGACTTCCGCAACCAGGCCGGCGTCTTGAACATGACCGGCGGTCGGCTCCAGCTCGGCAACGCGTCCACACCGGCCGCGCAGACCTACTTCCTGCGCGGCACCTCGCCCGGCCTCGACATCACGAACACGCCGGCGGGTCACACGGCGCGCCTGGGTGCCGCCGTCACCGCCGTGGGGCCCACCGACATCCGGTCTGGGGCAACGCTGCTCATCACCGGGTTCCGGTTCATGCAGTCGGAGGGGAACCTCGCGAACGAGGGCACGCTCACCGTCTCCAGCGGCGAGCTGTTCTTCAAGGGCACGACCACGCCGCAGACCTACTCGGGCGCGGGGGTCGTCACCGCCCCCATCGCG
>DATNFC010000187.1:0-14669 GCA_035606545.1 Candidatus Methylomirabilota bacterium
GCCGCCCTTCCCGCTCCCGCCCGGCGTCGCGATCGAGGTGGAGTACCGGCCCGGCCAGCCGTGCGTGTGGTCCGACTTCGATTGCGACGCGTGCACCGGGTTCGATGGCAAGGAGACCACGTTCCACTGGTACGTGCAGGCTCCGGCGCCGCCGCAGCCCTCGTATCGCTCGATCGCCGGCGACCGCGAGGTCACGGTCGAATGGGACAACCTGCCCGAGTTGCTCGCCGACGCGAGCGTCATGCCCGGCGCGCCGTTCAAGTTCTGGGGCTATCGCGTCTACCGGCTCGACGAGTGGAACCGTACCTCGCTGCTGCCGCCCCCCACGCGCTGGCAGCAGATCGCGAGCTTCGCCGTCGACACCACGCTCGGCGCGCGCCCAATCAAGGACGTGCTCGTCGACACGGTGGATTACGACTCGATCGCCTACGAGCGCAAGCACTACCCCGTGGGCCGCTACCGCTTCGTCGACGACCGGGTGCTGGACGGCTTCGACTACCACTACGTGGTGACCGCCGTGGCGCAGCGGACGATCACGCTCACCGGCACGTCGCGCACGGACTTTCTCGAGAGCCCGTTCCGCGCCGACTTCTCCGGCGTCGTGCGCCCGCGGGTCGAGGCCGGCGGCGGGACGCTGCGCAGCGACGGCAAGGTGTGGGTGGTGCCGAACCCGTTCAAGGCGCACGCACAGTGGGAGCGCGAGCCCGTGCCCGGAGACGCGTTCACGCGCCACGTGGACTTCTTCGGCATGCCGCGCGCGAAGGCGCGCATCCGCATCTACACGCTCGCCGGCGATCTCGTGCAGGTGCTGGACCACGACGGCACGCAGGGCGACGGGCAGGCGCCGTGGAACCTGATCTCGCGGAACGGGCAGGACATCGAGTCCGGCGTCTACCTGTTCACCGTGGAGTGGCCGGGCGGGCACCAGGTGGGGCGGTTCGTGATCATTCGCTAGGCGGTCGGCGCCCGGCTATACTGCCCATCCGTGCAGTAGGCCCCGCGCGACCCTTGCCCCGCGAGGTGAGCATGAAGCTTCCACCGACCCACTTCCTCCACGAGCCTGCGTCCGGGAACGAACTGGCGGGCTGGCTGCGCGAGTTCGCGGCGCGCCCCGAGAACCGCGGCGCGCTGGTGCACTGGCAGACGATCCCGGCGCGCACGGCGCGCTTCGGCGAGCTGCAGCCCCCGCTTGCGGGCGCGCTCACCGCCGCGCTCGAAGCGGGCGGGGTGTCGCGGCTCTATACGCACCAGGTGTGCGCGATCGAGGCACTGCGCGCCGGGCGCGACACGGTGGTGGTCACGGGCACGGCGTCTGGCAAATCGCTCTGCTTCCACCTGCCGGCGCTGGAGCGGCTGCTCGAGCAACCCGATGCCACCGCGCTCTATCTCTTTCCGACCAAGGCGCTCGCGCAGGACCAGGCGAAGAGCCTCACGCGGCTCGCGGGCGGCAGCGTCGAGCTGTCGGGTGTGCTGCGCGCGGGCGTCTACGACGGCGACACCGCTGCGACCACGCGGAAGAAGCTCCGCGACGAGGCGAACGTCATCCTCTCCAACCCCGACATGCTGCACGCGGGCATCCTGCCGCAGCACGCCCGATGGGCCCGGTTCCTCCGCAACCTGCGCTACGTCGTGGTGGATGAAATGCACGCCTACCGCGGCATCTTCGGCAGCCATGTGGCGCTGGTGCTGCGCCGGCTCGAGCGGCTGGCCAGGCACTACGGCGGCGAGTTCCGCTACGTGCTCTGCAGCGCCACGATCCGCAATCCGGGCGAGCTGGCCACGGCGCTCATCGGGCGCGAGGTGACCGTGGTGGACGACGACGGCGCGCCGCGCGGCGAGAAGCACTTCGCGTTCTGGAACCCGCCGTTTCGCGACGAGACGCGGGTCGAGCGACGCAGCTCGAACGTCGAGGGCTCGCAGCTCCTCTCCGGCGTGCTCGAGCGCGGCGCCCAGGCGATCGCGTTCACCAAGTCGCGCGTGAGCGCCGAGCTGGTCTATCGCTACACGCGCGAGCAGCTCGAGCGTTCGCGTGCGCGAGTGCCGGGGGAGGAGCGCGATGCCAAGGCTTCACCGGTGCCACCGCTGCATGAACGGCTCAAGCCCTACCGCGGCGGCTACCTGCCGGAGGAGCGGCGCGCGATCGAGAAGGCGCTGTTCTCCGGCGAGCTGCGCGGCGTCGTGAGCACGAACGCGCTGGAGCTGGGGATCGACGTCGGCGGGCTGGACGTCGCGGTGCTGATCGGCGCGGCGCCGACGCTCGCGAGCATCTGGCAGCAGGCGGGTCGCGCCGGTCGCAGCGGCGCGCCGTCGCTCGTGGTGCTGGTGGCCTACAACGACACCGTGGACCAGTACCTGATGCGCCGGCCACAGTACCTGTTCGGCCGCCCCACCGAGGCCGCGTGCGTGGACCCGCACAACCCGTACATCCTCGCGCAGCAGCTCGCGTGCGCGGCGTACGAGCTGCCGCTGGGCGACACCGATACGCCCGCGTTCGGCGAGCAGATGCACGCCGTGCTCGCGGCGCTCGAGGAGGCGGGCGAGACGCGCTCGATCGACGGCCGCGCGTACTGGTCGAAGAGCGACTTCCCGGGTGCCAAGGTCTCGCTGCGAACGATGAGCGACGACACCTACACGATCGTCGACGCCACGCACGCGAACGCCGTCATCGGCACCGTGGACGCGATCAGCGGACTGGAGTTGGTCTACCCCGACGCCATCTACCTGCACGAGGGCGAGACATGGTGGGTGCGCTCGCTCGACCTCGAGCAGAAGGTCGCCACGGTCGAGCCGCGCACGGTGGACTACTACACGCAGCCCGTTCTGGACACGAACATTCGCATACGCCATGAGCTGCGCTCGCGGGAGTTCCGGGGCGAGACGATGATGTTCGGCGAGGTCACGTACAGCTGGCAGACGGTGGCGATGAAGAAGATCCGCTACCGCTCGCTGGACGCGATCGGCTACCACCCGCTGGAGCTGCCGCGGCTGACGCTCGAGACCGCGGGGCTGTGGCTGGCGCCGAACGAGGAGACGACGCGGGCGCTGGCCCAGGCGGGCCTGAACCCGTGGGAGGCGCTCTCCGGCGTGCGCAATCTCTTCGTCCAGCTCCTGCCGTTGATGGCGATGTGCGACCCGATCGACCTGGGCGGCATGCTCGACAGCTCGAACACCGGGCGGCCGACGTTGTTCCTGTTCGATCGCTATCCCGGCGGTCTGGGCTTCGCCGAGCAGGGCTACGCGCGGCTCGACGAGCTGGCCGAGGCGGCACTCGCGCACCTCGACGGCTGCCCGTGCGGCACCGGCTGTCCCGCATGCGTCGGGCTGCCGGTGCTGCGGCCCGCGCAGCAGCAGGACTGGGACGGGATCAAGAACACGAAGGAGATCCCCACGAAGGACGCGGCGAGGTTCCTGCTCCAGCGGTGGCTCGCGCGTTAGCGGCCCGGGTATCATCGTCGCCCCCCAACACGAGGAGCTACGAAGCGTGATCGACCCGAAACCCGACTGGCCCGTCGCGTTCTTCGACGACGACTACCTGCGCATCTACCGCCCGCAGTTCACGCCCGAGCGCACCGCCGCGGAAGTGAAGTTCATCGCCGACTCGATCAAGGCTCCCGCCGGCGGCGACGTGCTGGATCTGGCGTGCGGCTTCGGCCGGCATGCGATCGGCATGGCGAGACTGGGCTACAAGGTCACCGGATTGGACTTCAATCCGCGCTACCTGGAGATCGCGGCCGCCGATGCCACCGCCGCGGGCGTCAGCGTCACCTGGCGCACCGGGGACATGCGCGCGCTGGGCTTCGACCGCGCGTTTGACGCCGTGTATTCGTACTTCACGTCGTTCGGCTACTTCGGCGACGACGAGAACGAGCAGGTTTTGGCCGGAATCGCGAAGGCGCTCCGCCCGGGCGGCAGCGTGCTGCTGGAGATGGCGAACCGCGACCGGCTGCTCACGCATCCCCAGGAGCGCTCGTGGACGCAGCGCGAGGATGGCGCGCTGCTGATGGAGGAGATCACGCTCGAGTGGGTGACGTCGCGCGTGGTCTCGCGCCAGCACCTGATCGATCCCCAGGGCGGCACGCAGGTGACGAAGGAGTTCTCGCTGCGCACGTACACGTGTGCGGAGCTGTCGGCGCTTCTGCGCCGGCAGGGGCTCAACGTGCGCGCGGTCTCGGGGGGTATCGACGGCCAGCCGTACCTGCCCGACAGCCGCCGGCTCGTGATCGTGGCGGAGCGCGCGCGGTGAGCAGCGGCCGCGAGGAGGGAGCGAGCGCCGCGCTACGCGAGCGACTGGGCGAGCTGGTGCGCAGCCGGCGCGCCGGGGCGCTGCCGCCGAACGCCGCGAACGGGGCCGAACCGGCGCCCGCGAGCAGCACGAGCGGAGCGGAGCCCGCGCCGGCGAAGCCTGGCAAACGCAGGCGCGTCGGCTCGCACGATCCGTCCGTGACCGGCGTCGAGGCGTTTCTTCCCGGAGGCGAGTGGCGCCATGAGCGCCATGGCGTCGTCTACGTGCACGAGCGGCTGCGCGGCGACGTCGAGCGCCGGCGCGGGACGTGGGGCCGGCTTCCCGAGCCGCCGCCGGGCGAGGTGGAGCTGTCGTCGCTCCGCTGTCTCGGCCTCGAGCACGCGCTGTTCCTGGACCTGGAGACCTGCGGGCTCTCCTAGAGCCCGGTGTTCCTCGCCGGCACGATGCACTGGAATGGGGAAGATTTCGTGCTGCGCCAGTACTTCGCGCGCCACTACGGCGAGGAGGCGGCGCTGCTCGCGGCGGTGTTCGAACAGGCGCGTGGCTTCGAGTGCCTGGTCACGTTCAACGGCAAGTCGTACGACGCGCCGTTCCTCACCGCGCGCGCGCTGACGCACGGCGTGACGCTCTCGCTCCCGCGTTATCACCTCGACCTGCTCCACCACGCGCGCCGGCACTGGCGCGAGGAGCTGCCGGACTGCCGACTCACCACGCTCGAGTGGCGCGTGTGCCGGCGCCGCCGCGTCGGTGACGTGCCCGGTGAACAGATTCCGGGTCTCTACCACGACTACGTACGCAACGGGGATCCGTGGCGGCTGGTGCCCGTCTTCCATCACAACCTCCTCGACGTGACCACGATGGCGGACATCCTCCACGCGCTCTGCAAGGGGCCCAAGCCGAGCGAGCGGCTCGAATCCTAGCCCGGACTATTCATGAGCCCGTGGCCTGCGACTGCGATCTGCCGACCATCCGCGGCGTTGCCGAACTGGGGCGCTCCTCGACGTGTCTTTGGACACGTCTGCGGTGCGGCCCAGTCCGGCGCCTTGCGTCTGGTCGACATCTCGCAGTCACGGCTCACGGTTCATGAATAGTCCGGGCTGGTCCGTGTGACCCGGGCCCGTGTCGCCCGGGTCCGTGTTCGGACACAGAGGCTCGGGGCAACACCCGAGCCAAGTTCGCACGGTGCCCGACGTTGCTCGGCCCCGCGTCATTCGCGCCCGCGGTCAGTTCCATCGTTGACTCGGTCCCGAGCGCGGCCGGATACTCGCCTTCGCAGTTCGTCCCCTGTGGGTCGTCCAGTCGAGTGGGCTTTCCAGTGACCGTTTTCCGTGTCCGCAGTTCCCGTCCGTGCCCGCGTCGCTCGTCCGTCTCGTGAACGGTGTCGCCCTGGCCTACGCATAGGCCGGGGCGTTCGTGTTCTGGGACGACCCTCTAGTCGCAGCAGCAGTGGTGGTTCGTGTTCGGGAGGTCCAGCAGAGTCATGGCGAGCACTGAGGACAAGAGCATCACCTGCGTGGATTGCGGAGAGGAGTTCCTGTTCACCGCCGGTGAGCAGGCTTTCTACCGCGAGCGCGGGCTCACGAACGAGCCCACGCGTTGCAAGAATTGTCGCGAGAAAAGGAAGGCAGGGCGCGCCATGACGAGCGGAGGCGGTGGCGGCGGCGGCGGATCCTCTTACGGTCGTTCGGAGAAGCAGATGTATCCGGCGACGTGTTCGAACTGCGGTCGCGATACGGAGGTGCCGTTCATGCCCACGGCGGGCCGACCGGTGCTGTGCCGCGACTGCTTCAATGCCCAGAAGGGCACCGGTGGTGGTGGTGGTGGCGGTGGCGGTGGCGGCGGCGGCTACGGCGGCGGCCACGGCGGCGGCTACGGCGGCGGTGGAGGCGGCGGACGCGGTGGACGCTCGGACGGCGGCGGCCACGGCGGCGGACGTGGCGGCGGCGGTGGTGCGCGCCCGTCGCGGGCCGCGACCCCCACGGGACCGTCCGAGGGCCGCGTGCAGGGCTCGGTCAAGTGGTTCAACGACGCGAAAGGCTTCGGCTTCATCGCGTCGGACACCGGCGAGGACGTGTTCGTGCACTTCTCGGCCATCGGTGCGGCCGGTTTCCGCTCGCTCGCCGAGGGCGAGCGGGTGGAGTTCGACCTGGTGTCGGGCCCGAAGGGCAAGCAGGCGGCGAACGTCAGCAAGATCTGAGCGGTCGCACATCCTTCGGGGGCGGGTCCCGCGCCGGCGCGGGGCCCGCCCGCTGTTTGCGGTCGTTCCGCCCGCGGCCCCGGCGGGTCAGCGACCCCCGTGCCGGCGCCCGGACGGGTCAAGCCGGCCGCGCCAGAAGCCGATAGAATGTGGGGGATCCTGCCCCCCCCGTCTTCCCGTTCCCGCTCGCTCCGCACCGGCTCTTTGGCCCCGCATGATCGAAACCGTCCGCACGTTCACGGCGCTCAGTGAAGAGTTCGTCGAACTCTTCATGAAGCACCACCCGGTGGCCGCCACCGAGGCTGGCATCCACGACTACGACCACGTCCTGCCGGACGACTCCCCGGACGGGTTGAAGGCGCGGGCCGTGTGGCTGCGCGATCTGGACCAGCGCCTGGTCGCCTCGGTGCCCTGGGAGGAGCTGCCGCTCGAGCCGCGCATCGACTTCGCGCTCCTGCGCTCGCGCATCGCGGCGCTGCGTGCCGACCTCGAGGAGATCAAGGTCCCGCAGCGCTACCCCGGCGTGTACCTCGAGCGGGCGCTCAACGCCGTCCACCTGCTGCTCGCGCGCTCGTTCGCGCCGCTCGACGAGCGGAAGGAAGCCGCCGTGGCGCGGCTCATGGCGATCCCGGACTACCTCGAGGCGGTGAAACCGAACCTGCAGCAGGTCGCCCCCGAGCTGCTCGCCGCGAGCCTCACGATCGCCGCCCAGGGGCCGACGTTC
The DNA here is from genome assembly GCA_035606545.1 of Candidatus Methylomirabilota bacterium. Classification (GTDB taxonomy): domain Bacteria; phylum Eisenbacteria; class RBG-16-71-46; order RBG-16-71-46; family RBG-16-71-46; genus JAIOPA01. The sequence continues at coordinate 7,165 of DATNFC010000187.1, forward strand.
GTGGACGAGGTCGTGCGCACGCTGCTGCGGCAGTTTCCCGGCGAGGCCGAGCGGCTCGAGCACGCCGGCAACCGCGCGCGCTCGGGCTTCCTCCGCTTCCACGACTGGATGGAGAAGGAGCTCAAGCCGAGAGCGGGCGGCACGTTCGCGATCGGCGAGCGGTGGATGAACTACAAGCTCGAGCGCGAGCACATGGTGCCGTACTCGTGCGCCGAGCTGGAGAAGGTGGGCCGCGAGCACGTGGCGCACGCGCTCGTGCTGCTCGAGGACGAGGCGAAGCGGCACGATCCGCGCCGCACCTGGCGCCAGCTGATCGACGACGGCCGGAAGCGCGCCCCCGAGTCGCACTGGCTGCGGGAGGCCTACGTGACCGAGGTCGAGCGCACGCGCCGGTTCGTGAGCGAGCGCAAGATCGTGCCGATCCCGTCGGGGGAGCGGCTGGAGATCCTCGACACGCCGGTGTTCGAGCGCGCGTTGCGGCCGTACGCGGTCTACCAGGCGCCGGCGCCATTCGATGCCGAGACGGCCGGCGTGCTCTACGTCACGCCGATCGACATCCGGCGCTCGAAGGACGAGCAGGCGGCGCAGCTCGCGGCCCACTGCACGCCGGCACTGCCGATCCTCGCGCTGCACGAGGGCTACCCGGGTCATCACCTCCAGCTCACGCATGCGAACCGCGCCGGCAGCCGGCTGCGGCGCATCATGCACAGCGACGTCCTCGCCGAGGGCTGGGCGCTCTACTGCGAGGAGCTGATGTGGGAGCAGGGCTACTTCACGGCCGATCCGTTGACGCGGCTGTTCCAGCTCCGCGACCTGCTGTTCCGCGCCTGCCGCGTCGTGCTCGACGCGGCGCTCCATTCGGGACGCATGACGCCGCAACAGGCGGTCGACTATCTTGTCGAGCAGGCGATGCTGGATCCCACGCTCGCCGCGAGCGAGGTGAGTCGTTACTGCACCACCCCCACGCAACCCATGAGCTACCTGGTCGGGAAACTCCAGATCCTCGAGCTGCGCTCGGAAGCCCAGCACAAGCTGGGCGCACGCTTCCAACTGCACGACTTCCATGCGGCCCTCCTCGCCAGCGGGACGATCCCGCCGGCGCTGGTGCGCGAGGAGCTGTGGTCCCGGCTGGGGGTATCGTGAGGGCGCGCGCCGCCGTCCTGCTGACGCTGCTCACGCTGCTCGTCCCTCCGGCGCAGGCGGTCGAGCCCGCCGACAAGTACGCCGTCATGCCGAAGTCCACGGGCCTCGAGTGGTCCGCGGTGTCGTTCAAGTCGACGCGTGACGCAGCGGACCTGAACGGCTGGTGGTTCGAGGGCAAGCCGGACGCGCCGGTGCTGGTGCTGTTCGATCGCGCGAAGGGCAACATGGGCGACCTGATCCCGGTGGTGGCCGAGTTCGCGGGCCGCGGCTTCACGGTGATGACGTTCGACTACCGTGACTTCGGGCCGGCGGGCCCGGGGCCCGTGGATTCGCTGCTCCAGCTCGCATATGCGTCGCGCTGGGTGAACGACGCCGAGGGCGCGCTCCGGTTCGCGCGCCAGAAGGCCGGCGCGCGGCCGGTGTTCGCGTGGGGCCAGGATCTGGGCGGCGCCATCGCCGTGGCCGCGGGCGCGCGCGACCGCAGGAACGCCGACGCGATCTCGTGCGAGGGACTGTTCCGCACGCTCGCCGAGCTGCTGCGCTCGAGCGGCCTGTCGCAGATCGCCGGCGTGCCCGAGAGGCATCGCTTTCTGGTCGAGACCACCGACGAGCCGCTGCCGGCGGTGGGCAGCCTCATGGTGCCGCTGCACGTCACGATCGCGATGAAGGACGACGTCTGGCCCGCCACGGTGACGCAGGAGGTGACGCGGCGGAGCCTGTCGCGGATCGACCGCTGGAACGTGCCCGAGGGGAAACACCTCGGCCTCGAGCAGACGCCCGGCTACTACGATCGTGTCGGTGGCTGGTTCACGCGCATCGCGGGGATGATCAAGGCGAGCGCGCCGCCGCCGGCCGCGGCTCCGGTGGCCGCGCCGCAGCAGAAGTAGGTCGCGCGAACGACGACGGGGCGGCGCTGGATCGCGCCGCCCCGTCGCGTTTTCTCCGAGTCTCAGGGCTGCTGCGGGTACAGCATCCGGAAGCTCTCGTCGAGGCCCTGGACCAGCGGGTACTTGTCGCGCACCGGCTGGAGCGCCGACGCGTTCGTGGTCGCATAGCTGAGCGGGTTCACCGGCGGCACGAAGCAGCCGAACCGCGCGTTGATGGCATCGATCATCGTGTTGGCCATCAGCGCGTAGCCGAGGTCGTTCGGGTGCACCCCGTCCAAGCTGAAGAGCCCGCCGGTGATGAACTCGTCCGTGTACAGAGTGCCGCCGATCGAGATGCCAGTGGTGGCGATGGTCCCGAGCAGCCCCTTGAGGTCCACCTTGGCGACGAACGGCCGCGTCGAGACCGAGTCAATGACGGCATTCAACTGCGTGATCACGGCCCGCGTGTCCGTGACCTCCGCCGCACGCAGGATGAAGTTCTCGGCGAGCGGCTGGCCGTTGCTGCCCGCCGGCGGGTTCAGGTAGTTGTAGCCGCCCGCCGGGATGCCGGTGCCCGTGGCGATCTGCGGACCCGCCGAGAGCAGCACGAGATCATCGGGCGTGAGCGGGCCGTTCACGCCGACGAGCGGCATCGGCACTCCGGTCGTGGCGTTCCTGGTGAACGGGGACAGCGTGGTGAAGAACGGGATCGCGGTGACGTCCGGCACGTTGAACAGGGCGACCTTCGTGCCGGGGAGCGCGGCATGGATGCCGTTGAACGCCGCGGTCATCGCCGGTTGATAGATGCTCACGGTGCCCGGGTTCGGAGCCACGCCCTGCGTCGCCGCGGGGCCGAGGATCTCGTTCGCTCCGTACTCGACCGACATGATCGTAGGCGCCAGCGACAGCGCCTGCGCCAGGATCGTTCCCCGGCCCCGCTGGATGATGTTGAAGTACGTGAAGTTGTTCCGGATCGGCGTCGCCGGCGGGTGGTAGAACGTGGTGTCCACGAGGTCGATCAGGATCGCGCCCGGGATGCCCAGGTTGTGATACGCGAAGTTCTGGCCCAGGTTCGTCGGCGCTCCGGTCGTGCGGCCGGTGTTGTTGATGATGAGCGGCGAGTACGACTTGATCTCGGAGAGTGCCGGGATCCCGTCGAAGTTGATCGTCGGCTGGGTGAACGTGCCCGCGCCGCCGTTGATGTCCACCGTCTTCCCGATCTGGATCGCGAAGATGGCCGGGTACGAGTGCACCTGGTGCCGGTCCACGACGCCGCCGGACTGGTAGCCCGACGTCAGGCTCGTGCCCACGGCCACGTACGTCGTGAGGTCGACGCCGTTCGCGTTCAGCGTCGGCGCGTTGATGCTGTCGATGTTGTCGCAGGGGCCGGAGCAGCCGGCGAGCGTCGCCATCAGCGCGATCGCGACCCCGAGCCGTGTATGGGTGACGTGTCTCATGGGCGTCCTCCGCTCACCAGTGATACGCGACGGAGCCACCGAGCGCGTTCACGTAGGTCTTGTAGGTGCCGTCGAAGCCGTCCCGTTCCTTCCCCTCCGTGGAGCGGTTCTGGAAGATCAGGAACAGGTTGTAGGCGTCGAACGTCCACGGGCCACGGTTCATGCCGAATCCGAGCGTGATACCGTGCCGGTTGGCGTCCGGCAGGAGCGGCGTCACCGACTCGGTCGGCGCGGGGGACTGGTCGTAGTAGTAGCCGAAGCGTGCGCTCCACAGCGGCATGCGGTGCTCGGCGCCGGCGCGGATCTGGAACTGGTCGTCGTAGTTCTCGATGAAGTCGGTGTCGATCGTCGGGTCGCTGGGGAAATGCAGCGAGAGCTTGTCGAACGCCGACCACTGAGTCCACAGCGCGTCCACCTCGACCGTCCAGTCCTCGCGCGGATCAAACGCCACGCCGCCGGAGAGCATGGCCGGGAACGTCAGCTCGGTCGTGACCTTCTGGTTCGGCGGCAGGTTCGCGGCGACGAGGGCGTCGAGCGAGGCATCGCCGGTCGGGATCTGCGTGAACGTCGCATCGCCCTCGTCGACCTTCACCTTCACCTCGCTCCGGTACGTCACACCGACCTTCCACTGCTTGTTCGGCGTCGCGAGCGCGGCCAGGTTCCAGCCGAAGTCCGGCGTGAAGTCCGACTTGAGCTGCTGGCGGGAGACGTTCACCGGCTGCCCGCCGCTGGTGACGAACGTCGCGATGTTGTTCAACTCCACCTTCGCGAACAGGGCGCTCACGCCGGCGGAGAAGCTCCATTGTTCGCTGGGGGCGAATGCCAGGCTCCCGGACGTGTTGAGCGTCTGCAGTGTCGCCTTGGTCACGCGATTGCGGCCCGTGAACTGGTCCGGATCCTCCCACTCGACGCCGAGGCCGAACGGCGTGTTGATGCCGAGGCCATAGGCCCAGCGATCGCGGAGCCGGGCGGTCCAGTAGACGGTGGTGGGGAAGTACGCCCCCGTCTTCATCTCCTCGGTGACGCCGAAGCCCGGGTACTCGGGCTCGCCCGCGAAGCTCGTGTTCGTGCTCAGCCACGTGGTGCCGGCCAGGAGATGCTTGCCCTCCAACCGGGCGAGCGCGGCCGGGTTGTAGAACTGAGCCGTGGCGTCGTGCGCCGAGGCGACGTACGCGCCACCCATGCCGAGCGCGGCCGCGCTCTGCTCGTAGATGGCATAACCCGATGCGTGCGCGGCGGCCGGGATGAACAATACGGCCAGCGCGCATGCTTTCGTGAACCGAAGCATGCGCATGAGGAGACCTCCGAACAACGAGATGGGCAGGTTAGCCGGCGCGCACCGCGGCCGCGTCCGCGTACATGCCCTCGATCAACTGTGCGAACGTCTGCGACACGATCTTGCGCCGGACTTTGAGCGTGGGGGTGAGCTCACCCGCCTCGGCGCTGAGGTCGCGATCCAACAATTCGAACTTCTTGATGGTCTCGAACTTGGCGAGCCCAGCGTTCAATTCGTCGACCACGCCCTGGTAGAGTGACCGGGCGCCCGGCGAGCGCAGCAGCTCGCCCCGGGAGCCCGCCGGCCAGCCCTTGGCCTTCGCCTCCGCCTCGAGATTGGCGAAGTTGGGGACGATGAGGGCCACGCAGTAGGGACGCTGATCGCCCAGCATAACCGCCTCGCTGACCCAGCGCGAGGCCTTGAGCCTCGCTTCCATCGGCTGCGGCGCCACCTTCTTACCCCCGGCCGTCACCAGCAGGTCCTTCAGTCGGTCGGTGATGCGGAGGAAGCCCTCCTCGTCGAGGTGGCCCACGTCGCCGGTGTGGAACCAGCCGTCGTGGAGCGCCGCGCGGGTGGCCTGCTCGTTGCGGAAGTAGCCCTGCATGATCCCCGGGCCCTTCGCCAGGATCTCGCCCTCGGGACCGAACGTCACCTGCGTGCCGGGGATCGGCGGGCCCACCGCGCCCGGCCGCTCGCGGCCCGGCTGGGTCAGGCAGATCACCGGGGACGTCTCGGTGAGCCCGTAACCCTCGAGGATGGGGATGCCGATCGCGAAGAAGAACTCGAGGATCTTCGGGCCCAGCGGCGCGCCGCCCGAGATGCAGTAGCGGATGCGGCCGCCGACACGTTCGCGCACCTTGTGACCCACGAGCTTGTCCGCGACCGCGGCCACGAAGCCCAGCCCGAGGCCCGCGGTCTTGCCCTGGAAGCGCAGCCGCGCCACCTGCTGGCCGACGCCCAGGCCCCAGTGGAAGATCGAACGCCGGAGCGGCGGCTGCAGCGACGCGTTCTCCATCACCCGCGCGTACACCTTCTCGTAGAAGCGCGGCACGCCGGTGAGGATCGTGGGTCGCACCTCCTGCGCGTCGGCGGCCACCGTCTCCACGTTGCGCGCATACGCGATCGTGCAGCCCGCGGCGATCATGGCGTAGAGCCCCGCCATGCGTTCGAAGATGTGGCAGAGCGGCAGGAACGACAGGCAGGAATCGGTGGGCTTCAAGTCCACCACTTGGAGACAGGCGGCCACGTTCGAGGCGATGTTGTCGTGCGTGAGCATCGCGCCCTTGGGCTCGCCCGTGGTGCCGGAGGTATAGATGATCGTCGCCAGGTCGCCCGGCTTCGTGGCGTCAGCGAGCGCGCGGAAACCGTTCGCGTCGGCGGCGCGCCGGCGCTCGCCCTCGGCGAGCACGGCGGACCATGCCGTGATGCGCGGGTCGCGCGCCGCGGGCGGCGGATCCATGACCACGATCGTCGTCAGCCTGGGCAGCGAGTCGATCACGGCCAGCAGCTTCTCGAGCTGCGCCGGCGACGAGAGCACGCACACCTGCGCCTCGGCGTTGTCGAGGATGTAGCGGCACTGCGGCGCGGTGAGCGTGGGATAGATCGGCACCGTCACCGCGCCCTGGCCGAGCGTTGCCAGATCGGTGATCGCCCACTCGTAGCGGTTCTCGCTCAGCAGCGCCACGCGGTCGCCACGACGCACGCCGAGTGCGGCCAACCCCAGCGCCAGCGACTCCACGTCCGTGCGCGCGCGGTCGCTGGAGAGCGACTCCCAGCGGCCCTTGCCGGCGATGTCGCCGACGCGGCGCATGAACAGCGCCGGCTTCGGGTGCTGGGCGACCGAGTCGAGGAAGATACGGATGAGCGTCTTCGCCATGATCCCTCCGTGGGCATCCATGCCGGGCGCGTCCTCGTCGGCGAGGCTCCGACGGCGCGCTCGCGCACACCGATCGGGGCGGTGGCGCGAGCGGCAATAGGTAGCACCCGGATAAACGTGTGCCAAGAAAGGAGCGGTCGCTGACGCGGGCAACGACCCGTCCCGGCAAACCCCGCAGGCGGTTGACAAGCCGGAACGCGCCAGCGCAAGGTGCGGCCGCTCGAGGAATGGAGTGCCGCGCGCATGGAGGACGTGAAATGAGCCGCAGGATCCGTGTTTGGCGACAGATCCGGCTCCTCGCGCCGATCGGCCTCGCCGCCTGTGGGGCGCTCGTCGGGCCACTCGCCACCGGCGCGCGCACGTTGGAGGAGGCGGTCGCCGACGCGGAGCGCGCCTACGCGGCGGCGAACCTCGAGGAGGCCCGCAAGGCGTACGCCGACGCGCTCCAGATCACCCCCGGCCACGTCGCGACACTGTGCAAACTGTCGCGCGTCGAGTCCGAGCTGGGCGAGACGCAGAAGGGCGACACCCAGCGACTCACGTGGAGCGACGCCGTGGCGCACGCGCGCGAGGCCGTGCGCGCCGCGCCCGACCAGGCCGAGCCGCACGTCATGCTGGCGGTGGCGTTGGGCCGCCAGGCGCGCCGTGAGGGACCGAAGACGCAACTCGCGCTGTCCAAGGAGATCAAGGCTGAGACCGATCTCTCACTCAAGATCGACCCCAACATCGGACGCGCCTGGCACGTGCTCGCGATGTGGAACGTCAAGATCAGCGGCCTGGGCGGTATCGGAAAGATGATCGCGAACTCGGTGCTCGGCGGCGTGCCCAAGGGCGCCTCGACCGCCAATGCCGACCAGGCGTTCCAGAAGGCGATCGCGCTCGAGCCC
>DATNFC010000188.1:0-12256 GCA_035606545.1 Candidatus Methylomirabilota bacterium
ACGCCCTTGTCGACGGCGAAGTCGATCAGCTCGCCCTCGCGCGAGATGCCCTCGTTGTAGAGGATGTCGAACTCGGCCTCGCGGAACGGCGCGGCGACCTTGTTCTTGACCACCTTCACCTTGGTGCGGTTGCCGACCGCGGTCTCGCCTTCCTTGAGCGTCTGGATGCGGCGGATATCGAGCCGCACCGACGCATAGAACTTGAGCGCGCGGCCACCGGCCGTGGTTTCGGGCGATCCGAACATGACGCCGATCTGCATGCGGATCTGGTTGATGAAGATCACGCACGTGCGGCTCTTGTTGATCGAGCCGGTGAGCTTGCGCAGCGCCTGCGACATGAGGCGCGCCTGGAGTCCCACGTGCGAGTCGCCCATCTCGCCCTCGATCTCGGCGCGCGGCACGAGGGCCGCCACCGAGTCGATGACCACGATGTCCACGGCACCGGAGCGCACCAGCGTGTCGGCGATCTCGAGGGCTTCCTCGCCGGTGTCCGGCTGCGCCACGTGCAGGTTGGCGATGTCCACGCCGAGCTTGCCGGCGTAGCCGGAGTCGAGCGCGTGCTCGGCGTCGATGAACACCGCGTTGCCGCCGCCCCTCTGCGCGTTCGCGATGATGGTGAGCGCGAGCGTCGTCTTGCCGCTCGACTCGGGACCGTAGATCTCGATGACGCGCCCGCGCGGCACGCCGCCCACGCCGAGCGCCAGGTCCAGCCCGATCGAGCCCGTGGACGTGACCTCGATCTCGGGGGCAGCGTTCCCCTCGCCGAGCTTCATGATGGCGCCCTTGCCGAACTGCTTCTCGATCTGCTGCAGGGCGAGGTCGAGCGCCTTCGACCGTTCCTTGGCATTGGGCGGCGGGGTGAAGTTCATGACTGCGTCTCCTTCGCAGGGGCTTCGTCTCGAGTGCGGGGATCCGGGCGCCGCGGCCGCTCGCATGCGGCCGGCCGCGGGCTCCCGTCTCAGGGATGGCCCATACTACACATTTGGGCAGTAGCCGGGAAGTGACAACTTATTGGACAGCCTGGGGTTCGGCCGGGTTCGAGCCAACCCTCAATTATAGAAGAGCTTGACCCGCCCCCACGTGGTTCGCCGGTTCGCCGTGACCGCCACGCAGTCGCCGCGCGGGCGCAGGGTGTAGGGATAGTTGATGCCGTAGGGCGACACGACGCAGGCGTCGGTCATGTTCCGCAATCCCAGCGCCGAGGTCTGGTACTGGCGACATGTCGAACAGTCGCCCGACACGACCTCGGCGATCGCGAACGATCGGCTGCCGGTCGGCGCGGCCGGGAAGTCCACCTTGAGGAACGCGGGGGTGGTGAACGTCGGGCCCGGGCCGAACGGCACGCGGATCGTGGCCCGGCCGAACGGCGGATCAGGCGGCACCACGAACGTGACCGCCCGCGCTGGCGCGATCACGTTGGCTTCATCCGGGACCGGGCACCCCGGACTTCCCTTCCAGCCGATGACCGAGACCGTGGCCGGGACCTCGATCGGGGCGACCAGATGGATGGGAAACACCTCCATCTCGACCGTGCGCAGCTCGATGGCGCCGTCGCTCCAGAGGCAGAAGCCGCAGGTCGCTGGATCCATCCACTGGTAGATGACGAGCCCGTATTCGAGCTCGTTGCCGAGCCCGCCGGTGCCGGCGCGCGTCTCGCCCATCGTGCAGTTGCCGATGCCCACCTGGGCCGCGGCGGGGCAGGCAGCGAGTGCGAGTGCGAGGAAGAGGACGAGGCAGACGCGGGTGGCGAGGCGCATGGCGGCTCCTGGTGCGGCCGGAGTCTAGCCCTTGCCGGCCCTGCTCCGGGAGGCAATTCGGTGTGCCGTTCCCGCTCAGGCGAGTGCCGCTTCCTCGATCGTCTCGTAGCGCGAGCCGCCGGGTGCCAGCACGCTCTTCACGAGCTTCAAGCGGTCCACCTGGAAGCGCGCCTCCACGGTGGGCGCATCCAGCAGCCGCGCCGTCCAGTCGCCGGGCGCGCGCACGCGGCCCACGGTCAGGTGCGGCTCGAAGCTCTCCTCGGCGGGCTCGAACCCGTGTCGCGTGAGCGACTCGTCGAGCGCGCTCGCCAGGAGCCGCATCGGCTCGGCGCCCTGCGTCATACCGATCCACAGCACGCGCGCGCGCTTGGCGCTCGGGAACGCGCCGAAGCCGCCGAGCGCGGCGCCGAACTTCGCCCGGCTCGCCGCGGCCTCGCGCACGGCCTCGGCCGCGCGCTTGGCACCGGCATCGTCCACCTCGCCGAGGAAGCGCACCGTGAAGTGAAGGCTTCCCTTCCTCACCCACGCCACGGCGTCGTGGCCCGGGCGCAGCGGATCGGCCGCGCGGTAGGCCGCATTCTGTATTTCGGCCGGTGGGAAAACGGCGACGAACAATCGTCCCATGGGCGGCAGACTACACCCCGGGCGCGCCCGTCAGCGCCGGCCGCGGTCAGTCGCCGGCGGGCAGCACCACGAGCGTGCCCGAGGGCCCGCCGGGACCATCGTCCGCGCGCGGCAGACCGGGCGGCGACTGCCACGCGCCGCCGTCCAGCCGCAGCTGGACGCGGTGGACGCCGGGCGTGACGTGAAACACCTGGTACCACCAGCCGCCGTGCAGGCGTTCGAGCGCGACCGGCTTCCAGTCGGTGAAGTCGCCGGCGACCTCGGCGTTCGCGACGTCGCGCAGGTGGACGCGCACGATCAGCCGATCGTCCGGCATCACCTCGAACTTCAACGCGGTGGCCCGGGGCTTGAGCGAGCCGCTCATCGCCCACCCGGGCGATGACCAGGGCGCGAACTGGATGCCGATCATGCTCCGCGGGTGAGCCTCGCTGTGGAACGCGAGCGAAGGCGCCGGTCGATCGCCGATCGAGCCCAGCAGCAGCACGCGGCGAGTGAGCTGACACTCCACCGTGCCCTGCGCCCAGCGCCGCGCCGTGACGCCGTCGCCGAGCGAGAGCCCGCCGACGGTCGCGAGCGACAGCCGGCCGGCGCGCCAGCGCAGCGACCCCTGCGCCGTGTTCCAGAGCGCGGAGTGGTTGGCGGGATCCACCACGGTGGTCTCCCGCGACACCGGTGTACCGGCGGAGTCATACATCGCGTACGGGAACGTGCGCTCCGTCGACCAGCGCGGGTCGTTCCGGAACAGCACGCCGCTCGCCACCCACTCCACCTCGGCGTGCACGCCCGAGAACGCGTGCGCGAGCCCGGCGCCCAGACGCAGCCTCGCTTCGGGATCGCCGTCCGCCTGCGAGCCGCCGCGCGCCAGGCCCAACCACGCGGCGTTTCGCTCGCGCGCGTGCTCGAGGCGGAGCGCGTAGCCGACACCTGCGATCGTCGTGGCATCCTCGCGGTCGTGCACGGCATTGACGAACGCATCCAGCCGCCATGGACCGATGGCGTTCGCGGCGCGTCCCGTCGCGTCGCGACGGCCGATGCCGAGCGGCAGGCCGGACTCGAACGCCCAGTGGAACGAACCCGGCTCCGCCGCGAGCGAGAGCGCGAGCGGCCCGCGCGCGGCGAGCGAACGGGCGGCGAGCGGTGAAGCATCGAACGGCGACTCGGTGGCGTGCGCGCCGGGCAGCCCCAAGCCCAGTGCCAGGGCGAGCCACGCGGCACCGGGCGCAAGGAACGACCTTGGATTCATGTGGGTCTCCGCACCGGTTTGCCAGCCCGGACTATTCATGAACCGTGAGCCGAGACTGCGAGATGTCGACCAGACGCAAGGCGCCGGACTGGGCCGCACCGCAGACGTGTCCAAAGACACGTCGAGGAGCGCCCCTGTTCGGCAACGCAGCGGATGGTCGGCAGATCGCAGTCGCAGGCCACGGGCTCATGAATAGTCCGGGCTAAGGCGCCTTCTTTCGTTGGGGATCCGGTTCGCGGCCCTTCTGCTTCGAAGTCTTCCCAGCCGGCGACTCGAGGAGCCACTGTCGCACCACGTCGCCCGCCGTGCCCGCGGGCGCGCCGCCGTTCTCGATGCCGGTATGGATGCGCTCGCGCATACGGAGGAGCGCGCCGTCGCTGGCCCCGGCGCGCGCGGCCGTGACCACGGCGACCGAGGCGGCGTCGGCGGGCACGCCGCGCGCCACCAGGTCGCAGAGCACGACCAGCGGGATCACGAGGTTGCCGCCCGGCCGCGCGAGCCGGAGCCGCGCGAGCGAGTCCGGCGGCACGCCCGCCAGGAGCGCGCTCGCGCCGGCCACGATCTCGTCGGGCTGCGTGCCGGTCCCGAGCGCGCCTCGTGCCGCGAGCTGTGCGCCCGACTGCCGGCGGACGCCGTTCACGATGCCGGCCGCGTCCGCGCCGCGGCTCGCGCCCTCGAACGCGCGCGCGATCAACGGATCGGTCGGGAGTCCCGCCGCACGCGCGTCCTCGACCAGCGCCGCGACCTGGCGCGCCACGTCGGATGCCAGTCGCGCATCGAGCCGCGCCCGGTCGCTTGCCGCATCGCCCGCCCGCGCCGCCGGCGCGAGCAGGACGACGAGTGCCAGGCCGAGCACGAGCCTCACAGCCCTGGTGCTCCGTCGACGACGATCACCGAGTTGTGCCCGCCGAACGAGTCGTCGGCAGCGAGCGGCGCCGAGGGATCGGGACGCCACTCGGCGCCGTCGAGCACGAACGAGTACAAGTGCACACCGCGCGGCAGCCGCAGGCTCAGCACCCACAGGTCGCCGCTGCCGCTGTGCTCCATGGGCGTGGAGCTCGCGTCCCAGTTGTTGAAGTCGCCGACCACGCTCACGCGCGTGGCGCCCGGCGCGCGCAGCACGAACGTCACCGGCGCGGTGGTCGGATCGGCGGCCGACTGGATGATGGCCACCGCGTCGCTCGCCGTGCGCGGCGTGACTCGCGAGCCGAGCCACGCGCCGCCCGCGAGCACCGCGACGAACGCCGCGGCCACCCAGATCGGGCGTGCGCGGAACGCGTCCGCCGCGAGCCACCAGCGCCAACCCGTGCGCTTCGACGGATCCGCCGCGAGCCGCGCCAGCAGCCTTGCGCGCGCCGGCTCGTCCGCGGGCGACGGCAGGCGGTAGGCGGCGCGAACGCGCTCGTCGATGACAACCTCTTCGCGCGCTGACGCGCGCTCAGAGGAGTGCGCGTTCGCCGCGCGCTCAGAGGAGTGCGGGTTCGCCGCGCGTTCGGGATCGGGCCTATCCGCCATCACTTGCTCCCGGCCAGCGTGCGCGCACGTGGTCGCGTGCACGCTTGACGCGCATCTTCAGCGCCGAGACCTGCACACCGGTCAACCGCGACATCTCCTCGTACTCCATCTCCTCGCCGACCTTCAACAGGAACGCCTCGCGGTGGTCGAGGTCCAGGCCGTCCAGCGCCGCCGCGAGCGTGCGCTGCGCGTCTTGAAGCCCCTCGTCGCCGCTCACCGCGGCGCGCTCCACCGCCTGATGATCGCTCACGAACCGCTCACGTTGCCGAGTCCGCCTCGCCCCCACGCTGCGGCAGCGATGGACCAGGATCTGGAACAACCAGGCACGGAACGCGTCGCGCTCTTCATAGCGCGCGAGCCCGGCGAACGCGCGCATGTATGTCTCCTGCACCGCATCCTCCGCATCGGCGAGGTCTCCCAGAAGATGACGGGCGAACCTGATGCAGCTCGCATGATGACGCACCACCAGATCCGCCCGGGCGGACTCGTCGCCCGCCCGTGCGAGCGCCACGCATTCCGCGTCGGTCATGGCCGCCCGGGCATCGCCCATCCGCGATCACGGTGTACCGAGCAACACCACCTGTCGATGGATCACGCGATCCCTGAGCGTGAGTTGGTAGAAGTAGATGCCGCCCGGCGCCCGGCTGCCGTCCTGCCGCCGGCCGTTCCAGGCGAGATGGCTCTTGCCCTGCGGCAGCACGCCATGGTGGATCGTGGTCACGCGCCGCCCGAGCACGTCGAATACTGCCACGTCCACGGGCTGCGACTCGTCGAGTGACACCGAGAAGGCGCTCTGGTCGCGGAACGGGTTCGGGCGGCTCGACGACACCCCGGCGCCCGAGGAATCGATCGGCGGTGGCGGCGGTGGCGGCAGGGAATCGTGCACCATGAGGACGAACGCGGTGCGGAACGTGGAGCTGCTGTCGGGCGCGTTCACCTGCAGCGCGATCGCCACCGGATAGTCGCCCTCGGCGAAGTACCCGAGGTCGAAGTTGCGCGTCCACCGTCGTGACGAGTCGGGGCAGGAGGACAACGGGTCGAACGCGACGTAGATCGAATCCCGGCTCGAGAACTCGTCGTGGATGAGCGTGCACTCGAACGGCGTGAAGCCCTGGAGCGTGATCGTCACCGGCCCCGACACCGTCTTGCCGCCGAGGATGCCCTCGAGCAGCGGCAGCGTGGGCGGTCCCGGCGGAGGCGGGGGCGGTCCTGACCCGTCCGCCACCTCGAACGGCACCGTGATCTCCTCCTCGGCGTCGGGTTGGCCGGGCACCTGGACCGTGCAGTGGACGGTCAGCTCGTGCATGCCCGCGGCGAACTGGCCCAAGTTGAACATGCGCGTCCAGCCGGTGAGCGAATCGGCGCAACTCGGGTTCTTCCGGATCGTGACGCCCACGTGAGCGCTGTCGGTGATCACCGTGTCCACGACCACCCAGCACTCGTTCAGGTAGTAGGCCGAGAGCTGCGCGAACACGTACTGCTGGTTGTTCGGGGTCTCGGGGAAGAACGTGAGGCCGTTGACGTGCGGCAGGAGCGGGTAATCCCAGGCACGCGCCGGTGCGGCGGCGAATGCGGCGAGCAGCGAGACGCCGAGGGCGATGGCGTGCCCCATGCGGCGCGGACTTGCGAGTTTCGAGTGCATGCTTCGGGCCTCCCCCATGGATCCCATCGACCGGCCGCCTCGGGGTGGCGGCATGGGCTCCTCTTGGAGGGTGAAACCCCGGGGGCCTGCTCCGGGTCACCGGGAAAAGCAGCTCACTCCCATGCCGGATCGAGCGGCAACCCGGCCAGGTGCCGGCGCAGCATGTCGAGCGCCGTTTGCGCCGCGCGCTCGCGCACGGTGGCGCGCGTGCCCATGAAGCGATGGTGCTTCACGGCGTCGCCCAACGCCGAGGAGACGGCGATGAACACCGTGCCCACCGGCTTCTGGGTGCTCCCGCCGTCGGGACCCGCGATCCCGGTGATGCCCACGCCCACGTCCACGTTCGCCTGCTTTCGCGCCCCCAGCGCCATCTGCGCCGCGACCGACTCGCTCACCGCACCGTGCGCCGCGAGCTCCGCCGCCGAGACACCGAGCAGCTGCTGCTTGGCATCGTTCGAGTAGGTGACGAACCCGCGTTCCAGGTAGCGCGACGAGCCCGGCACGTCCGTGAGCCGCTTGGCGAGCAATCCGCCGGTGCAGGACTCCGCCGCGGCGATCTTCCAGTTCTTCCCCACGAGCGCCTCGCTCACCACCTCTTCCATACCGGTCGTACCCTGGGCATAGACCACACCGCCGACTTTTTGCATCAGCTCGCCATAGGCGCGCTCGGCGCTCTCGCGCACGTACGTGGCGTTCGTGCCCGTGGCGGTGACGCGCAGGTCGACGCCGAACCAGCTCGGCAGGTAGGCGAGCGAAGCGCCCGGCCAGTGGTCGGGGAGCGTGCCCAGCCGTTCGTGGATCTGGCTCTCGAACATGCCGAACGTACGCAGGGTGAAGTTCTCGACCACGGTGCCCGCGTGCTCGCGCAGCCACGGGACCGCGAACTCGCGGGCGAGCGCTTCGAGCTCCGGCGGCGGCCCCGGCAGCAGGAACAATGGCTTCTTGCGGTGGTCGATCAGGATCCCCGGTACCGCGCCGACCGGGTTCTGGAACAACTCGGCGCCGCGCGGCACGAGCGCCATGGTCTCGACCGAGGCCGGCAGCCGGCGCGCTGCTTTCTTCCCGCGCTCGCGGATATGGGCGAGCGTCGCCTCATCCAATTGGAGGGGCCTGTTCAGCGCGGTGGCTACTGCCTTACGCGTGAGGTCGTCGGGCGTGGGCCCCAGCCCGCCGGTCATGATCACGGCGTCGGCGCGCGAGAGTGCAAGCTTCAGCGCCTCACTGATCGCCTCGACCGAATCGCCGACCGTCGTGTGCCACGCCACGATCAGGCTCGCTTCCTCGAGCGCGCGCGCGAGGAAGACGAAGTTCGTGTCGAACGTGCGGCCCGAGAGGACCTCGTTGCCGATGGTGACGATCTCGATGCGCATGGGGAGCCGCGACTCTGACGCACGGCGGAGGGAGCAGCAAGGCGGCGGAAGTCGATGCCACTGGGTGCGCGGCCGAATGATGTTCGCCGCGGCGCTGCCGATCGCGGCAGCGGCTCGCCCGGGCTATGGCCTCGGGGCGATCAGCGCCGCGCGCGCGGCGCCTCGAACGTGAAGCACGCGTTGCCGGCGGTGTGCCGCCAGAACGGGTCGACCGCCGAGCCGTACGGGCCCACCGAGTCCGGCGCATCGAACGTGGCGCAGAGCTGGAAGCGCACCGAATCCAGCACCTGGTACGCGTACGGCCTGCGCGTCACGGGGTCGACGAGCTGGAGGCCGCTGCGCGCCCGCATGCGCACGAGCACATCGAGGTTCGGGGGAAACTTGCCGTAGCTCCCGTACTCCCCGTTCACCGCGTTCGAGATGTCGTACAGCTCGCGCACGCGCCGCTGGTCGAGCGCCTGTTTCCGTGCCACCGCGGGAGACCCTGCGATCCACAGCCCAAGCAGCGCCGTGGCCAGCACGACGCCGGCCGCGGCGCGCGCCAGCGGCGTGGGCCTGGTCTCGGGCTTCGGGGCGGCCGCCTCGTCGCGGCGAAGCCCGCCCATGTAATGCGCGAACAACCACGCCCCGATCACCGCCACGACGCCCGCCTTGGCCAGGAACCGGGCCGTCAGCTCGCCCTTGAACAGGCCCTGCAGCACGACGATGAAGTCGCCGATCAGCACGCACGCGGCGTTGAACAGCGTCAGGTACGTGAGCCAGCGACGCACCCCCGAGTTGCGCTTCTCCGGGTCCGCAGCCACGGCGCGACCGGTGATGCGGCCCGTGTAGAGGTAGACCGGGAACGCCACCAGGACGCAGGAGAGCGCGAATCGCACCCAGTCCTGCCTTTGGTCCCAGTACGCGTCCGAGCCGTACATCGCCGCGTCCGGCCACAGCCGCTCGATCCACACGAACAGGATCGAGCCGACGTTGAACGCCACGAGGTAGAGCGCGACGAACAACAGCAGGTAGAGGAACGCCTCGCGCGGCGAGAAGCCGATCCGCCGGCGCGGCACGGGCAGGCCCAACCCGGCATCGTGCCAGGCGGCCAGCTCGGCCTCGATCTCGTCCTCGGGCCACCGCGCGTCGCGCAGCGCCCTCCGCACGTCGTCGCGGCTCGTGCCGCGGGCGAGCGCCTCGCGCACGAACGCGTGCAGGTCGGGGTTCACGGGGGCGCAGTCTGCCGCCCGCCGGGTGGCGCGTCCACCGACCCGCCCCCCGAGTCCGTCACGCTTGAATGACCGAAGCCGCCGAGCGCGACTGCTTGGCGGCTTCGTCGTGACAACCGCTGGGCGAGTCGGCGGACTAGAGAAATGCCCACCCGAGCTTCGTCTGCGCGTACAGCAGGCCGTGCAGGGCGGCGAGTGCGGTGAGGCCGGCGATCGTGTCGTCGGCGACCACACCCCAGCCACCCGGCAGGGACTGCGCCTCGTGCGCGCCGAGCGGCTTCCAGATGTCGAAGAGGCGGAAGAGCAGGAACGCGGCGACGAACACCGTGATGCGGTGCGGCGCGAACAGCAGCGCGATCCACTGGCCGATGACCTCGTCGATCACGATCGGGCCGGCGTCGTGGCCCAGCTCGTCCTCGGCCAGACCCGCGATCCACACGGCGAGCAGTGCTGAAACCGCGATCATCAGGATCGCTTCATTGCCTCGCGGCAGCGGCAAAACCCAAGCGGCTGCGACGACGACCGCGCTGCCCACCGTTGCCGGGGCCACCGGGAAGTGGCCCACGGGACCCAGTGACGCGATGAGGGCGGCCAGCCGCTTCACGGACGGCGCAGGGACTCTGGGCTCTGCGGAGCGCCCGGCGGCCGCGGCGTGGCGATCGCGGGAGGCGGCGCCGCGGTGGGTGGCGGCGAGCCCGCGTGCGGGCTGACCGGCCGCGAAGCGCTTGCGGCCGCAGGAGGGCCAGCGGGCCTGGGACCACTTGCGGCGGCAAGCTTTGCGGCAGCACTGGCGGCCGCGCGCGCAAGCTGGCCAGCGAAGGTGGTGGGCTCGGCGGCCGGAGCTTCGTCCGCGGTCGCCGTAGCCGACGACGACGCCCCAGGACCAGCGACGCGCGGCGCGGGCCCAGCCGCGGCGGCAACGGCGGCGCCACTCGCGGCCACCTGTGGGCTGGCCGGCGCCGCCTGGCCCGCTCCCAACCTCGCGAGCACCGCCTTGCACGCGGCGCGCAATGTCTCGGAGACGCCCTTGCCTTCCGACGCGGTCGCCTCGTACTCCGGCCAGCCGTTCGGATTCAGCGCCTTCTTCAACCGCTCGATCGGCAACGCCACCGGCACATCGCGCTTGTTGTACTGGAACACCCACGGGATGCGAGCGAGCGCGGGGCCGGTCAGGCCGAGCGTGCGCAGGTGCTCGTTGAGATCGTTGAGCGACTCACGGTTCGCGGTCTCGCGCGCGGGATGCGAGTCGGCCACGAACACCAGGCCGTCGACGCCCTGCAGCACGGCGCGCCGCGAGAGCTTGTAATAGACCTGCCCCGGCACCGTGTAAAGATGGAAGCGCGTGAGGAAGCCGTTCACGGTCCCCAGGTCGATCGGCAGGAAGTCGAAGAACAGCGTGCGGTCGGTCTGCGTGGCGAGCGAAACCATGCGGCCGCGGCGCGACTCGGGCACGCGCCCGTAGACGTAGTGCAAGTTCGTCGTCTTGCCGGACCGTCCCGGTCCGTAGTAGACGATCTTGCACGTGATCTCGCGGGTCGTGAAGTTCACCAGGGACACAGGCTATCTCCCAAACAGCGTGTTCAGGCTGTCGCTCAACTCGCGCTCGAAATCCGCCGCCAGCACCTGCTTGGGCACGCTGCCTTTGGGGCTCGCCGCCTTCAGGTCCGCCGCCAGTTGCTCATAGAATAACTGAACCAACCCGAGAGACGAAACGTCGAGATCGTAGACCGCCAGAACGACGACCGTCCCACGCTCGATCGGAAACGTCGACAGGAAGATGCCGTGCCGGTGGCCTTGATGATTCAGGGCTGCGAAGGGCGGCTGCCGGAGCTGTTTCGCGAGCTCGCCGGTAGACGCGACGATCGCCGCGCCGAGCGCCGCCGCCGACATCACGTCCACGGCACGCGAGAACCCGGACTGCGCGAGGACCTGACCGGCCGGGGTCATCAGCAATACCAGGCGCACCGAGGCTTCCTTGACGAAGTCGGTGAGGGGCTGGAGCGTCCAGCTCTCGACGGCGCGCGCCGTCATGCGATGGCCTCGCCGGCCCTGAGCAGCTCGAGCCGAACCAGTCCGATGTTCACGTCCGGCTCCGCGACGGCCACCACGAGCATCCCCGATGCCGCCGGCACGACGAGCAACGTGCCCTGATCGGCCTGCAGGTGCCAGAAGACGCTGGCGCCGATCCCCGCCGCCTCCATGGCGCGACGCAGCCGTCC
Organism: Candidatus Methylomirabilota bacterium; assembly: GCA_035606545.1. Taxonomy (GTDB): domain Bacteria; phylum Eisenbacteria; class RBG-16-71-46; order RBG-16-71-46; family RBG-16-71-46; genus JAIOPA01. The sequence continues at coordinate 11,582 of DATNFC010000188.1, forward strand.
CGCGAGGCTCGCGGCCAGCGCCGCCACCGCGCTCCCCTTGATCCCCTCCATGAGCTGCTCGGCGACGACGAGCCCGTCGTCCGCCGACACGAGCATCGCGCCCCGCACGCCGCGCACCCGGGTGACGAGATCGAGGGTGTGGTTCATTGCTTCTCCAGCCAGCGCCGCGCCATCGCCGTCGCGCGTTGGGCGAGAATCGCGAGGCGGCCGAGCGGCACGCCGCGGTCGCGGACGACGAGCAGGAGCGCGTCCTTCGACGGATGGGACACGTGCACGTTGCCGTGTTTGCCCTCCGCGGAGAGCCCCGTCCACGCACCCAGTCCCAGCAACTTGGCGGTGCGCGCCGCCTCCTGGGACACACCCGCGAGGTAGGCCGCGACCGCGTCGGTGACGTCGGCGCCGGCGGGGTTCCGCAGCGCGCCGCCGAGCACGCGCCCGGCGGCATCGAGCAGCACGAGGCCCTCCTGCGCGCCCTCGAGGCCGGCGAACACCCGGGACTCGTCGAGGGCGGGCGCCGCCTCGACCTCGGTCTTTACGAGGGGAGTCGGCACCGGAGGCGGCTGCGGCATGGGCGGACTGGCGCCCCCGCGCACCATCTCGATCGCCTGGGTGATCGTCGGGTCGTCGGGCTCGACGCGCTGCGCGAGCTCGAGGTGCGCTTCGGCCTGCTGCAGG
>DATNFC010000189.1:0-5948 GCA_035606545.1 Candidatus Methylomirabilota bacterium
AGCCTGCGGCGCGTGCGGCGTTCACGACCCGATCGTCCGCAGGATCCTCGTGAGCGCGGTCGCGGAGGCCACCCAGGTGACCGCGAGAGCGACGCCCACGAACGACAACGACCACATCCACGGCAGGAACGTGAGCCCGGCAAGGCGCGAGGCGAGCCCCTGCTGCAGCGCGAACACGAGCAGCAGCGCGACGGCCGCCGCCATCACCGTGTGGATGATCGCCTCCAGCACGTACGGCGTGGCGATGAAGCGGTCGCTGGCGCCCAGCCTGAGCATGATCTCCACCTGCTGGCGGCGCGCGACCACGGTGAGGCGCAGCGTGTTGTAGAGCACGAGCACGATCGCGAGCCCCACGAGTGCCCCCGCCGCCCAGGCGCCGGTGGTGACGCCCGCCGAGAACTCGTCCAGCCGGCGCACGTAGTCGGCGCCGTAGCGCACGTCCTCGACCTCGGGGAACTCCAGCACCTGTTTCGCCGCCTGCTCCATGGCCGCGAAGTTCAGCAGCTCGGGCTTGAGCCGCACGCGCAACGACGCCGGCAGCGGGTTGTCCTCGATGCCCGAGAGCAGGTCGGGGTCGCCGATCTGCTGCGACAGGTCCTGCCACGCCTGCTCGCGGGTCACGTACGTGGGCTCGCCGAAGTACTGCCGCACCTTGTCCATCAACTCGGCGAGCTGGGCGTCGCTGACCTCGTCTTTCAGGTAGACGATCATCTCGCGACGGTCGCCGATCGCGCTCAGGGCCTGGGTGACGTTGTGGTCGAGCAGCAGGCAGATGCCGCACAGCGTGAGCAGCGCGGCGAGCGACAGGATCGACGTGATCGCGAGCCCGCGGTGCGTCCGGAAGCTGCGCCAGGCCTCGCGCAGGAAGTAGAGCTGCATGGTACTAGAGCCCTCCCGTCCCGGTGGCGGCGCTCACCGGCACCGAGCCCGGCGCGCCCTCGCGGATGCGGCCGTCCTCGACCAGCCAGCGCTTGCCGCCGATCACGTTCGCGACCTCGACGCGCGTGGTCCCGAGCAGCAGTGCGGCGCCCTCCTTGTGGATGCGCAGCAGCAGCGACAGCACCTCGGCGGCGCTCTTCGGCTCCAGCGCGCCGGTGGGCTCGTCGGCGAGGATCAGCGTCGGGCGGTTGACGATCGCGCGCGCGATGGCGCAGCGCTGGCGCTCGCCGAACGACAGCTCCGCCGGGAGCAGGTCGCGGTGCGACTCGAGCCCCACTTCCTGCAGCGCCTTCAACACCTTCGGCTCCAGCTCGCTGTCCATGTGCTGCCCGGCGATGCGCAGTGCGAGCGCGACGTTCTCGTAGACCGTGCGGTCCGGGAGCAGGCGGAAGTCCTCGTAGATGACGCCGATCGTGCGCCGGAGCAGCGCGCGGTGCGCGCGCGACAGCCGGCCGCCGCGGAACGTGCCCACCGTGACCACGCCCGTCGTGGGCTGGGTCTCGTGCGTGATGAGCCGCAGCATCGTGGTCTTGCCGGCCGCGCTGTGGCCGAGGATGACGGCGCACTCGCCCTCTTCCATCCGCCACGACACGTCGTCGAGCGCGAGCCGCTCTCCATAGCGCTTGGTCACGTGCTCGAATGAGATCATCGCGCCTCCTGGCTGCGGTCTCTCGGGGAGCTCTAGCGGTCGCGGTACTCGATCTGAGCCTTGCTCCGGAGCGTCTTCAACCACGCTTCGTACTTGTCGCGGAACTGCGCTTCGGCCACGGCGTCCGGCAGCTCCTCCTTGATCTCCGCCAGCTCATAGTCTCTTTCGGGCTTTCGCTCGAGAACCTTGAAGATATTGAATCCCTGGGCGTTCGGCAGCACCGGGCTGACCTCGCCGACCTTGAGCGGGTCCAGGCCGGCGCGGATGCTCGGTTGCAGCGCCCCGAGGCTCAGGAAACCCACGTCGCCGTCCGCCGAAGCGGGCCCGCGGTAGGTGCTGTACTTCCTGACCAGGGCCCCGAAATCGCCGCCCTTGGCCGCCTGGTCGCGCACGCTCTGGGCCAGCTTCTGGGCCCGGTCCACGTCGTCGTCGGTGGGCGTGACCTTCACCAGGATGTGGCGCGCGTGCACCTCGACGATGGACTTGCCGTCGGCGCCCAGCGAGTCCGCGCCGTTCGGCCCGCGCACGGTGTCGCGCTCCATGGTCTCGATCAAGTGCCAGCCGTAGGGCGTCCGGATCGGCTGCGACACCTTGCCGTTCGCCTGCCCGAACGCGGCGTCCTCGACCAGGGGCTCCATCTGGCCGCGGCGGAAGAAGCCGAGGTCGCCGCCGGACTTCGCGGTGCCGGGATCGTCCGAGACCTCGGCCGCCACCTTCGCGAACCTCTCGCCGCCGACGAGGCGCTTGCGGATGTCGTCGATTTTCGCCTTGCCCGCCTTGAGCGCGGCCGAGTCCGGCGAGGGCACGATCTGGATGACTTGCAGATGCACCTGCGGCGGGACCTTGGGGAACTTGTCCTTGTGGGCCGTGAAGTAGGCCTCGGCGTCGGGCTGGGTCACGGTCCGCTTCGGGAACATCTTCTTCACCACCTGCTGCTCCAGCATCTGGCGCTCGAGGTCGCCCTTGTAGCGCTCGCGCAGCCGCGCCTCGGTGGTGTTCTCTCGCGCCAGCTGCTCGTGGAAGCCCTGCTCGCCGCCATAGCGCTGCTTGGCGTCGGCGATCGCCCCCTCGACCTGCTTCTGCACCTCGGCGGCCGGCACCGTGAGGTTCTGCTTCTTCGCCTCGGCCAGCACCAGCTTCTCGTCGATCAGCTGGTCCAGCACCTGGCGGCGCAGCGTGTCCAGCTGACTGGAGTCGGGTTGCACCTGCGCACGCTGGAGGAACAGGAACAGCTGCTCTTCAACGTCGCTCTTGAGCACCGGCTCGTCGTTCACCATGGCCGCGATCGCGTCCAGCGCCACCGCGTCGGGATTGCGCGGGGCCGGTGGCTTGGGCGGGGTCGCGGGCTTGGGGGCGGGGGCGGTCGCTCCGGTCGTGTCGCGCTTGGCCGCGGGCTTCTTCGCCGTCGTCTGGGCAAGACCGGCGGGGACGAGCGCCAGGGCGAGCAACAGCGTCAGGCAGGTGATCCAGGGGGCCCGCGGGCTGCGGGGGGTGTGCGTGGACAAGCGGGGTCCTCCGTTCGGGTGCGGCGAGGGCACGCGCGTGCCCTTGGACCCGTGCGGCGCACGGATCGAGGCATGGGGAGTCATGCGGAAAGCGCCGGCGAGTATAGCGATTGCCGCCTGCCCCGCCACCTCAGGCTACGGCACCGGGGATCCCGCGCTTCCCGCGGCCGCCCAGGATTTGCCCTTCCGGAACATGGCGCGCGCGCTCGGCGCCGCTCACGCGTGCGTTCCGCAGCGTCTCAGGAGCAGCAGCGAGAGGTCGTCCTCGAGTGGCGCGCCGCGGCGATGCCCGTCCAGCGCGGCCAGCACGCTCTCGCGCATCGCCGCCGGCCCCTGGCCGTTCGAGCGCGCGAGTGCGGCGCGGAACCGCGTGTCGCCGAACAGCGCCTGCGACGCATCCATCGCCTCGGTGACCCCGTCGGTGTGGAGCACGAGCGTGTCGCCCGGCTCGAGTTGGGCCGTGCCGCGCTCGAACTTGGTCGATGCGAGCAGCCCGAGCGGCGGACCGCCGCGAAGCTCGACCTCCTCCACCGCCCGCGTCGCGTGGCGCACGAGCAGCGGCGGCGGGTGCCCGGCGAGCGAGTAATCGAGCCGGCCGCTGGCGGGATCGAGCGACGCGATGCACGCGGTCACGAAGCGCCCGGGCACGAGCGCGCCCGCGAGCTCGACATTGAGTCGCGCGAGCAGGGCTTCGGGCGTCGCGCCGGGTGTCTCCGGCGCGGGCGCGTCGGTCGCGGCGTGGAGCAGCACGCGGAACATGGCCATCAGCACCGCGGCCGGCGCGCCGTGGCCCGTGGCGTCCGCGACCACGATCGCGACGCGGCCGTCGGGCCGGCGAAGGAAGTCGTAGTAGTCGCCGCCCGCGCGCGTGCTCGTGAGGTACGTGGTGTCCCAGGCGTAGCCCGGCAGCTCGGGGGCCTCCTGCGGCAGCATCTCGCGCTGCAGGTCGCCCACGGCGCGCGTCTCGTGGTCGAGCGCGTCTCGCGCGGCGGCCAACTGCCGCGCCGTCGTGCGCAGGCGTTCGAGTGTCAGCCGCGTCTGCGCCACGGCCACCGCCACGATCAGGTAGATCGCCAGCTCGGCGAGCAGGTTCCAGTAGAGCGTGCTTGCGTGGGTGAACGGCCGCGCCGAGAGCCGGTAGGCCACCCACCAGCACAGCACGCTGAGCAGCGCGAGCGCCTGGCCCGTGCGCTGGCCCACGAACCACGCGCCGAACAGGATCGCCACCACGTAGAACAGTGACGACGCCACCTCGCTGCCGGTGAACAGGTCGCTCGCGAACGCGGTCGCGACCAGCAGCGCGGCGGTGAGGACTCGAAGCGTGCGATGAGGACTCATCGACGGAAGGCTCACACTGGAGAGACGCACGGGCCAAGCCGTCGGCCTGTAACGACACGGGCTCGCAAAGTGGGTCAGGTGCGTTCCGCCGCGCGTCGCGGTGGGCACGCCCAGACAGCGTTCGTGGGCCACGCGCCCGCATTCGGACCCACGGACTGCCGCGCTCGGCATCGGGTGTGGGATGGTCTCCGGGTGACCTTCGACGTGCGCATGCGACGTGTCCTGGCGGTGGCCGCGCTCCTCGCCGGCTTCGGCGTGGCGCTGCCCCGCTTCCTCACGCACGGTCCCTATCCGCGGTTGGGCGCGCGCATGGGGCCCGGCGCCGTCGTGCGGCAGGTGCTCGGGCCGCCCGCCCGCGGCACGCTCGAACCCGGGGACCGGCTGCTGACGCTGAACGGCCTCTCGCTCGAGGACTCGCTCGTGCGCGCACGGATCGCCGCCGAGGGCTATCCGCGCGGGCCACTGCAGATCGAGTTCGAGCGCGACGGCGTGGTGCGGCGCGTGACGCTGCCGCCGACGCGGCTCTCACCGTGGGAGCGCTTCCGGCTCTCGGCATCGACGATCGCCGTCGCGGTGCTTGCACCGCTGGTGGCGTTCCTGCTCGTGTGGCGGCGACCCGACCTCTTCACCGCCTGGGTGTTCCTCTGGTACGCGACGCTCGACGGCCTGGGCGTGCTGCGCACGGTGTTCCTCCACGCACAGGTCGAGACCGATCCCGGGTTCCAGAGCTACCTCGCGTTCTACGACGGGCTGGTGCTCCTCTACCCGGCCAGCTTCGTTCACTTCATGTCGGTGTTTCCGCGGCCGCGATGGAAATCGGGCGGACGGGTCAAGAACCCGTGGTTCTGGCTCACGTGCGTGAGCTACGCCGTGCCGCTGGTGCTGCTGTTCGAGTTCCGCGACATCCGTCTGATGCCGCCCGACCTGCTGGGCGCCTGGTACCCGGGTGTCGCCGTGGTGATCGGCACCGCGTCGCTGTTCCTGCGCTACAGCCGCAGCGAGCCCGGTTGGTCGCCGACCCGGGGCCAGCGCGCACTCGCCATGGTCGCGGGCCTCACCATGCTCGTGAGCAACCTGGGCTTCAGCGGCAACCTGATGGACCCGCTGCTCCAGGCGTCTTCCGCGGTGTGGCCCATCCACGTGCTGTTGGTCGTGCTGCTCGTGCTCTGGCTCGCGACGCCGATCGTGCTCGCGTACCTGATCGCCGGCGACCTCGTGTTCGACCCCCGGCGGCTGATCGTGGGCGGGCTGCCGTACGCGCTGCTCTCCGGCATGCTGGCCGCGATCTACCTCGCCATCGTGCTCGGCGGACAGCGACTGTTCGCCACGGTCACCGGCGAGCAGGCGCTGGTGTTCAACGTCATCGCGGCGCTGATCCTGGCGTTCGCGTTCGCGCCGCTGCGCGAGCGCACGCAGCGCGCGATCGCGCGCGTCTACGGCCGCGATCCCGAAGCGCTGCGCGAGGCGCTGGACGCCGCCGGCGACAGCCTGCTCTCGGCGCTCGACAAGGACGAGGT
>DATNFC010000190.1:0-16450 GCA_035606545.1 Candidatus Methylomirabilota bacterium
CCTACCGCCTGTTCTGCCCGCACAGCGCGGCGAGGCGCACGTGAGCGCGCCGGACGCGCGAGCGTTCGGGCAGGCGGCGTGCGCGTTCGCGCGCGAGGCCGGAGCCATCCTGCTCGAGGGCCACGGGCGCGCGCACGCGCCGGAGAAGAAGGGACGCATCGACCTCGTCACCGAGTACGACCGGCGCTCCGAGGCGCTGCTCCTCGCCCGCATCCGCGAGCGCTTCCCCGACCACGCGATCCTGGCCGAGGAGTCGGGCGCCGCGGGCGCCCGCTCGGCGCGCGTGCGCTGGTTGTGCGATCCACTCGATGGCACCACGAACTACGCGCACAACTACCCGTTCTTCTGCGTCTCGGTGGGCGTCGAGGTGGACGGCGCCCTCACGGCGGGTGCGGTCTACGATCCGGTGCGCGACGAGATGTTCGCCGCCCAGGCCGGCCACGGCGCGACGCTGAACGGCGCCACGATCCACGTCTCGCCCATCGCCGAAGTGGAGGCCGCGTTGCTCGTGACCGGTTTCCCCTACGACGTACGCGAGCACCCCGAGCGGCATTTGCCGCTGTTCCAGGAGTTCCTGCTGCGCGCCCAGGGTGTGCGCCGCGACGGCTCGGCGGCGTTGAACCTGTGCTACGTGGCCATGGGCCGCTTCGACGGCATGTGGGAAGGGAACCTGAACCCGTGGGACGTCGCGGCGGGCTCGCTGATCGTGCGCGAAGCCGGCGGTCTCGTCACCGGCTACGACGGCGAACCGTTCCGCCTGGACGGCCGCCGCATCGTGACCGCGAACGCGGCGTTGCACGCGAGGCTCCTGGCCGTGGTCGCGCTGCACCCGGAAGCGGGGTCCGTCGCGCGCTGACGGTACCGGGCCGCGAGGATCTCGAAGCGGAGCCTCGCTACGCCGCAGCGCGGCGCTCGCCCTCCTCGACGCGCGCACGCACGCGCTCGATGAGTGCCCTCATGTCGTAGGGCTTCGTGTGCACCTCGTCGGCGCCCAGCTCCACCGCGAGGCGGCGGTCGGTCTCGCCCGAGCGCGCGCTCAAGATGAAGATCGGGATCCTCCGGTAGCGCTCGTCGAACTTGAGCGCGCGGCACACCTTGTACCCGTCCATGCGCGGCAGCATGAGGTCCAGGATCATGAGGTCGGGCATGTGCTGGCGCGCGAGCGCGAGCGCCTGCTCACCGTCGCTCGCCTGCAGGACCTCGAATCCCGCGGCCTCGAGTCCGAAACGCAGCACGGTGAGGAGATCGGGCTCGTCATCCACGATCAGGATGCGCGGCTTGGTGTCCGGCATGGGGTCCCTCGGGCGGTCGCGTGTGATACGTCACAAGGGGTTATCGGCCCGCCCGCGCGCGGACATGAGCCTCGCGCCCGGCCACGTCCGCGCGCAGCGCTGGCGCGCGAGCGCGCATTCTCAACAACAACCTAACGCGCGTCCGGTTCGCGGGTGAAGAACGCCGAGCGCTTCTGCTCGTCGCCGGTCAGGACGTCGCGCACGATCAGATCCAACCGGTAGTTCCCGGGCGCCAGCGATCGCACCGGGACGCTCACGAACTGGCGTCGCACCGTGCCCAACACGGCGTCCTGCCGCGTCACGCCGAGACCCTCGCCCTCGCGCCGCGGCGACAGCCAGCGCTGGAACCACATCCGGTTGTCGGCGGCCGCCGAATGCACTGCGGTCTCGTACTCGAAGCGGCCCTGGCCCTCGGGATCGCGGGCGAGGTGATAGACCTCGAAGTAGGCGACGAGCGGCTGCCCGGGCGGCACGCGGCCCGAAGGGTTCGCGTCGAGCTGGACGCTGTTCTCGAGCACCGGCGGCACGCCGCAGGTGACGAGCAGGTCACTCACGCTCAACACCGAGTCGATCGCGGGCACGTGCAGGAACTCGCGCCGTGCGCCGCGACGCCCGCCCCCGCGCACGCTCGTGCCCACGACGTAGTCCCCGGGCCCGAGCGGCAGCTGGAAGTCGGCGACGCGCAGGCCGCCCGCATCGCACGCCGACGGCGAGAGCGGCCGGCGCAGGCGCGCCACCTCGCGCATCGTGCTGTCGAGCACAACGATGTCCGCCATCAGCGTGTCCGTGGGATTCCCCGGCGCGGCGACGCCGGCGAACAGCGACGGCGTGCCTCTCTCGCCCTCGAAGCGCGCGATCTGCGACGACACCTCGATCGGCCGCGCCCCCGGCGGCAGCGTCGGGAACACGCCCTTCAAGCCGCGCGTCGTGACCACGTCGAGGTTCGCGACCACGACCGGATCGGGAATCGGGTCGGTGTCGTGGTCCCACGCCGGCGGCAGCTCGTAGCGGCCGTTGAGCGAACGGTCCTGCATCACCGCGACCATGCCGAGCTGCGGGTAGGCCCACACCAGCACGTTCACCGGGAACGCCACCTGGTTCGCGCCGCCGCGGATGCCGTAGAGCCCGGTGCCGACGGGGTTGTACGTGACCGCCTGCGGCGGGCCGTAGCGCACGTAGATGTCGCCGCGCTCGTCCCACTCGCGGTGGACCGGGTCGTAGAACAGGAAGTACGCCTGCGCCACGCGCGCCCAGTACTCGAGCTGCGCCTCGTTCTCGGGCGTCACCAGGTCGGGATCGTTCTCGCTCCAGAACCGGCGCACGAACTCGGCGCGCTGGTTCATCGGCAGCTGCCCGAACGCGGTCGTGTCCTGCTCGGTCACGAGCGGCGCGAAGTCCTCGAAGCGGTCGCGCACGCTGCGACGGAGCCGGGTGAACGCGATCCGGAACAGGCTGTCGGCGCCGCCCACGTCGCCCTGCCGCCAGCGCAACGACGCGCCGGCGAGCAGGCAGTCGGCGCGCACGTGGTCGGCATCGAGCGCATGCTCGGCGGCCGCGCGCGCGGCCGGCAGGTCGTTCTTCTCCACCTCGAGCGCCGACACCATCAGCCAGGCGTCGCTGCGCTGCGGATCCAGCCGCGCACTCGCGGCGAAATGCTCGATGGCGCGGTCGAGCGAGCGGCGCTCGAGGTACTTGAGCCAGTCGCGCCGCCAGGCGTAGCCCAGCCCCATGCGCGCCTCGGCGTTGTCGGGCGCGATCTTCAGCGCGCGCTCGAAGCGCAGCCGCGACTGCTTCGTGAACCCGGCGTCGGCGTAGGTGCGCGCGAGCCGCAGCATCAGGTCGACGCGCTGGGGCTCGAGCTCGCACGCCTCCTCCAGCTCGCGGATGGCGACGCGGCGCGACTCGAACGTGTGATGCGTGAGCCGCCGCTCGGCGTCGGCGAGCAGCCGGTCGGCCTCGCTCTGCCGCGGCTTCGGGCTCGCCGGCAATGCCACGGCCGCCCGCGACAGGGCGGGGATCAGGATCGCCAGCGACAGCAGGAGGATTCGCGCGAACATGCCTCTCGTCCGAACGCGGAGCGCTCCCGGGCTGGGCCGGAGCCGGCCCGCGGCGCGCATGCGTCCACGGCGTGGTGCGGGGTGCCCGGTACGCCGACGGAAGCCCGGAACGGGGAGGTCGGGCCCTGCCCAGTATCGAGTTCGCGCCGCGGCCGGGTCAATGCCCGAACGCGCACCGGGGCAGGAGCTTGACGGCCACGGACCGCGGCGTGGATAGTGCGCGACGCGTGAAGATATTCTCAAGTGTTCATGTCGGCTAGAGGAGGCCCCATGCCCGGTCCCCGCTCCACCCGCCGCCGGCCCGCGCGCGCGCCGCGGCCGCCGCGGCCGCGCCGAACCGCTGCGGCGCGTGCGGCCACGGACCCCGCGGCCGAGCGCGCGCGGCGCGCGCTCGAGGACCACGCGCACGTCGAGCGGCTGTCGCGCATGTTCCGCGCGCTGGGCGATCCGACGCGCAGCAAGATGGTGTACGCGCTCTCGCTCGGCGAGCTGTGCGTGAGCGACCTCGCGGGGGCGCTCGGGGCCTCGCTCTCGGCGACCTCCCACCAGCTCCGCATCCTGCGCGACCTGGACATCGTGCACGTGCGGCGCGACGGCAAGAGCCAGCGCTACACGCTGAACGAGGCGGCGTTCGGCTTCTGCTCGCCGCGCGTGTGCCAGGCGTGGAAGAGCGCGCTCGCGCCCGGGTCCTCACCGCTCGCGAGTGCGGGCCCGCTCGTCCGACCCGAGGAGGCCTGACGCGTGTTCGAAGCCCTGGTCATCACGCTGCGCGAGGGCGTCGAGGCGGCGCTCGTGCTCGCCATCGCCTCCGGGCTCCTGCGCCGGCAGGGCCGCGGCGACCTGATGGGCGCGCTGCTCGCCGGTGCCGGCGTCGCGCTCGCCGCGTCGGTGGCGCTCGCGCTGCTCGCCACGCGCATCACGTACAACGAGGAGATCGTCGAGGGCACGGCGATGCTCGTGGGCGCGGTGTTCGTGCTCACGCTCACGGTGTGGATGTGGCGCGCGGCGCCGCGGATGAAGGAGGAGATCTCGAGCGGGCTCGCACGCGGGGCGGCGAGCGGCGCGCTCGGCGTGGCCGCGTTCGGATTCGTGATGGTGGTGCGCGAGGGCTTCGAGACCGCGGTGTTCCTCGCCGCGGCGCAGTTCAACTCCAGCGGGCTCCAGCTCTGGGCCGGCGCGCTCGTGGGCCTGGCGCTCGCGACCGCGTTCGGTGTGGCGTTCGCGCGCGGCGCGCTCAAGGTGTCGCTGAAACCGTTCTTCTCGCTCACCACAGCGGTGCTGCTGCTGGTGGCGTTCCAGCTCGTGGTCGGCGGGCTGCACGAGCTCTCCGAGGGCAAGGTGCTGCCGGCCTCGCGCGCCGAGATGGCGCTCGTCGGTCCCATCGTCAAGAACGAGCTGCTGCTGTTCACGCTGACTCTGGCGCTGGCCGTGGGCTGGATGCTGCTCGGCGCGGGGCGCTCGCCCGGGGGCGGATCGGCCGCGCCGGTCGCGACCGGCGCCGAGGCGCGTCTCGCGCGGGCCGCGGCGTCGCGCGAGCGCACGTGGCGGCGCGGCTTCGCCGCGCTGGGACTGCTCGTCGTGGCCCTGCTCGCCGCGTCGTTCGTCTCGCGCGCGCGCATCCCGGCAGCCGAGCCGGCGACCGAGCTCACGCCCGACGGCGGCGCCGTGGCGTTCGACGCCGGACTGCTCGCCGACGGCCGCATGCACTTCTTCACAGCGCCGACCGCAACGGGCAGCGTGCGCTTCTTCGCCATCCGCGTCGCCGGCGAGGTGCGCACGAACCTGGACGCGTGCGAGATCTGCGGCCCGATCGGCTACTTCCTCGAGGGCGGCGCCGCCGTGTGCCGCAACTGCACGTCGCCGATCGCGCTGTCCTCGCTCGGCCGGCCGGGAGGCTGTAACCCGGTGCCCGTGCGCTCGCGGGTCGAGGACTCGCGCGTGGTCCTGGAGCTCGCGGACCTCGCCGCCGCGGCGACGCTGGCGAAGGGGCGCTGACGGTGCTCGCGAGACTGCTCGTGCGCTCGCTCCGCGCGCGGCGCTCGCGCGTGCTGCTGGCGCTGCTCGCGGTGACGTTGGGCACCGGGGTGGCGACCGCGCTCGGCACGCTCGCGCTCCAGGTCGGCGACGACCTCGCGCGCACGCTGCGCGCGGCCGGGCCCAACTTCGTGATGCGCCCCGAGGGCGCCTCGTGGCGTCCCGACGCGACCGGCGGCATCGACGTGGCGCGCGCCGGCGTGGCGCTCCCGGAGAGCGCGGTCGCGGCGCTGCGTTCGACGTTCTGGCGCAACAACGTGCTCGCCGCCGCGCCCGAGCTGGACGTGCGCCTGCGAGTGGCCGGACGCGACGTCGCCGCCACCGGCACGTGGTTCGCGCACGAGGTCTCGACCGCGGCCGGGCCGTGGCGCACCGGGCTGGCGTCGCTGCACCCGAGCTGGCGGATCGAGGGCGACTGGCCCGACGACACCACGGCGGCCGTCGTCATCGGTCGCGCGCTCGCGCGCGAGCTGGGCACGGGCGTGGGCGGCGCGATCGAGCTCGCGACCGTGCTGGGTCATGAGCGCGTGCGTGTGGCCGCGGTCGCGGACGCAGGCGGCCTCGACGACCGCCGGTTGTGGCTGCCGCTGGCGCTGGCCCAGCGGCTCGCGGGGCGCGCAACCGAAGTGGACCGCGTCGCGCTCTCGGCGCTCGTCAAGCCCGAGCCCGCCGCACGGGGCCCCGGAGGCTTCCACCCGCCGGATCCCGCGCGCGACCCGGAAGGCTTCGAGCGCTACATGTGCACGGCGTATCCCGCGAACATCGCCCGCGACCTGGGCACGGCCGTGCCGGGCTGCGAGGTGGTGCCGCTCACCGAGCTGGTCGCGGGCGAGGCGGGCGTGGTGTGGCGCTTGAACCTGCTCATGCTGCTGCTGGCGGTCGCAGCACTCACCGCCTCGACGCTGGGACTGGTCTCGACCACGACCGCCGGCGTCGTCGAGCGCGCGCGCGAGTTCGGGCTGATGCGTGCGCTCGGGGCCACGAGCGCGCAGCTCGCGGTGCTGCTCCTGACCGAGTCGCTGGTCGTCGCGCTCGCCGGCGGCGCGCTCGGCTGGCTGATCGGCACCGGCACCGCCGTGGCGATCCGCGGCGAGGCGTTCGCGGCTCCCGCGAGCGCACAGCCGTTGCTGCTGCCCGCAGCGCTGCTCGTCGCCGCGGTGGTCGCCGTGGCCGGCACGATCGGTCCGATGCGCCTGGCACTCCGCTTCCATCCCATCGAGGCGCTCCGTGCTTGACGCGCGCATGCGGATGGAGGCGCGGCTGCTGTGGGCCTCGCTGTGGAAACGTCGCGGCACCGCGGGGCTCGCGGCCCTGGCGGTGGCGATCGGCGCGTCGGTCGCAGCCGCGCTGTTGCACGTGTCGGGTGATGTCGGGGTGAAACTTTCTCGAGAGTTGCGGGCGTTGGGACCGAACCTCGTGATCGCGCCGTCCACGGCGAGCGGCGAGCGCTTCCTCGACGAGCGCGAGGCACGCGCGCGCTGCGCGGCGGCGGGCGTCGACGGCGTGCCCGTGCTCTACGCCACGGCGTTCGCCGGCAGCCACGCCATCCCGATCGCCGGCGCCGATCTCGCGGCGCTCCTCAGGCTCCACCCGTCGTGGAAGCTGAGCGGAGCGGCCGGCGAGGCGCTCGCGGGCGTCACGCTCGCCCGGCGCATGGGCTGGCACGAAGGCGACCCGCTCTCGCTCTCGGGCTTCGCTGGCTCGCACCTCGTGCACGTGCACCTCGGCAGCACGTTCGCTTCGGGCACGAGCGACGAGGAGGCATTGTGGCTGCCGCTGGGCACCGCGCAGGCGTTGGCCGGCGAGCCGGGTCGCGTGAGCCTCGTCCAGGCGCGCGTCGAGGGCGATCCGCACCACTCTGGCCCAGGTGTGGACGCCGTCGAGCGCGCCACCGCGCAGCTCCAGCGCGGCGGCGGCATGGAGGCGCTGCCGCTGCGCGCGCTCTCCGCCACCGAGCAGGGACTGCTCGACCGCATGCGGCGACTCATGCTGCTCGTGACGCTCGCCGCACTCGCCGCGGGCGCGCTCTCGGCGTACGGCACGCTCACGGACCTGGCGCTCGAGCGCAAGCGCGAGATCGCGCTCCTGAAGGCGGTCGGGGCGCCGCGTCGGCGCATCATCGGACGCTTCCTCGCCGAATCGGCCGCGATCGGGCTCGTCGGCGGCGTGCTCGGGTGGCTCATCGGAGCGGCGTTCGCGCTGTTCATCGGCCGCGAGGTGTTCCACGCCACGCTCACGCTCCAGCCCGGCGTGCCGCCGCTCGTGGTGGCGCTCGCGATGCTCACCGCGCTCGTCGCCGCCGCGGGGCCGATCCGGCTCGCGCTCGCGATCGAGCCCGCACGCGCGCTGCGGGAGGACGGATGAGCGCCGCGAAGGGTGCAGTCGTCGGCGCGCCGCTCGTCCAGCTCCAGGGCGTCACCCGCGCCTACGGCGCGCTCAAGGCGCTCGACGGCGTCGACCTCGAGATCGCCCAGGGCGAGTGGCTCGCGGTCATGGGCCCCTCGGGCTCGGGCAAGAGCACGCTCATGCACGTGCTCGGGGCGCTCGACTCCCCCACCGCCGGGCGCGTGTGGGTGGACGGCATCGAGTTGACGCAGCTGAACGAAAGCGAGCGCGCGAGGTTTCGCCGTGAAAAGATCGGCGTCGTGTTCCAGCAGTTCCACCTGCTCCCCTATTTGACCGCGCTCGAGAACGTGATGGTCGCGCAGCACTACCACTCGGTGGCCGACGCCGACGAGGCGCGCGCGGCGCTCGATCGCGTCGGCCTGGGTGACCGCGCGCAGCACCGGCCGGCCGAGCTCTCGGGCGGCGAGCAGCAGCGCGTGTGCGTGGCGCGCGCGCTCGTCAACCAGCCGCGGCTGCTGCTCGCCGACGAGCCCACCGGCAACCTCGACGAGGCGAACGAGAGCAAGGTGCTGACGCTGTTCGAAGAGCTGCACGCGGAGGGTCACACCGTGGTCACGGTGACGCACGCGACCCGCGTCGGCCTGCTGGCCGACCGCCGCATCGAGCTGGCGCACGGCCGGCTCGCCGACCTCACGGTCCCGAGCCAGGAGATCGAGCGCCGCTACGACGAGGTACTGATCCAGCTCTGGCTCGCCGACGAGCGGCGCGCGACGCTCGCGCCCGAGCGCGTGCAGCTGCCCGACGTGGTCGACACCCGGCGCACGCTCAAGGGCATGCACGAGAGCGGGCTCCTCGCCTCGCCGGTGGCGCCGCTCGGGTTCACGCCGCGCGGCAAGAAGCGGGCGCGCGACCTGATCCGCCGCCGGCGGCTCGCCGAGGTGCTGTTCTCCTCGGCGCTCCACCTGCCGGAGGACGAGGTGGAGCAGACCGCCTGCCTGATGGAGCACGTCATTGACCCGTCCGTGGCGAACTCCATTTGCGCGTTCCTCGGTCACCCGCGACGCTGCCCTCACGGCCGCCCCATCCCCACCGGGGATTGCTGCGACCTGCCCATTGTTCACGGCTGAGGGGTCCGACCCGCTGTGACGAACGACCACGCGATGCCCGTGGCCAGTCCGCCGCGCAGCTTCGCCTCGATCGCCGGCGCGTTCGCGGCGCTCCCGGGCGCCCGGCTGCTCGACACGCGTGACGAGACGGCATTCGCGCGCGGCCACGCGGAGGGCGCGGGGCGGGTCTCGCCCGAAGAGTTCGTGACGCGACGCGCCGAGCTGCCGTCGCGCGAGCTGCCGGTGCTCGTGGTGCACGACGTGCCCGAACGCGCGCGCGAAGCGGCAACAGCGCTCGCCGCGCTCGGCTACTCGAGGGTCGGCTGGCTCGAGCGCACGCTCGCGTCGGAGCCGGAGGGGCACGCCTCGGTCAAGACCGCGTCTCGATTGTGGTCGCCGGGGGAGTTCATCGAGCGCGAGGCGTCGCGGGCGCGCAGCCTTCGGATCGATCGTGGCGCAGGGCCCGGCCTTGCGCTCGACCTCGCCTGCGGCTCGGGGCGCGCGGCGGTCTACCTCTCGCTCACGGGCTGGAACACAGCGGGCTGGGACGTGGACCCGTCCGCGCTGGAGCGCGCACGTGCGCTCGCGCAGCGACATGGGGTCGCCGTGGCGTTCGCTGCGGTGGACCTCGAGCGCGCGGTCCCAGCGGATGCGAAAGCACCGTTCGACCTGATCGTGGTCGTGCGTTTCCTCCACCGGCCGCTATTCCCGTGGATCGAGCGCGCGCTCGCGCCGGGCGGCCTGCTCCTCTACGAGACGTTCCGCGACGGCCAGCAGCTCTACGGCCATCCGCGGCGCTCGCGCTTCCTGCTGCGGAACCGCGAGCTGCTCACGGCGTTCCCATCGCTCCT
Organism: Candidatus Methylomirabilota bacterium; assembly: GCA_035606545.1. Taxonomy (GTDB): domain Bacteria; phylum Eisenbacteria; class RBG-16-71-46; order RBG-16-71-46; family RBG-16-71-46; genus JAIOPA01. The sequence goes on from DATNFC010000190.1 coordinate 9,687, forward strand.
CGTCGAGCAGCACGAGGAAACACCGGATGGCGCACCACCGCTGCTCGCGCGCCTCGTGGCGCGCAAGCCGGGCTGAGGCGCTCAGCGCCCCGCTGCGGCGCCCGCGGCGGCCGGCAGCAGCGACGCGCCGGTCGCGGGCTCGAACAACAGCACGCCATCGGCTCGCGGCTCGAGCGTGGCGCGCGTGCCCACGGCGGGCATCTCGCCACCGCCCGCGCGTGAGATGTGGTCGCCTGTGGTCGACTTCCAGTGGAGCAGCGTCTCGCTGCCGAGCGGCTCCACCAGTTCGAGCGTCGCCGCGAGCCCCTGCGCCGCCGTGCGCAGATCCTCGGGGCGCACGCCCGCCGTGACCGCGCCGCCGCCACGGCCGGCGAGCGCGGCACGCTGCGCTTCGCCCACGCTCCAGCGCGCGCCGCCTATTTCGAGGCCGTTCCCATCCGCGGTGGCGCGGGCCGCGAACAGGTTCACCGGCGGCGTGCCGATGAAGCCGGCGACGAACGTGTTCGCCGGGCGGGCGTAGAGCGTGTGTGGATCGGCGACCTGCTGCAGCACGCCGCGCTGGAGCACGGCGATCCTGTCTCCCATGGTCATGGCCTCGACCTGGTCGTGGGTGACGTAGATCATCGTCGCGCCCACGCGCCGGTGCAGCCGGCGGATCTCGGCGCGCATTTCCACGCGCAACCTCGCGTCCAGGTTCGAAAGCGGCTCATCGAACAGAAACACCTTCGGCTCGCGCACCATCGCGCGTCCCAGCGCCACGCGCTGGCGCTCGCCGCCCGAGAGCTCGCGCGGTTTGCGCTCGAGGTAGGCCTCGAGGCCCAACGCGCCCGCGGCCGTCTCCACGCGCCGGCGCACGTCGTCGCGCGGAACCTTGCGCAGCTTCAGGCCGAACGCGAGGTTCTCGAACACGCTCATGTGCGGGTAGAGCGCGTAGTTCTGGAACACCATCGCCACGTCGCGATCGCGTGGCGCCACGTCGTTGACACGGCGGCCGGCGATCTTGATCTCGCCCGACGTGACCTCCTCGAGCCCCGCGACCATGCGCAGCAGCGTCGACTTGCCGCAGCCCGAGGGACCCACGAGCACCAGGAACTCGCCCGCGGCCACGGTCAGCGTCACGTCGTTCACGGCGAGGCCGGCGCCCTCGCGGCCGAACGCCTTGCTGACGCCGGCAAGCTCAACGCCGGACATCGGAGCCAACCCCGGCGCGCCAGCGGCGGCCGATCAGGTCCACGGCGATGTAGCCCACGAGCAGAGCCAGCACGCCGATCACGAGCCACGCCAGCTTCGCCTTGAGCGCGTGCACGAGCGCGTCGGGGTCGGTGAGCAGCTTGGGATCGCTCCCCAGCACCTCCTGGCCGAACCGCGCCAGCACCCAGCTCCACACGAACGAGCCCAGCAGCGTGCTGAGCGTGAACGGCAGGAACTTCATGCGCGCCACACCCGCCGGCAGCGACACGAGATGGCGCACGACCGGCAGCAGGCGCGCGAAGAAGATGCCCACGACCGAGTAGTGGTGGATCCACTGCTCGGCGAGCAGCCACTTCTTCTCCGGCAGGAAGACGTAGCGGCCGTAGCGCAGGATCAGCGGCCGGCCGACGGCACGAGCCACCCAGTACGACGCCGCCGAGCCGAACCACGAGCCCGCCGTCGCGGCGAGCACCACGCCCCAGAACGTGAACCGGCCCTGCGTCACCCAGTACGCCGCCGGCGGCACCACCAACTCCGAGGGCAGCGGGAACACGGTGGACTCGATCGCCATCATCAGGAACACGCCCAGATAGCCCTGGTCGTGGACGAACTGCATCCACGAGGCGAACAGCGAGTGGAACATGCGGCGGCGGCCCCGTACGCGGCGCTAACGCGCCGCGACCCCCTGGGCTGGGATCCGCTCCGCCCACGTGAAGTCGTCACCGTCAGCCACCGGGCGCGCGATCGCCGTCTCCGGGTCGTGCTCGATCACGATCCACGCGTTCTCGGCGACCGCGCGAGTGAGCAGCGCGCGCTTCTCCTCCATGGTCTCGATCGCCGCCACGTCGTAGCCCATCACGTACGGGATGCGGACGTGCGCCGCGGTGGGGATCAGGTCGCTCACGAAGTAGGCGGCCTTCCCGCCGCCCGCGACGCGCACGAGCTGCTGCCCGCGCGTGTGGCCGTTCACCGTGATGGTCTCGAAGCCGGGCCACGGCTGCTGCGGCCCGTCCCACAGCGTGAGCACGCCCCGCTCCATGAGCGCGTCGTAGTTCTCGGGCATGTAGCTCGCGCGCTCGCGCGGGTTCGGGGCGTGGGCGTTCTCCCAGTTCCGGCGTTGCACGTACCAGCGCGCGTTCGGGAACGTTGGCTCGAGGCCGTTCGCCCCGCGCCGGGTCGAGCCGCCGGCGTGGTCGAAGTGGAGGTGCGTGAGCACGACGTCGGTGATGTCACCCGGCTTCACGCCCACCGCCGCGAGCGAGTGCTCGAGCGACGGCTCGGGCTCCACCCTGTAGATGTCGCGGAGCTTGTCGGTGAACTTGCCGCCGAGACCGTCGTCCACGAGCACGGTGCGACCGTGGCCCCGGAGCAGCCAGCAGCGCATGGCGAGCCGGATGCGATTGCGCTCGTCTGCCGGATTCGTGCGGTTCCAGAGCGGCTTCGGCACCGAGCCGAACATGCTGCCGCCATCCAGCCACAGGTAGCCCGCGTCCACCGTGTGCGCGGTCCAGTCGCCCAGCTCGAGCGTGGTCATTCGCAGGAAGATGCGCGACGACCGCGAGCGCGGTCAACCGGACGTTGCCGCGTGGGACCTCGCACCGGAGCCATCGAAAAAAGCAGCGGGCGCCCGGCGTGGCCGGGCGCCCGCGCGAGGCGCCGCTGGTGGGGGGATCAGCGATACAGCGCCTTCAACCTGCCGAACGTGCTCGTCTGCGTCGGGGTCACGCCCACACCGGAGACGATGAACAGGATGTCCGAGTAGTCGTTGTCGCTCTCGCCGTCACCGACACCGATGGTGCGGCTCGTGTTCGAGTACTCGCACGCCACGAGCCAGGTGTCGGGCGCGACGAGCCGCGACAGGTCGTACACCAGCATCTGCACATCGCCGTCCCACGGCGCATGGCTGGCTTTCGCGGTCGTCGAGCCGGCGTCGTTGAGCACACGGTTGGAGAAGTAGGTGTGGCCGTCGGGATCGCCGTCGATGCCGGCGCCGCCCGCCTCGCGGGCGACGTAGAAGCCGAAGCGCCGGACCGTGGTGGGCAGCCGCACTGAGATCGGCGTCGAGCGGAGCCGTGAACGCTCCAGCACGAGCCCGTCGTCGAGGCCGTCGATCAGCGGCACCGCGCCCTTCTCGCCGTACCAGCCGATCGTTCCGGACGAGTACTTCTTTTCCAGGAGCGTCAGCAGGACGGACTTGCCGGGTACGGTGCTCCACATCCACGGATCCGGGTCCCCGGCGCGCGCGCCGATGTAGCCCGTGCGCACGTCGATGCGACCGGGGCCGAAGTAGCGGTCGACGACACGCTGCAGGTCGTGCAGCACGCCGTCGCGGCTGGGGCCGATGGTCACGGGCACGGGCGAGACGGCCGCTGCGGGAAGCGAGGTCACGAGCAGCAGCGCGAGCGCTGCCCATGCCCGGGTTGGCACGAGCCTCATAGAGGCACTCCTGCGAGGGGGGCGGAGGTATGTCGTCGGGGTGGAGCGGTGGCCGGGGATCTGCGGGCCACCAGGCGCTCGCGCAAAGGGGGGGGACGCGAACGGGAACAACGGGAGAAGTCTGCGGGATTGCATTTCGCCACGGCAAGCGAAAACGCGTGCGAACAGCGTTTTCACATCGGCTGGCGTGTTCGCCGCGCGCAGTGTCGTGTCCCACTGCACCACGTTTCGTACGGCGTGCTCACGACGGTGTCGAGGTGCTCACGTCGTGAACAGAGACGCGCGGGAAGTCGATCGCTGAGGGCCCGCGAGCTCGCCCGAGCGGCTGCTAGATGTGGATCGCCCGTCCCGCCACGCCGAGTGCCGCTTCTTTCACCGCTTCGGGCAGCGTCGGGTGCGCGTGCACGGAGCGCGCCACGTCTTCGGCGCTCGCACCCAGCTCCATGGCCACCACCAGCTCGGCGATCATGTCGCTCGCGCGCGCGCCCACGATGTGCGCGCCGAGCAGGCGGTCGGTGGCGGCGTCGGCCACGAGCTTCACCTGACCCTCGCGGTCACCCATCGCCTTGGCGCGGCCGTTCGCCTGGAACGGGAACGTGCCCACGCGCACGTCGAGCCCGCGCTCGCGCGCTTCGTCCTCCGAGACGCCGACCGAAGCCAGCTCGGGATGCGTGTAGACCACGTTCGGGATGCAGGCGTAGTTGACGTGACCCGCCACGCCGGCCATGCGCTCGACGCAGGCGATGCCCTCCTCTTCCGCCTTGTGCGCGAGCATCGGGCCGGCAATGACATCGCCGATCGCGTAGACGCCGGGGACGCTGGTCCGGAAGTGCTCGTCCACGAGCACGCGGCCCTTCGCGTCCAGCTTCACGCCCAGCTCGGCGGCGCCGAGGCCGTCGGTGTACGGCCGCCGTCCCACGGCCACCAGCACCGCGTCGGCCGTGAGCGTCTCCGGCGCGGCGTCGGAATTCGGAGCCACCTCGACGCGCACCTCTTCCCCGACGACGGTTGCGGAGCGGGCGGAAACGCCGAAGCGGAACGAGATCCCCTGGCGCTCGAGCGAGCGCTGGAGGAGCTTCGCACTCGCCGTGTCCACACCCGGGAGCGCGCGGTCCATGTACTCGAGCACGGTCACCTCGCTGCCCAACCGTCGCCACACCGAGCCCAGCTCGAGGCCGATGACGCCGGCGCCGATGACGAGCAGTCTCGCGGGCACGGTCTCGAGCGCGAGCGCGTGCGTGCTGTGGATCACGCGGCGGTCATCGATCGCGAAACCGGGGAGCGCGATCGGCTTGCTGCCGGTGGCGATGAGGATGTGCCCGGCCGTGAGCCGGCGGCTGCCGGACTCGCCGCGCACCTCCACCTCGCGCGCCGAGACGATTCGCGCGGTGCCGACGATGCGCTCGACTTTGTTCTTCTTCAGCAGGCCGTCGATGCCGCGCGTCAGCTCGGCCACGACCTTCGCCTTCCGTGCGTGCATCGTCTTCAAGTCGAGTGAAACGCCGCTCACGTTCACGCCGTGCGCCGCGAGGCCGTTGCGCGCGCGCTCGTAGTGTTCGCTCGAGTCGAGCAGCGCCTTGCTCGGGATGCAGCCCACGTTGACACACGTGCCGCCCAGCGTCGGGTACTTCTCGACGCAGGCGGTCTTGAGGCCCAGCTGCCCGGCGCGAATCGCGGCGACATAGCCGCCGGGCCCCGCTCCGATGACGACGAGGTCGAACGAGTCGCCGGCCATCGCGCGCGTCAGACCGCCAGCAGCATGCGCTCGGGATCCTCGAGGCGCTCCTTCACGCGCACGAGGAACGTCACCGCCTGCTGGCCGTCGATCAACCGGTGGTCGTACGAGAGCGCCACGTACATCATGGGCCGCACCACGACCTGGTCGTCGACCACGATCGGGCGCTTCTCGATCTTGTGCATGCCGAGGATGCCGCTCTGTGGCGGGTTAAGGATCGGCGTCGACAGCAGACTGCCGAACACGCCGCCGTTCGTGATCGTGAACGTGCCGCCGGAGAGCTCCTGCGGCGTCAGCAGCCCGTCGCGCGCACGTAGCGCCAGGCGTGCGATCTCGCGCTCGAGCGAGGCGAGGTCGCGCGCCTGGGCGTCGCGCACCACCGGCACCACGAGGCCGCGCTCGGTGCTCGCGGCGATGCCCAGGTGCACGGCCGAGTGGTACACGATGTCGGTGCCGCGGATCTCGGCATTCACCGCCGGGACGTCGCTCAGCGCCTGCACGCAGGCGCGCGCGAAGAAGCTCATGAACCCGAGCTTGACCCCGTGCTTCTTCTCGAACGCGTCCTTGTAGCGCGCGCGCACGTCCATCACGCGCGTCATGTCGATCTCGTTGAACGTGGTGAGGATCGCCGCCGTCTGCTGCGCCTGCACCAGGCGCTCGGCGATCTTCAACCGGATGCGGCTCATGGGCACGACGCGGTCGCCGTCGGCGGACGGCTCCGCGCCCGGCGCCGGCTCCGCGGCCGGCTCCTCGACGCGCGCGGGCGTCCGGCCGGCGCCCTGCGCGGGAACCGGCTTCGGCGCGTCGGCCTGGCGCAGCGCATCCTCCTTGAGGATGCGGCCGCCGGGGCCCGTGCCGGTGATCGCTGCGGGATCCAGCGTGCGCTCCTCGACAATGCGTCGCACCGCGGGTGACAACGCCGGCGCGCTTGCCGGCGAAGCGCTCTTCGGCGGCGGCGCGACGGCAGCCGCCGGCGCGCGAGCGGGCTTCGCGTTCGGCTTCACGTCGGGCTTCGCGTCCGGCTTCGCAGCAGGCGCTGCGGGCGCCGCGGCTCCGTTCGCGATCCGCGCCAGCACGTCGCCGACCTTCACCACGTCGCCGGGCTTGCGGACGTGCGTGAGCGTGCCCTCGATGTCGGCGACGATCTCCACCGCCGCCTTGTCGGTCTCGAGCGTGGCGATGGGCTCGTCGGCCCGCACCTCGGCGCCGTCGGCCTTGAGCCACTCGACGAGCGTCGCCTCCGAGATGGACTCCGCGAGCCGCGGGACCTTCACCTCCGCGCTCACGCTCCCCCCGACCCAGCTTGGCTGGGTGCCCGCCGCGCCGACATGGCGACGACGCCGGACCCGGTCACGGGCTCCGCGCCCAACGCCTGCTCGATCAGCGTCGCCTCCTGCTGCTG
>DATNFC010000191.1:0-17483 GCA_035606545.1 Candidatus Methylomirabilota bacterium
CCACCGTGCTCCACACGCCGGCGTTCGATCGCCCGACGCTGGAGAGGAGGGACGGTCCGTTGTTGAACTGCTCCGCGCGCTCGAGCGGGAACGCCCGCAGCATCTTGCCCGCGCGCACCACGAACAGGCACGAGTCCCCGACCGCCACGGCACGCCAGCGATCACCGTCGATCGTGACGCCGAGCAGCGAGGAGAACGCGCCGTCCGCCGCCTTGCGCTCCGAGTACCAGGCGGTGGCCTTGCCCTTCTGCCCCTCCGCCCACACCGCCTGCAGCGGGGTCACGAAGTCGGGAAGCGCCGCCGCGGACGGAGCATCCTGGACGAATCCTTCGACCAGGAGCTCCGCCCACTGGCGGGCGAACGACGACTCGCTGGCACCGTCTGCCACGGCGAACCGGAGGGCCTCCGGTTTCACCGCGTACGCATCCTCGTATTCGCTGGCGGTGTTCCCGGACTTCGGGGCCCACCACGCCGTCGCCGACGTGTTCATGTGAGCCGCCCCTTAGCGCATGTTGCTGGGGCGCGTGCCGATGTCGAGGAACCGGATCAGCTCGACCAGGTCCGCGTTGAACGCGAACCCACGCGACTTCTCCGAGACCTTGAACCCTTCACGCCCGGCACTCTCCCGGATGGCCTCCGGCAGCACGCTCGACATGTTGAACAGCAGCTTCGCGAACTGGTCCGGGAGCCCTTCCTCGTGATCGGCGAAGAGAATGCTCTCGCTCGACGTGCCCGAGATGTGGCAGTTGAACAGCAGCAGGTTGCCGTCCTGTGTCGACAGCGAGCGCAGCGCTTCGGCCTCCACCGCAGGATCACCGTCCGTCGCCTCGCCGTCCGTGATGTTGATGACGACCGGCGGGAAGCTGTACGCGTGGCTCGAGACCCACGCCGACAACGTGGTATGCGCGAGCTTCAATGCCTCGCACATCGGCGTCGAGCCCGCGGCCTTGGCGTCGAACCAGATCGGGAACTTCACCTTCACCTCGGCGATGCCGCCGGCGCCGTCGTCTTCCTTCTTCGTCCGCTCCTCGACGCGCGCCGGGTGGTTCGCCACCGCGCTGATGCTGGCGAGCGACACGCCCGCGAGCTCGCCGACGAGCGCCGGCTCGACGCGCTTGCCGTAGCTGATCACGCCGACGTCGTAGTAGTCGCGCACGCCCTCGGACTTCGTGCACTTGATCGACAGGTTCGTGAGCAGCTTGTTGATGGCGTCCGCGACGCCGTCGGCCTTGCGCTTGCCATTGCCATAGGGATCCGTCATGGAACCCGACATGTCGATCAGAAACAGGAACGCACTGGGGTTGTTCCGGCTGATCTCGGCTTCGTACGACATGCATCCTCCCTTCGCCATCCGGCGGGACGACATCCCTGAGGGTGTGGCGGACCGGACCGTCATCGTCTCCCGCAGCGTCCGGGCGATGAGCAGCGCCGGGCCACGCGGGGCGTCGTCCGGCGTTATCGGCGGGAGGGCGTCTCGCTTGAGGCGAACGCGCGGCTTGCAGCGCGCTCGCGGGGGCGCTCGGGGGCCAGTCCCGTCGCGTTCGCAACGGCTTGCCCGGATGGCGCCACGTCGGAGACTTGGCGGGCCGTTGACAAGGAGGCGGTCCGCCCGGTCGCGGCGAGCGTGACCGACGCCACGGCATGCGAGAGCAGGAGCGCGCCCAGGAGGTCGGCCGTGTAGTGCGCCTTGGCGAGCAGCGTCCCCATCCCGAACACCACCGCGACGCCGAGGAAGAACCGCCGCCAGCGCACATCGGAGCTCAGCCACGCGCACAGCGACATGAAGCCGACGTGGCCGCTCGGGAAATAGGAGTGGTTCGAGTACGGGTAGAGCTGGAGGAGACCGGGCGGCGCGCCCGGCGGGGCCCCGATCGGCATCAGCCACAGGAACACGCCGCGGCACGCGAACAGGATGCCGATGGCCACGAACAGCAGCGGCGTGCGCTCGGGCTGGCGGCGGAAGTGATAGAACGAGAACACGGCGATGAACGCCATGAGCCCGAACTCGCCGATCCTGTCGATGCCCAGCGTCGGCAGCTTCGACAGCACGGGGTCCGCGAGGTGCGGAAAGAACGGGACGTGCAGGTCGGCGAGCCGCAGCAGCCACTGGTGCACGGCCAGACCGGCTGCCGCGACCATCACCGCAACGATCGAGCGGACCGTGCGCGACATCGTCCCTCCGCGCGGCCCGGATCAGCGGCTCCGGCTCATCCGCAGCCCGCGTCCATGGTCGCACTCGCAGCCGGCGCGGGTGTCACGAGCGCGTGCAATCACCCCGCGACGCACACGCCGCGGGTCAGACGCGGGTCAGTTCACGTGCGAAGCGCGCCCAGATAGCGCGTGGGATCCGCCGTGCGTCCGGGGAACACGGCGTCGAGCGAGCCGGCGCCGAGATGCCGATCGAGGAGCTCGGCGAACAGGTCGCGGAAGTCGGTCGTCACGGCAAGGTCACGACCCTCGAAGCGCGCCGCGGGCTCGAGACCCGGCCAGCGGCCCAACACGCGACCGCCCTTGACCGCGCCGCCCATCACCATCATCGCCGTGGCGCGGCCGTGATCGGTGCCGACGCTGCCGTTCTCGGCGATCGTGCGCCCGAACTCGGAGCAGGTCACGAGCACGACATCGTTCATGCGCTCACCGAGATCCTGCGCGAACGCGGCGAGCGCCTGCGCGAAGTCACCGAGGCGCGTCGCGAGCTGCCCCTGTGCGGCGCCCTGGTTCACGTGCGTGTCCCAGCCGCTCACGTCGGCGAAGGCGATCTCCAGTCCCACATCGGCCTTGATGAGCTGCGCGATCTGCAGCAGCGACTGGCCGAAGCGGCCGTTCGGGTAGCGGGCGTCGTGCTCAGGCTGGTAGCGGTCCGGCTCGATCCTTCTCAGCGTGTTCGCGGCCTCGAAGCCCTCCTGGGCCGAGGACGCGAGCAGGCCGGTGGGCGCCTTCTCGTAGAGCGCCTCGAACGCGCGCGTGAGCCGGTCACGCGCGGCATCGTTCGGTGCGCGCAGGCCGAACGCGCGCAGGTCGCCGATCGCGAGGCTGGGCGCGCTCCCGGCGAGGATGCGCGGCAGCTCGGGCCCGAACGACACGGCGCGGAACGGCGTCTGCTCGTGCTCGCGCTGGTGCTGGCAGAAGCGGTTCAACCACCCGTCCGAGGTGGACTTCACGCCCGGCGTGCCGCTCTCCATGTAGTCCTGCGCATCGAAGTGGCTGCGCGTCGGGTCGGGCGAGCCGATGGCGTGGATGGGCGCGAGTTGACCCGCGTCCCACAGGGGTTTCAGCGGCGCCAGCGCGGGATGGAAGCCGAAGCGGCCGTCCAGGTCGATCACCGACGCTTCCGGGATCGCGATGTTCGGCCGCTCCTTGTAATAGCGGGCGTCACCGTGCGGCACCAGCATGCTCAGGCCGTCCACGGCGCCGCGCTGGAACAGGCACACGAGCACGCGACCGCGGCTGCTTGCGCCCGGCTTCGCGTAGACGGCGCGCGCGAGGAACAGCGGGTCCAGGCCGTAGCTCACCATCGCCAGCCCGCCGGCCCTCAGGAACGCCCGCCGCGAAAGCTTCATCGCGCCTCCTTCATTGCCGCTGGAACTCCGGGCTGCCGAGCGCCAGCCCCACCGCGAGCGCGCGGCCGCGCACGGGGTCGGGCACGTCGGCGAGCTCCGCCACGATCACGCTGCGCGTGTGCGCGCTCATCGCGCCGCCGAGCACGCGCTCGTTCACCGCGTCCACGAGCGCGCTGTTCTCGATCGTCACCGGCAGGATCGCGTCCAGGTCCACGCTGGCGCCGGGCTGGCGTCCGGCCGCGAGCGCCACGGCAAAGTTCATCCGCGCCAGCAGCGCGCCGCTGTTCGCCCAGTCCTCCTGGCGCTCGGGGTAGCCCGCGGGCGAGGCCTGGCGATAGATCGGCTGGCCGAGGCGTGCCACCGCGTCGGCGAGCCGCGCGCCCGAATCGGGTTCCGCGCCGACGGCACGCACGGCGCTGACCACGAACTCGAGCGGCGTCTTTACTTTCGAGCCGATCGCCTGCTCGTCCCAGAACTCGGGGGTGCGGGCGATCGCTCGTACGACCGCTCTCATGTCGCCGTCGCTTGCACGCCAGGCGCCGACCGCAGCGTCCACGCAGCCGTCCGGCGGTTGGTCGCTGACGAAGCGCGCGCACAGTTTCTCGCACACGTGGCGGATCGTGGCCGGGTGGCGCGCGAGCATGCGCAGCAGCCGCACGCCCTCCTCCTCGCCGTGGCCCGCCGGGAACCGCGCGCCCAGCACCACCTTTTCGCCGAAGTCGTGCGCGCGCGGCCGGAACACGAACGCGCCGCCCTGCGCCGGCGGCTGCATGCTCCAGCCGGTGAGGATGCGCGCCACTGCGATCACGTCCTGCTGCGTGTAGCCGCCGTCCACGCCGAGCGTGTGCAGCTCGAGCAGCTCGCGTGCGTAGTTCTCGTTGATGCCCACCGGGCGCCTGGCGGGCTTCGCCGGATCGCCGCGGCGCGCGGGCTGCATGCCCGGGGCCACGCTCTTCACGTTGTCGAGGTAGAACAGCATCGCCGGGCTCTGCGCGGTGGCGAGCAACAGGTCCTCGAAGCGGCCCAGCGCGCGCGGCCGGATCACGTCCTCGACGTAGCCCGGAAGCAGGTAGCGGTCGGCTCCCTTGTCGAGGAACACGTTGAAATGGTCGAACCAGAAGCCGGCCATGACCTCGCGCAGCTGGTCCTCGGCGGTGACCGCGCGCGCGATCACGAGTGCGCGCACCTGGCCCGTCAGCTCGCGAACCTCGGCCCGCTCCTCGCCGGCCATGCCCTCCCGCTTCGCGCGGCGTGCGGCGGCAAAGCGGCGCGCCCAGTCTTCCGGATCGAGCGCCAGCGCGGGCGTGCGGCGCTCGATGGCCGCGAGCCGCGGGTCGTCACGCCCGTCCGCGGCGAGCTGCGAGTCCAGCCACGCGAGCGCGCCTTCCCGCGCCACCTCCGCGACCTGGCCCGCACGCGGGCCGTAGGCGAAGCGCTGGAGCACGTGCAGCGCGGAATCGCTCGCAGTGAGTGCACTGTGCGCGGGCGGCGACGGCCTGGAAGCGGCGGTGGCCGCACCCGCCGGGGGTGAGATCACGGCGAGCGCGAGCATTCCGAGCTTTGCGAGCACGCTCGACTCGAGCCTGCCGCACGCGTACCTGGGTGTCGCTGCGATGTTCATGGGAATCCTGGTCGGCTCGGCTCGCTGGGGTGTCGCTCGTACGCCAGCATGCGGCCCCCCGCCGCACGGACCAAGCAAAGTCGCTGCCATGCCCTTGCCAAGGCCTGATGCACGCGCCGGCCGCCGGTCACGCCGGCGCGTTTGGGAACCCAGTCGTGATCAACGTCCGCCCTTGCCGCCTCCCTGGTGACGGCAGTTGTCCTGACACGCCTTGCGACCGTCCTGGATGGCATCCACCGCTGCCGTGTGGCGCGCGTCCTCCTGCGCGATGCACGTGGCATCGCCGTCGCAGGCGTGGATGGCAGCGACGTGACGGTCGCTCTCCACGCGGATCGCCTCGTTCGCGGTGTGCGCGCAATCCGAGATGCAATTCGCGGTCTCGTTCGCGCCCTCGCGCGAGCCGAGCACGTTGTCGGGAATGCTCTTACAGGTGGAGATCATGGCGATGATCGCCACGGCGGCCGCCGCGAACAGTGTCCATCGGGCGCGGCGAGAACGGATGTCGAATGGCTCCATGTCACTTCCTCCTTTGACGACGGCGTCGCGCGACGGTCCCGGCGGACCGGACCCTCCTCGCGTGGTTCACAACGTGAGCGACCAACCCGCACCGAGGCTCAAGCTCTCCCCGTTCAGGAGCGCGGTTCGCAACCGTAGTCCCGCCCAGGGGCTCAGGCCCAGTCCTGCATTCCACTTTTCCGTGTCGTATTCGATCTGCGCCCGCAACCACGACCACGGCGCCAGCTCCGCGGCGCCGAACGGCCCATTGAGCACGCGGCGCACGGCGCCGAGGATGCGGAACCCGTAACCGGCGGCGACTCGCGCGTGCATGCCCGCGAGCGCGAACGGCAGCCCGGCCACCGCATACGTCGAATGGAAGCGGCGCTGGCCGCGCGCATCGTCGATCCCGATCGCCACGCCCGGCCGTCCGTCGCGCGGCGTGAGCAGCGCCAGGCGCGCGCTCGCCATGCGGTCGATGTCCACGAGCCGCGAGTCGGGCGCGATCTCCTGGAAGCTGTGGTAGCCACGGATGCGCGACCAGCGCATCGCGGTCTCGAGCCGCGGCAGGAAGCCCAACGTGGTGGAGAACAGCTGGTTCTCGCTGGTGCCGCGGTGGTCGTACGCCCACGCGCGCGGGATCGAGGCGAAGCCTGCCTCGAGCGTGCGGTCGGAGATCACGCCCGCCCACGGCGTGTTCACGAACCCGGTCATGCCGGAGAACGACACCCAATTGTCGCTCGCCGCCTGCCGCGCTCGCGCTGCGGTCGCGCCCGGTTCCCCGGTGCGCGCCCGGTAACGCGCCTCGCCGTCGGCCAGCGACGTGCGGCTCAGCTGGCGCAGGAACTCCTCGCGCGAGGCCACGCCGTTCACGAACTGACCCACGTCCAGGTCCTGGTCGCGGAAGTCCATCGCGAACCGCGGCGCGGGCTGCACGCTCAGCCACGATCCCGTGGAGCGCGTCATGGGCGGCACCGGCAGGTCGAGGCGCACGCCGAACAGGTCCTGACCGCCCGTGCGCTGGACGAAGTAGGCCAGATCGACGTCGCCGAACGTGCGCTTCACCTCGAGGTCGACGCCGCGATCGCCGTAGAGGAACTGGCCCGCACGCGCGCGCACGGCCACATCCGCGACCGGCGGGCGCCAGGTCAGCCCGGCGAAGCCGCTGGTGCGGTCGAGCGGCGAATAGAGCGCACCGTCCTCCGCGAACGCGAGAAAGCCGGTGCGGTCGGCCTGCAGGTCGATCAGCCAATCGCCGCCATGGAACGGCCGTGCCGCACCGGCCGACACTCCCCACCGGTTGTCGCCGAAGAAGCCGCCCGAGAACGACACCAGCGACAGCCCGGGGATCCAGCCGAACTGGTCGACGCTCGCGCGCCCGGGACGGACGCGGTCGAGGTCCGGCTGCAGTTCACTCGTGGGGAAGTCCTGCCGCAGCGGGACCAGCACGCCGAGCCGCACGCGCGCGCCGGGCCAGGGGTTGAACATCAGGCGCGGCTCGAGCTCCGCGCGGACCTGCATGGGATCGAAGATGCGGCCGACCCGGTAGTCGATGAGCGCGCCGATGTCGAGCCGCGCGTGCGCGAACGTCGGCGCGCGCACCGGCCCGTCGGGTGTCGCGGGGAACTCGGCGTCGCTCGGATAGAGGACGCGGAACGTCCCCGGATGCCCGGGCTCCGGGGGCTGGATCGCCGCGGCGATGAGCCCGAGGCGGCGCTCGCCGGCGAGGATCGGCTCGCCCACCGCCGCGCGCGTGATCGCCAGCGCGTCGATGCTGCGGCGCAAGCGGCGGTTCTCGTAGGCGATCTGGATGCCGCCGCCGGGGAGTACGGTGACGTTCTCGAACCCGGCGTCGATCAGCGCGCGCTCGATCGCCCCCACCGTGCGCCGCTCGGAGGCGGGCTCCGGAGCGGGCTCGGCGCCCATGCACGGCGACGCCGCCGCGAACGCGACGAGCGCGAGGTGCGTGCACAGGATGAGGGGTCGCGGGTGCCCCGGGCGCGGAGACACGGGCACGTCCCTTCGCTGCGGCCGATGTCGGGCGCGTGGTTGGAAGCAGTGGTCGCGACGCAGGGAGAGGAGACTAGCTATGCGTGCCAGCGGCTATGATGTCAAGTATTGAATAGCCTCTCGGGTGACACCCTGCCGCCCGGTCGGTCAATGACCTGAGAGTTCCCGGCCGGCCAGCAGGGGCGCGTTCGCGGGCCCCCCGCGGGCTGAGAGCACGGTCTCGGCGAAGCGTTCCATCTCCTCGAGCTGCGGGCTGAATTGGAGCAATAGTAATTCCACTCCGATGCGCTCGAATTGATCGATGCGCTCGGCGATCTGCTCCGGCGTGCCGACGAGGCCCGAGCGCAGTCCGCGGTTCGATACCGAATAATCCTCGAGCTTCAGGCGCTGCTCGAGCTGCGTACCCTGCACCCATTGGCCGAAGTTCTCGAACCCGGGCGCCCCCGGGCGGAGCGTGGTGATGCGCTCCACCTCGCGCCTCGCCTCGGCCTCGGTCGGGCGGCAGACGACGTAGCCCGCGACGCCGAATTTGAGCGGTGGTCCGCCCCAGCGCTCGCGGCGCGAGCGCATGTCGGCGACCTTCGCCGCCACCCGCTCGGGCGGGTCGCCGTGCATCAGGTAGGCGTCGCACGAGCGCGCGATGAGGTCTTTCGCAGCCTCCGACTCCCCGCCCGCGTAGAGCGTGGGCCGCGGCCGCGACCACGGCTTGGGCTCGAGCACTGCGCCCTCCACGTGATAGAAGCGCCCCGCGTAGCTGAAGCGCGGCTCGCTCCACATGCCATTGACCACGCTCAGCCACTCCGCGGTGCGCGCGTAGCGCTGGTCGTGCTCGTCGAAGTCCACGCCGTACTGCCGCGCCTCGTCCGCCCACCACGACGACACCACGTTCAGCGACAGCCGGCCGCGCGAGAGCTGGTCGAGGCTCGCGGCCTGCTTGGCGAGCAGCGCCGGGGCGTGGAACGTGGGCCGCACCGCGATCATGACCTCGAGCCGATCGGTGACCGCCGCGAGCGCCGCCGCCGTGGACCACGCGTCGAGCGACGGCGCATCGACGCCTTTGATGTCGTTCAGGTTCAGCTCCGCGACCAGCGTCAGGTCGTAGCCCAGCGCCTCGCTGCGCTGCGCCAGCCGCCGCACGTAGTCCCAACTCGCGCGCATGCCCTCGTCCGGCACGTTCCGGAGCCAGCCGCCGAACACCGGGAGCCAGTAGCCGTACCGCATCTCAGGCCACCTTCCCTTCCACGGCGACGCCGTTCCCGGCGTGGCGCAGCACGGCCGGGCTGCGCCGGTCGGCCTGTTCGGCCTCGGCCTCGAGCCAGCTCACGAGCCTTGCGAACGCGTCGAAGCCCACGACCCGCTTCGAATCGGCGACGAAGTTGGAGAGCGCGTTGATGTCGTAGTAGACGTGCCGGCCGGTGCGGTCGTCGATCAGGTATTCGATGCCGCCGATGTCGATGCCGGCGGCGGCGACGATGCGCTCCACCTCGGCCACGATCTCCGCCGGCGGCGTGTAGCCCTCGACCTGGACGCCGGTCCTGGGTGCGTCCGCCGGGCAGGCGGCGCGCTCCAACTCGGTGCCGTCGAGACCCCGGCAGATGTCCGCCGGGCAGAGGTCGAACGTGTCGCCGGTCGTGTACACGCGGATGCCGTAGAGGAAGCGGCCGCCGAGTGTCTCAACGCGCACGATGCGGCCGTCGCGCGCGGGCAGGAACTCCTGCACGAGCGCCGTGTGGTCCAGCCCGAGGTCGAGCGTGCCGGACTCGACCGCGGCCTGCAGCGCCTCGAGCGTGTCGAAGCGGCGCACGCCGGCGCCGCTGCCGCCGATGTTGGGCTTCACGACGATGGGAAATGCCAGCCCCTGGGCTGCGGCAGGGGCCTGGCGCGGGTCATGGATGACGCGCGCGCGTGGGAAGCCCAAGCCCAGGGAGTCGAGCAGCGCCAGCTGGCGCGCCTTGGAGATCTCGGTGAGGAACGCGCGCGTGCCGTTCACCACGCGCACGCCGTGGCGCTCGAGCTGGTCGAGGTACTGCGCGGTGTAGAAGATGCCGTGGCCCACGCCCCGACGCCACGCGGACGGGCTCATGCGATTGAACACGAGCGCGTAGGGCGGCCGCGGCGCGCCGGGCTCGTAACGATGGTGCGCCGCGTCCAGGCGCGCGTACGGCACGCCGCGGCGCTCCAGCTCGGCGAACAGCGGCCGGAACCAGTCGGGATGCTCGTGATAGATGGCGATGGGTCGATCGGGATGAACGGGCATGGCGACTTCACCTTTCTTCCGGTCCGGAAACGAAAGACCCGCGGCCCCCACTTGGGAGTGGGAGCCGCGGGTCCGGGCGACTGGTGGGCTGGGTTTCCTGGGTCTAGGTCTGGTCCTCAGCACCGACGCGCGGGCAGCGCAGGCTCCCGTGGAGCATGCGACAAGCGCACATGCACATCGGCGCGAACGAGAACTTCACCTTGCCCTCCCAGCGTGTCCCCCCGCGACGTAAGCCTGCGGGGCGTGCGAAGAATGGTCCGCGATGGGCGGCGGCCCGTCAAGCACGACCTGTCGCGGGATCTGCATCGGGGTCAGGTTCGCCGGCGAGCCGGCGCTTCAATGACTCGAGCCGCCCGCGCCCCACGCGCAGCGTGGCGCCACCTTCCAGCACCGCGACCGGCTCGCCGCGGGCGTCCGGTCGCAGCTCGCGCACGCGCTCGAGGTTGACGATGGCCGAACGATGGAGCCGGAAGAAAAGCGCGCTGTCGAGCTGGCGCTCGAGCCCGGCCATGGTGCGGCGCACGAGGTGCGAGGTGGTACCCACGTGCAGGCAGACGTAGTAGTCGGCGGCCTCGATCCAGTCCACGTGCGCCAGCTCCACCATCGTCACCCGGTCGCCGGCCCGGGCCATGAGTCGCTGCACGCGGTCCGCGGGTGACGCGGAACCGGCGAGGCGGCGCTTGACGCGCGCGAGCGTCAGCGCAAAGCGCTCGTCGTCGAACGGCTTCAGGAGGTAGTCCACCGCGCCCACGTCGAACGCCCGCCGCGCATGCCGATCCCACCCGGTCACGAACACCACCGCGGGCACGGTCTCGACACCGATGCGCTCGAGCAGCTCGAAGCCGTCGAGGCCCGGCATGTGGACGTCGAGGAACAGCAGCTCGGGGCGCTCGTGCGGCACGCGCCGCTCCGCCGCCAGGCCGTCGCCGTCGGCGAGCAGCTCGATCTCGGGATCGCGCTCGAGCAGCACGCGGAGTGCCAGGCGCGCGATGGGCTCGTCGTCCACCACCATCGTGCGGATCCGCCTCGGGCCGCTCATGCGTCCGCCCGCGTGCGCCACGGCAGGTCGAGCGCCAGCTCGAAGCGGTCGTCGAGCCGGCGGATGTCGAGCCGGTAGGCGCCCCCGTAGAGCTGCTCGAGCCGCGCGCGCGTGCCGGAGAGCCCGATGCCGCGGCCCTCACCCTCCATCGGCGGCACGCCCCAGGAGCTGTTCGCGATGTCGATCCGCAGCGAACCGTTCACACGCCTCGCCGCGAGCGTGAGCCACGCCGGCGCCTCGCCGCGCGCGGCCCCGTGCCGCACCGCGTTCTCCACCAGCGGCTGGAGCAGCAGGCGCGGCACGCGCGCGGGCAGCGTCTCGGCCTCGGCATCGATCTTCACACTGAGGCGGTCGCCGAAGCGCAATTCTTGAATGGCGAGGTATCGGCGCGCCACCTCCAGCTCCTCGCCCAGCTCGGCGTCGGGCGAGCGCGAAGCGTCGAGCGCGTAGCGCAGCAGGTCGCTCAGGCCCGCGAGCGTGCGGATCGCGGACGTCTGCTGCTGCGCGCGGATCAGGCTCGAGACCGTGTGCAGCGTGTTGAACAGGAAGTGCGGGTGGAGCTGTGCCGCGAGCGCCTCGTGCTTCGCCTCGCTGAGCGCGCGCTCCAGCTCTGCGGCGCGCAGCGCGCGCTCGCGCGAGCGCTCGTGAAACGCCAGCGCATGCATGGCGCCGACGATGCCGGCGTAGACCAGCACCTCGAGCGGGAAGTGGGCGCTGAACGTGGCGACGAAGCCCTCGGCGATGTCGGTGGGGCTGCGCACATCGTAGGGCTGGAGCAGCACGTTCATGGTGATCGACCATGCCGCGAACGCGCTCGCGAACGCCGCCGCAGCCGCGGCGTGCGCCAGGGCATTCTTCGCGCGCCACGGCATCAGCGGAAAGCGCTCCGAGAGCAGGGCGATCACCGGCGTTCCGAGCGCCCAGAACATGCACACCACCCACTCGTAGACGACGAGCCGCACGAGCGAGTGGCCGTGCGACAGCATCGACAGGTAGGTGTGGAAGGCGACGAAGACCGCGAACGCGCTCCAGAACAGCAGGGCGCCGGCGAACAGCGTGCGCGTTCGCGGTCCGCGTCCCATGCGTCAGCGCTTCTCGGCCACGGCGACGTCGCCGGTGCGCCAGCTCTGGCTCTCGTACTCCATGTACGTGGCCGTGCGCTGGGCGACCTCGTCGCCGAAGTAGAGCGCGACGACGTGGAGCGCGAGGTCGATGCCCGACGTGAGCCCGCCGGCGCTGAACGTCAGCGGGTCCGCCTGCACCCAGCGGCGTGAGCGCACCAGCTCCACCTTGGGGAAGCGCTCCGCGAAGCGGTCGAAGAAGTCGTGGTGCGTGGTCGCTCGCTTGCCGTCGAACAACCCGGCCTGGGCGAGCTTGAACGCGCCGGTGCACACCGACATCACGACGCGGTTCTCCGCGCGCACGCGCTTGAGCCAGGCCGAGAGCTCGGGCGCGCCCTGCTGGGCGCCGACCACGACCACGTCGGGCATGGGCGCGTCAGCGAACGAGTAGTCGGGGATCATGGTAAAGCCGCTGGAGATGCGCGTGGGCTTCTTCGCGGTGCCGACCGTGAACAGCTCGAACGGCATCTGCTCTTCCATCGTGGCGCCGCGCTCGGGCACGTGGACGTCGCCGAACACCTCCCACGGGCCGGCGAAATCTATCATCGTGGCGCCCTCGGTGAGCACGAATGCGACCTGGATGTGGCCCTGCGCGGGCGCTTTCAGGACAGGCGCGCCGGCGACGGCCGGAACGATGGCCGTGGCGGCGAGCAGCGTCGCGGTGGCGACGAACGTGAACATGGCTCCCTCGCTCGTTGCGGCACCCGGGAGATCCGGGTGCACGCGAACAGCTTCGGTCAGGGGCGCGCGGGCTCCACGCGCGAAGCAGCGAACCGCGGTTCGGGTGCAGGGAAGCGGAGGTGGCCCGCGCCGGGAGCCCGTTACGGCGCGCCGGGGGTCGCTCGACTCAACTCATATGTAGGCGGTCCACGGCCACCGCCGTTCCGCCTTCGCCCGCGCGTACCACCGGCACGGGATCACGAGCCCTGCGACCACGAGCAGGGCGATGGCGTAGACGAGCGGCAGCCCCCAGCGATAGCCCTCCGGTGCCTCGGGCGGGTTCATGGGGTGGTTCGCGAACAGCCACGGCAACGCCGCCGGCGTCCGTGCCGTGGCGACGACCAGCGCCACGAGGTGGATCAGGGGAATGTGGAGCAGGTAATAGAACATGGGCACGCGCCCGAGCGGCACAAACGGGCTCGCGAGCCGGCTGACGTGGCCCTCGAGCGCGCCCAACGCGATGAGCGTTGGCCCGAGCGTCATGAGCAGGAACTGGAGCGACGCCGGGTACTTCGTGGTGGCGAGGAAGCGGATCCACGTCGGCGCCCAAGGGGTCTCGCCCGGCGGCGTCATCCACGGACGATCGCCGTAGAGCTGGAAGCCGCGCAGTACCAGGAACGCGAGCGTGAGCCCCAACCCGAGCTTGAGGCATGCATCGCGTCGCGCTCCCGGCGCCCGTGCCATCACGGTGCCGAACGCGTAGCCCGCGCTCATCACACCCACCCACGGCACGAGCGAGTAGAGCACGAACGCGTTGGGCTCGGGCGCACCGCCGAGCGGGAACGCGCCGCCGAAATAGAGCACGCGAAGCCACGGCCCCGCGGGCGAAGCGAGCAGCGTCGAGGCCTGGCCATGGAGCAGCAACGGGATCGCATCGTGCCCGGCGACCAGGCCCAAGCCCAGCGTCGCGATCGCGGGCACCGGCAGCTTGACGATCGCGGCAAGCAGCACCATGCACCAGCCGAGCGCCCAGATGACGCCGGCGAGCACGTAGTGCGCGTAGTCGAGGTTGAACGTCCACGACAGCCGGATGACCGTGAGCTCGAGCGCCACGAGCACGAGCCCGCGGGTCACGAGCCAGCGCGAGAGCGAGGGCTCACCCGGTCGGCCTCGCGCGCGCAGGAACGCCGACGTGCCGGCGAGGAAGAAGAACGCCGGGGCGCAGAAGTGCGTGACCCAGCGGGTGACGAACACGGCCGCGGTGGGGCCGCCGGCGGGCACGCCCGAGAACACGCGCACGTGATCCAGCGCCATGAGCGCCATCGCCACGCCGCGGACGGCGTCGATCGAGTCGACGCGGGACGTCGCGCGTCCCGGACTCACGCCGGGTGGGATCCGTTCCACCGCGCTCGACACGGTCATCGGGCAGCCACGGCCTGCATGCGGGCTCCTTCGAGCAATGCGTGTGCGAACGAGCTTGCTCCCGATACTACATCCCGCGGGCGCGTCGTCGCGCACGTGTTCCGTCGCCGCGTCGCGGCCGCGCTCAATGCGGCGGCAGCACGCGCCGACAACGCCGGCATGTTCCGCTCCCGCTGGCTGCTCGCCGCCCTACTCGGCCTCACGCCCGCGTCCGCGTTCGCCACGGCGGGCTTCGCCGAGCGCCACGCCGACCTCGCCTACAACGACCTCGCGACCGTGCACTGGATCCATCCCGGCGACGGCTGTGACTGTGGAAGCACCTGTTTCCAGGTGGTGCGAAAGCACGACCGCTTCGGCCGCTTCGCGGGCCTCGAGTGCTCGCTCAGCCGGCTCAGCGTTCCCGCGTCCCGCGGACAGTCGCTCGTGCTCGCCCAGTGCTGCGCCGACGGCGTGTGGCTGGTCTACGACCTGTCGCGCGAGCAGACGCTCGTGCGCACGACCGTTCGCGCCGAGGCCCTCGCGCGCTGGGCCGCCTTGGGCCAGCGCCCGCCACGGCTCGCGGAGGCCGCGCGCGGCGCCCGCGGCCTGCATCAGACGTGGTCGTCGCGGATCGAGGACTGGGCGTTCCTGGCACTGATGTGGCTGCCGGTGCTGCTGCCGCTCGTGTTCGTTGCCGGCCTCTTCCGCTTCGTGGCCGAGCTGCGGCGCTACCTCGTCACGCGGCGGGTCATCCACCTCATGTGGTGCGGCGTGATGTTGTTGCCCGCGCTCTCGGTGGCGTGGTTCGTGTTCCGCGTCGTGTTCGGTGGCCGGGGCGCGATCGGGCACTGACACGCCCGGCGCCCGCCCTGGAATCCCCTTGGCCTAAGACCCGACCGACGGGTAACTTGTTGTCTTCAGGCCGCTGAGGGAACCGCGCATGGCACAGGTCCCGCCTTCCGCGCCTCCGGAGACACGGTCCATCGGAGCCGTGCGCCCCGTCGAGGAGGGCCACGCCATGCCGGTGAGCCTCCCTCCCGCCCGCTCCCGCACACCCGTGAAGACCTGGCCCCTGCGCCGCACCGCGATCCTGCTGACGCTGAGCGCCGTCTACTTCGGGGCGGCGAAGCTGGGACTGGCGCTGGCGTTCGTGCACGCCAGCGCCACAGCGGTCTGGCCGCCCACCGGGATCGCGCTCGCGGGACTGCTGCTGCTCGGCTACGGCGCCTGGCCCGCGATCGCGCTGGGCGCATTCGTCGCGAACATCACCACGCACGGCTCGGTGGCGACCTGCCTCGGGATCGCGGCCGGCAACACCCTCGAGGCGCTGGCCGGCGCCTGGCTCGTGAACCGCTACGCCCACGGGCGGGCGGCGTTCCTGACCGGCCTCGACGCGTTCCGCTTCACGGCGCTCGCCGGCGTGCTGGCGACGTCGATCAGCGCCACGTTCGGCGTGCTGAGCCTCACGCTCGCCGGCGACGCGACCTGGTCGCGCTTCGGCCCGATCTGGGCGACGTGGTGGCTCGGGGACATGGGAGGGGCGGTCGTGGTCGCGCCGCTCATCCTGCTGTGGAGCAACGGCCCGCGCGCGACGTGGACGAGCGCGCGGCGGGTCGAGGCCGCGTGCGTGTTCGTCGTGCTGCTCGCCGCCGGGCAGGGCATCTTCGGCTGGTTCGCACCGGTGGGCACGAACCCGGTCGTGCTCAAGTTCGTGTCCATGCCGATCCTGACCTGGATCGCGTACCGCTTCGATCCGCGCACCGCGGCGTCGGGCGTGGTCGTGCTCGCGACGATGGCGGTCCTCGGCACGCTGCGCGCCGCGCTTCCAGCGGGCCCTGCCCAACTCAACGACTCGCTGCTCATGCTCCAGATCTACCTCGCCGTCGCCGCCGTCAGCACGCTGGTGCTGGCCGCGGCCGTGCACGAGCGGGCGCGGATCGAGCAGGCGCTGCGCGACGCGACCGCCGACCTGCGCGATGCGCTGGCCGAGGTGGAAGCGTTCGGACACGCGATCTCGCACGACCTGCGCACGCCGATGCAGACCGCTCTCAACTACGCGGGAATCATCGAGCAGGACAACCGCCCGGTGCTCGGCACCGAATCGATCCGCCACCTGCGGCAGATCCAGGCGAGCATGACGGCGGCCGGGGACCTGCTGGACCAGCTGGTGAAGTTCGTCTGGGCCGGGCAGCAGACCGCACCGAAGGTGATGCTGGACATGACCGCGCTGGCCCGCGAGGCCTGCGCCGAGGTCGTGGTCGCGAGCGAAGACGGCGGCGGCGTGCACTTCGAGGTGCACGACCTGCCGCCCGCCCGGGGCAATCCGCAGATGTTGGGCCGCGTGCTGCACAACCTGCTCAGCAACGCGATCAAGTTCACGCGCGGAAAGGCACCGCGCCGCGTGGTGATCTCCGGCCGCATTGAGGCGGATGAAAACGTCTACTCTGTGACGGATACCGGGGTGGGCTTCGATCCGGCGCTCCGGGACTCGGTGTTTCAGCCGTTTCTGAGGCCCAAGGCGGAGCGGAAGTTCGCCGGCACGGGGCTGGGCCTTGCGATCGTGGCGAAGATCGTCCGCGGGCACGGCGGCCGTGTGGGCGCCGAGAGTGATGGAGTGAACGGGGCGCGGTTCTGGTTCACGCTGCCGAATCGGGGGGAACGATGAACCTGTTTCCGGGAGTCCTGCTGGTCGACGATGACGAGGATTATCTGTACGTGGCCCGGCGCGCGATCGAGCGCGCGAAGCTGCTCGCGGACGTGCGGGTCACCCGCGATGGGGACGAGGCGTTGCGCGTGTTGGGCTTGAGGCCGGGCGGGGTCGAGCCGGCGGCGCCGCACACGGTGGTCGTGGTCATGCTCGACCTGCGCATGCCGGGCCTGAGCGGCTTGGACGTGCTGCGCCAGATCCGCGAACACGAGCGCACCCGGGAGCTTCCGGTGGTCATGGTCTCGACCTCGAACCAGCCCGAGGACGTGGCCCGGTGCTACGAGCTCGGGGCGAACAGCTACGTGGTGAAACGCATGGAAGCCGAGTCCCCCGGCGGCTTCGTGGTCGACACGGCCCGCTACTGGGTGGAGCTGAACCAGCCGCCGCGCGCGTACGCGCGTCGCTGAGGGTAGGATGGTCCCATGGCCCGTTTCTCCGCACTGATCGTCGAGGACGACGAGGGGCTGCGTGACAGCCTCGGGTTGCTGGTGACGCGTGAGGGGTACGACGTCCAGTTCGCCTCCGACCGCGCGCAGGCGCAGCGCATGCTCACCGGGGCCAACTTCGACGTCGTGCTGCTCGACATCGGCCTGCCCGACGGCGACGGCATCG
>DATNFC010000192.1:0-10485 GCA_035606545.1 Candidatus Methylomirabilota bacterium
TCGATCGCGTTCAGAGCCTCGGACGAGCTCGACAGGTCGTAGCTCACGACGGTTGACGTCGCGAGGCCGTTCGTCGTAGCCGTCGCGACCTTGGGCGCCGTGTGGTGCGGAATTCTGACGCTGGCGACGTTCGTGCCGCCGCCCCCCATCGTCGTTAGGCCGCCGTTGGGCGCGCGCCAGAGTTTCGCCCCGACGAACGCGTACTCATAGCCGCCGCCGCTCGGTGGATTGTCCGTGGGCACGGTGAGCGCGTTGCCCCAGAAACTCCCGCGCTGCATCGCCTGGTAGCTCGCGGGTTCGGCCATGATCGCCATGTTGCCGTCTGCCGCGCCGGTACCAGTGCCGCGCCCGGGACGGACGAAGTAGTCACCGCCTACGTTCGTTGCGCTGGCGAGCGAAGCGTCACCGCCGCGGCTCGTATGCTTCCCGCCGGTGCTGTTGGTTCCCGAGGACGGCGTGTCGCCCGCCTTGACCTCAAGCGCGGCACCGATGTTTGCACCGCCCGTCGCCGTCACGCCTTGCGCGAAAATGGTGAGGGCTTGCCCGGTCGAGCCGTTCGTGCTCGTCGCGCTCTGCCCGAGCTGGGGCGTCGCGACCGTGCTGCCGAAGACGAAATTCGGCGCCGTCACGTTGATAGTGCCGTTGTTGACCCGCATCTGCCGGACGCCGCCGGAGTTCAGATCCAGGTTCGTTTGCGCGAACAGACGCACGTCGGCGACGCTGCTCGAGCCGAAGTCGTAGCGCGGCGCCGTGGAGTCGTACTCGAAGACCTTCAGGTCCGTAGTGTCGGCGTTGTTGCGGACCCAGATCGAGAGCGCCGAGCCGGCCGCGCCACGAGCTCCACGGATCGTCCCCTGCGACGCCGCCGACGCGACGCCGGCGCCGCTTCCGGAAGCGAGACCGAGTCGCAGAACCGAGGTGCCCGAGTTCCCGATGTAGTTACCGGTCGTGATGACGTCCTGGGCGCCGAAGTCGGGGGAAATCTTCGTTCCGGCGATGGCCGCCGCCGCCGCGACATCGGCGTTGACGATGAGCGACGAGCTGAACACGCCGCCCGCGCTCGAGTGCACCACGCCAAGCCCGAGTCCGCTCACCGTTAGCCCCGTGAGCGTGCCGGCGCCGGCGCTCAACGTCCCCGTCGTCGAGATGTTTTGGATCCCGAACGCGGGCACTACCTTCGCGCCGTCGATCGCGGCGCCGGCGGCCACGTCGGCGTTGACGATGAGCGACGAGCTGAACACGCCGCCCGCGCTCGAATGCACCACGCCAAGCCCGAGGCCGCTCACCGTTAGCCCCGTGAGCGTGCCGGCGCCGGCGTCCAGCGTGCCCGTGGTAACGATGTTCTGCGCGCCGAAGTCGGGCGCGATCTTCGTGCCGTCGATCGCGGCGCCGGCGGCCACGTCGGCGTTGACAATGAGCGACGAGCTGAACACGCCGCCCGCGCTCGAATGCACGACTCCGAGCCCGAGCCCCGACACCGTCAGGGCCGTGACCGTGCTTGCGCCCGCGGAGAACGTGCCCGTGGTCACGACGTTCTGAGCGCCGAAATCGGGCGCGATCTTCGTGCCCGCGATCGCCGCCGCGCTGGCCACGTTGTCGTCCGTGATGAGCGCGAACAGCACGGCCGTTCCGAGCGAGTTCGTCTGGAAAACCTCGAACGGGTTTCCCGGGACGATGGGCCCGACGCCTCCGACTGAGAGCGGCTGAATAATCACGCTGCTACCCTCGCGAGGAAGGCTGCGCTGACCGCGGCCGCGACCGACGCGGCGAGTGCCGCGGCTCCCTGCCACGCCGGACGGTCCACGTGGGTCAGACCGATCTGCGACGCGACCGGCCACGCCTTTCGGGCGAGCGAAGCGACGCCGCGGGCATAGTCCCCTTCCTCACCCGTCCGCAGCGCCACGACGTAACCCAGACGGTAGAGCTCGCGTACGGCGAGCTGCGGATCGCCGTCGAACGCCGCTGCGAGCACCGGTCGGTACCGGCGCAGCATGAGCCGCCACCACGCACGCGCGCCGACGTCGGCCGAGGGGAACCAGGCGAAGAACTCCGGCGACGGCTCGCCGTCCTTGTGGAACGTGTTCGGGAAGACGGAGCCGTCACGCGCGGAGACGTTCCCGAAGTTTTCGCCGAAGATGAGAATGCCCTGCCCGTTCTCCAGGCCGATGATCCCTGCGGCCACGGCGAGCATCCGTGCGTCCGGAAGCTCCCCCGTGAGACCCTCGTATGCTTGAGCGAGTATCAGCACGACTTCGTGGAAGGCGTGCGGAGTCCGCTCTTTCTCGTGAACGTCGAGGGTCATAGCGCGTAATCGATCAATCCGAAGGCAACGTTTGTGAACGCGAAGCCGTCGGCCACGAGGCTCCCGAGTGGAAAGCCGTGGTTCGGGTTCTGGGGGTTCGCGGCGGGGAACGTGAGGAGCGTTGAATCGGTGCCGTTCTGGCGAACGAACGTGAGGGTTCCTCCGGCGATGGTCGGCGTCACTTGCCAGTGCAGGATCCGCGCACCGGGCCCGAGGCTCGTGCCGCCGGCGGCGCCGGCGAAGGTGACCTCCTGCCCGAAGCCTTCCGCGCCGAAGCCGAACGGAGTGATCGGCGCCGGCGGGCCTCCGATGAGCGGCGCGAGGTAGGCGAACGACTCGCCCGGGTTGAAGAAGGGGAGCAGATCCGGCCGCACCCGTACCGCCGGCGACGCGCAGCACGTCTTCGCGCTCATCGCGATCGCAAGCATCACGTCCGGGCTCGTCGCCTGGGCGTACACGGCCCAGGTGTCGGCCAGAAACCCCGTCGCCGTGACGAAGAGCCCCGACGTGCCGACGGGCGCGATCACGCTCGCCACGTGCTGGTCGATGTTCTGCAAGCGCGCGAACAGGTTCAGGCGGACGCCGCTCGGCACGCCGGAGCCCGCCACCGACGCGTACACGCTCACTAGCGCTTGCTCGTCGGGGCTCTCCTCCGTGCCAGAGTCAACGGCGAGGACCTCCTTCCCCGGGAACGCGACGGGGAGTCCGGTGGCCTTGCCGTTGATGTTGCGCGACATGGTTGCTACTGCACGCTCGGCGCTGTGAGCTCCTCTGCCCAAAACGTCACGGTCACGAGACGGAGCACGCGGTTCGCGTCGCTCACTCCCGCGAGGTTCGCCGGCAGGATGTCGCTCATGCGTGATTGAACGCGCACCTCGAGCGTTTCGCCTTTCTGCAAACGCCAATCCATCGGCGCTGAGAAAAACCCGTCGCCGGCGATGACGGCGCCCGGCGCGAATACCTCCGTTGAGCCGGACGAAACGAAGCCCTGCCGTCCGTTGAGTCTCCAGTTCGCCTCGAACAGCGGGCGCCCGTTCGTGCTCGCATACTCTCGGAGCTCGCGGAAGAACTGCAACTGTTCGAACAGCGCATCCGCCGGCGTCTGCCCCGTCGAGACGAGCAGGGGGTACGCCTGGGCCTGCACGCCCCGGATCCAGACGTCGCGCTGCATTTCGATCACCCGGAGCGGCGGCGAGCTCGTCGCCGTGACGTTTTCGAAGAACGTCCCGAGCGTCCAGAGCGACGCCCGCTCGAAGTCTGGGCGCGAAAGAAGCTCGCTCGCCGGCGGCGGTAGGTTCGCGAGCAGTGTTACGAGCTGCCCCACGAGCGACACCGAGTCCGCGGGGTTCTGCGCCATTCGCTGGGCGACCGCGATCGCGTCCTGGTACGAGGGTCCTCGGAAGCCCATGTTACGGCTGCTCCAGGTTCAGGCAGTAGAAGGCAACGTTGACCTCGGACAGCAGGACGGGGCCGAAGTCGGTGTCCGGAAACCCGTCGAGCGGAACGTTCGTGATGTTCCGCACGCGCACCTGGAGGATCTGATCGCGCCGGAGCGTCCACGCCATCGCGCGGGGACGCCGGCGGCTGCCGAGCACTGTGCTCGCCGGGTACATCATTGGATCGTGCCCGTCGGTCCCGAAGGTGACCTGTCCGTCGAGGCCGAGGGAGACCGTGAAGAGGTCGCGGCCATCCTCGGCGTTCGACAGAAGCGTGGCCATCCGGAGCTCGTCGAACGTAACCGTGGTCGCATCGTCCACCGGCGTGGGCACGGCTTGCGCCCAGCCGGCGACACCGACCACGAGCACGTCGAACGGCACCCGCAGTGGTTCCGCGCGGCGAGACGTGGAATCGACCGGCGCGGCGTTCGGGACGTCCGTGCTCGGCAACGGCTCCACGCCGACGTTTTCGATCTTCACGACGAGCTGGTGCGCCGCGGCGTAGAGGTAGCCCGCCGGCGGCGAGTCGTCGCCCCGCTCGACGATCGAACGGAGCTCGGAGGCGATGAGCCCGGCGAGACGGGCAGCGCGGGAGGGGTCCCGCGCCGCTTCGTTCGCGAGCTGCAGGAGCGCGTCGCGGTTCATGGCGACCCGCCCTCAGCTCACGTTGCTCGTGGGGGACGTCTCCTCGCCGTGGAAGTTACAGATCCATCCCTGCGTCCACTGCCTCCCGAGAGCCGTGGGATTCGCGCCGGTGATCGCGGCGCCCGTCGTCGGGTTCGTGCCCGTGGGGTTCGTCCACGTGGGCACCACGACATCGTAAGTGCACTCCAGGCTCATGATGAAATTCGAATCGGTCGCGCCCGCCGGGTTCCACTGCATTCCCTCCGGAATGTGCATGTAGTTGACCACGTAGGTCCCGCCGTTCGACGTGTCCACGTTGCCGCCTGCGGCGCCGCCGACGCCCGGGTACAGCGCCGCCGGGCCCATCTCGAGCACGCGGCGCGTCCCGTCGATGTTGATTTGGGTGCGCCAATGGTCCGTGAAAATGTGGACCATCAAACTGTCGAGCGAACGCCAGTCTTCGACGGTCGGAACGATCGGGCCCGCGGCACCGTTGGCGGGCTGCAACGACGCCGGTAGAAAGAGCGTGTGCTTGAGACCGACGCCCGACGCCGAATCCGCTCGCTCGTACGCCCATCCGTCCTTGGTGTAGGAGACACCATAAATCGTATACATGCCGCCGCCGCGTGTCTGGCTGGCTTTCACGAGGATGGTGTCCCGGTTCGTCGCTGCGGACCCTTCGAGGGCCTGGACCTGCTGCTCGCCCTGGCGATAGTCGAAGACTTTCCGCGTCGTGCCGGCAGCGAAAATCGTCCGGAACGTGTTCGTGGCATCCCAAACCAGGTTGCTGGTCAGCGTGAAGCGCGACCAGAACGGAAGGGTATTGACTGCAATCTCTTGAGGCTGACCCATTTGTGAAAACTCCGCGTGAGAGAGGCGTTTGGAGCGTTTGAAGAACCAGGGGATCCCCGTCCTGGGCCTTGCCTCTCTCGTGCGGCGCTAAGTAGACGCTACCTATCCTCCACGCCGGTTGTGGGCGCTCACCCGTCGGACCGCTCCGCCGTCGGGCCCGTAGACCCAGGAGCGCGGCCCGAAGTAGCGAATGGGGCCCTGGACGTACCGCGAAGCGCCGGCGTCCCTGAACGACGCCCCGAACGCGGGGCTCTTCATGGATCGCACGGGAGCCCCGGCCTCGCGACGCGAGAACACGGCGCCTCCGTCGCGGAACACGCGGCCCGCGTCGAGCTGCGCGCGCGGGTTGCGGCGGTAGAGCGCGCCGCCCTCCGGCGTGCTCGCCGTCGATCCGCTCGTCGGCGACACCTGGGCGAGCCGGATCTGGGTCACGATTCTTCCGGTCAGGAGCGCTCCCGTTGCACCGGCGAGCCCGGAACCGAGCCGAGGGTCAGCCCACTTCGCGAGTGCGAGTGAGCCAGCGGCGCCGACGCCCCCGAAGATGACGGAGCGCCAGATGGTCGCGAGCGGGATGAACTCGACACCCCAGTTGATCCCGTAGCCCACGACGCCGCTTCCCATGCCCATGGCCCAGGCGAGGAAAGCCTGCCCCCACGAGCTCGTCGGGTTGCGCCTGCGGCGGTAGCCGAAGGACGGGTTGCGACGACGCCGCATGCTGCGACGCCGTCCGGCATGCCGGCGACGTCGTCGCCGGCGACGCGGGTTGTTGCGCATCGAATGTGCTCCTCTGCTCGGGTTGACCAGGATGACGGGCGTCCCCGGGTTTCGGCGGCGCCGGTGGCTTGTGCGACGGCGGCGACGCCGCCCGGAGGTTTTGCGCTTCGGTCGTCTGCGGGTTCGTCTCATCGTTCGATTCCTCGTTTGGTGACGACTGCGGCTCCGCCAACGATGGGCCCCAGAACCCCGCCCGGAGTCGCCGTCAGGCTGGGATAGGGCCGTGTGAATTTGTGTACCCAGATCGCGCGCTCGCCCCCCTTGCTTGCCTCGTACTCCACCGCGCGGAGCTTTCCGAGCTCGTAGATCCCCGCGTCGTAGCTCGGGAGCTTCACGCGCACGCGCTTCGACGGACGCTCGCCCCAGTGAAACTTGGTGTATTCCGCCGCCGCTCGAGCGGCGCGCAGGCTCTTCTTGCCGCGGCGAAGCACTGCACCGCTGCGAATCTTGCCGCTGCGGATACCCGCGGCGATCGCGCGCTGCTCCGCCTTCGTGGGCGGGGGTCCGATCCAGGTGAGTTTCATCGGAGGGACCTCCCCGCGATGATCGAGAGCGTCGTACCGACCGCCACGAGACCGAGCCCCGCGCCGAGTGCCGAGCGCTTCGGCGCCTCGCCGGTCCACGCGGAGCTCAGCAAGCTTGCACCGAGGATCGATGCCACGTTGCCGAGCACGATCCCCGTGTACGCCGCGACGGCGGGTGCGCTCACGCGGCCTCCTCGCGCATGCCGCGCGTGAGCAGCCCCGCGAGCACGAAGCCCACTCCGAGGCCGCCGGCGACGAGTCCGCCCATGAGCCAGCCGGAGCCGCTGCGTTGCTTCGCCAGATCCAGCACCGTGGGGGCCGCTTGCTGCTCGATGTCCGACGCCGGCGGCATGGTGCCCGTCTTTTCGAACTGGTCCAGCCGTTGCGCGTAGTTCTGCGCCGCCTGGCGTACGATCGTGGCGTCGCGGCGGAACTCGGGGTCGAGGAAGCGCCACGCGGCAACGCTGCCGATCACGGACAGGGCGGCGCCGGCGACGATGACGGCGAGAAACGCGAGCTGCAGCGCGACCAGGTCGGCGACTTGCTGTCCGCCGATCGGGATGTTCGGGCCGAGCTCGGCCTTGCCGATCCCGACCATCACCTGGTCCAGAGCGAGCGCGAGGTTCGGGCCCCAGTTCGTCGTCGGGTTCGTCGCCGTAACGTCCGTCGAGCCGCCGAAGACGCCGGCGCCGAACTGCACGAGCGGTGCGTCCCCCACCACGGGCATGGCACGGCTGCCGCGGCGTTCGATGTCGGCAACGAGCTCGGAGAGCCCGCGGCGCCCGTACGCCGTCCAGAGCTTCGACCCGCCGCCGGGAAAGAACTCTGCGACACGCGCGATGTTCCACGAGCCGACCAGGTCGCGCAGCGCCGCGAGCTCGGTCACCACCTGGACGGCGTCGGCTTGCGTGAGGCCCGGGCCCCGGATCTCCGGCGCGTGCGACATAAGGCCCCACGCCGATTCAGCGATCGTCGCCGAATAGTCGACGCGGGCCCACCGGAGCCGTTGACCGAGCTCGCTCACGCCGCGCGCCTCCGTTTCGGCTTGCGGAGCGCCAGGTAGAGAATCAACGCCGTTCCGGTGAGGCCCACGCCAGCGGCCAGGGCGACCTTGCCGGGCGTCCAGAACCCCTTGCGAGTGGAGCCCGTCGTCGTCGCCGGCGTCGACGTGCTCACCAGCACCGGGTGCGCTCCGGACGGCGAGCTCGGCACCTCGATCGCGTCACCGCTCGGTACCTGCACCGGCGGGAACGGCTCGCCTTCGGGCCAGCCCTCGGGCACCGTCGCCGGCGTCGGGCCAGGGAACGCGTTTCCGGGAGCGCCGACCGGGCTCACGCCCGACGGCGGCGTAGCGGGCGGCTCCGCGGGGTGCGTATCCGAGCCCTGCGGCGCCGTCGCCGGCTGCGGCAGCGCGGGTATCAGGATCTTGTCGCCGGGAATGAGCCCCCGGTCCGGAGAAGGACCCTGGATCGCCCTGTTCTGCGGCACGTGGTAGATCGCGCGCACGCCGTCGAGCGACGGGGTGCCGTAGTACCAGCCCGACAGGTAGAAGAGCGTGTCGCCGCTCTTGATGGTGTGGACGAACTCCCATTCCCCCATCACGTCGTTAAACGCCCACGTTCCCTTTCGATCCTGCATCTTCGCCAGACCCTCGGAAGCGTCCTCGGGTCCGCCGTGTGCTGCTCCGCCCGACTCCGGGAACATGAGGGGCAGAGGGAACGTGCTACTTCGCATCATCGCTTCGTGGGCCTCCTACGTGTTGAACAGGAACGTCACGCCGGCGCTCACACCCTGCGCGAGGCGCCGCTGCGCTACGAGGGTCACGTCGGGTGGATTGAGCGTCGGTGCCGCCGCACCGCCCCGAGGGAGCACGTGTTGTGCGATAGCGTCCACGCCGAGCGTCGTCGCCTCGCGAGCTACGGCCTTGTACATCTCGGCACCCCAGTCGATCACCCGCTGCCCGAGTGCACCGAGGTCGTTCGCCTTCTGCAAGAAGGACGGATCGTTCCACAGGATGTTCATGGCGTCGGCGTGGAAGTCCGGTGGGCGCAGTGAGTACGGCCACAGCAGCGCTTGCCCCGAGCTACTGCGTTCGATCTTCAGCGTGCCGACCAGTCGCGGGTCGACCGGCTCGAGCGCGAGCCCGTGGTCACGAAGACGTCCGATGATGCGCTCCGCCGACACCGGGAAAGGGATCGCCATCGTGCGGCGGAACTCTTCCGTCGACATGCCCCGCGGCGTGGGCCCGTAGTGCTTCACGCCGAGTTTTGCGGCGAGCGCCACGAGGTCGTTCACGCGCCCGATTAGCCGCTCGTCGAGCTGCGCCGCGAGCTCCACGACGCCGGACGCCAATGTATTTACAAAATGGGCGTCTGCCTTCTCCTGTTTAGAACGTGTTCCACCGGGCGCTTCGACCAGGTGATACTCGGGTTCGTCGCTTCCAAAAATGGAGTCCCACGCGTCTTCGATCGCGCCGCCGATGTCCTCGAGCACGGGCCCGATGTTGTCGATGACCCAGCTCGCGATCGCGCCGCCCGCCATCGCACAGAATGGCGCAACAACGCCAGCGCCGACCGCCGTACACGCCGCCGCGGCGGCCGCGGCCGCGCCCGTCGTTACAGCGCCCTTGACGGCGTCCTCGGTGATTCCGCCGTCCTCCTTCGCCGACTGATCGAAGTCGGTCAGGGCGGCGTCTACGCCGACTTGAGCGGGGTCGCTTTCGTCCGACATGGGAGGGAACCTACAAAAATGGTCCCGTCCCGCTGTTTCCGCGTCAATCCGGCGCGCCGTCGAGCAGATCCCCCGCGAGCTCGGAGGTGCGCTCGGCGAGGGCTTGCAGACCCGCGGCCATCGCGTGGAGCTTCGTGGCCATGACGTCGAGGGCTACCGCGCGCTCCACCGGCGCCGCGTTGCGCGGCCACTTCCGCCAGTCCTCGTTGAGGGTGCGCGCGATCTCTTTGCCCAGCTCATGAGCGAACGTCTCGAGGTGCTTTTGCTTGTCGGTCATCGTCGTTTCCGATCTCGTTTCTGTGTCGTCGACTCCACGCCTCGCGCGAGCACGCCGAGCAGTTCGGCGACGCCTCCGAGCACGTCGGCAACGCGCTTCGCCTGTCGCTGGTGATCCGGTCGGAGCTCCACGTGTGGCGCCCTCACCTCGATCGACACCGGCCCGACCTTCACGCGCGGCATGGCTTTACCGAGCCCCCCGAAACAGGGGCCGCGGCGCGCGCCCGTATGTATATACAAAGTATTAACAAAATAGGCCTCACTCGATGCGGTCGAGGGCGTCGAAAACCCACTCTCCGGGGAGCGCGTCCACGGTGGTCTCGTACCACGCCCACGACGTCCGATCGTCGCCGTCGGGGTTGTCGTGGGGCGGGTAGCCGAGGGCGCACGTGTAGTGCCCGCCGGGGTCGTCCGGATCGCCCGTCTTCTCGACGTGGAACGGGTAGCGGAGCGACCACGCGAGCGAGCAGAGCAGTATGACGTGGTCGTCGCAGTCGCCACCTTCGGTCAGCGTCTGCGTTGGTCGGTGAAACATCTCGACGGACTCACGGTGGTACGGCACGGCGTCCCGCACGAACCGGTGCAGGCGCTCGAGCCGCGTCGCGTGGTCGTCACGCGGCACGCCGACCAGGAGGTCGACGGCGATGCGCCGTACGAGCGTTTCGATCGCGCCCTCGAAGACGAGGCGGATCAGGTAATCAGTCTTTTCGCGCGCGGTCATCTCGTAGACGTTGACCGCGCTGCCCGGCACTGCGACGTCGGACATCAGTTGCACGCCCCCGGGACGTGGAAGATGGGACACCCGCAAGCGGTGCTGCTCTTGCAACACCCGGGCCCCAGGACTTGACCGCAGTCTGGACACAGGCTGGCCACGCACGCGCCCCCGGTCCCTCCGGCGCCGCCCGTGCTCAAGCCGCCGCCGCCCGTGGCACCGCCCGTGCTCGAGCCGCCGCCCGTGCTCGAGCCG
>DATNFC010000193.1:0-2197 GCA_035606545.1 Candidatus Methylomirabilota bacterium
AGGCACGCGCCCAACCCCACCGGGATCACCGACAGCCCGACACGCTGTGGAACAGCATCGTCCCCGCGGCCGCGGCGAACGCCACCACGAGCCAGCGCCAGGCGCCGCGCGCGCCCGGCCCGGCGTCCGGTCGCGACGCCTCGAGCCAGCGCGCGGCGGCCCACAGCAGGACGAGCAGCAGCAGGTAGGCGTAGCCGAGCGCGGTTCCGATCGTGAACTTGTCCCACGAGTTCACCATGTAGGCGTAGGGCGCGTTCAGCTGGTGGATCACGTCCACCGTGCCCCAGCGTGCGTCGGCCACGATGCGGCGCGCCTCCGCGAGCCCGCGCACGTCGCCCACGACGGCGCGCAGAAGCCACAGCGGCCACAGCAGCAGCGCGCCCGCGTTCAAGCCGAGCACCATGAGCGGCAGCGCCGCGCGCGCAGCCGCGCGCTCGCGCCACAGCGTCCACGCCAGCTGCCAGCTCAGCGCGACCTGGGCCCCCATCCAGCACACGTTCGCAGCGACGATCGCGGTGAACGGCGAGCCACCGCGCAGGCTGTCGAGCAGCGCCAGGAACAGGTTGTAGAACCACACGTAGTTGAGGCGCATGCCGGCGAAGCGTGGGTCCTGCGGCGGGAGTCCGCGCTCGCTGATCTCGTACACGATCCCGGCGTGCACCCAGGTGTCGCTGCGGTAGCGCGTCCACGCGTTCAACAGCACGGGGAGCGCCACGAACAGCGCCGAGCCCAACGCCCAGGCCCACGCGGAGCGGTCGCCGGGCGCGTCGTCCGCCGCGGGCGCGGGGGAGACCATCGATCGCGCCTCGCCGCCCGCGAACAGGATCCAGCCCACGAGCCCCACGAGCCGCGCGGCGGCGGGCAGCGGCTGGCCGGCCTCGATGAGCGCCAGTCCCGCGACCGTGGCCGCGAGCGGTGAGAGCGCGATCCCCAGCGTCCACCGCGTCGCCGGCGGCGCGGCGGGCACGAGCAGGCGCGCGAGCGCCATGCCGGGGAACACCCCCAGCCACACGAACGACGCCACGTCGCCCACGACGCCGGGCAGCGCCAGGCC
The DNA here is from genome assembly GCA_035606545.1 of Candidatus Methylomirabilota bacterium. Lineage (GTDB taxonomy): Bacteria > Eisenbacteria > RBG-16-71-46 > RBG-16-71-46 > RBG-16-71-46 > JAIOPA01. The sequence continues at coordinate 1,055 of DATNFC010000193.1, forward strand.
GGCCGCTCCCAGCACGAACGTGATCGCGAGCGGAGCCCAGCGGCGTGCGACGCTCACGTCTCCATCCGCGCCGGATCGCGCGCACCACCCGCGCCGGCCAGCCACGCCGTGGCGCGCGGGAACGCGCGCTGGACGCCGAGCGCGGCCAGCACCACGAGGTGCGACTCGATCGGGATGCGGTAGCGGGTCTGGGTGAAGAAGAACGAGTAGAAGACGGCCGTGGCCAGCACGACGAGCGCGAGCAGCAGCCGGCCGGATCGCGGTCCGAGGCCGAAGCCCACCCCGAGCACGGCGAGCGTGAGCAGCGCCACGAAGTGCACGCCGCCGGCGAGCAGGATGAGGCCCTGGGTGTAGCGGTTCTGCGACTGCAGGCGGTCCGCGACCGGCCGGAAGAAGTGGATGAACTCCCACAGCCAGTCGTGCGCGTAGGCCACCGGCGAGCTCACGAACAGCTTGCTCTCGCTGCGGACGAAGCCCACCGGCGAATAGGCGTGGAACGGCGTGCCCGGCGGCATGCGGATCCAGCGATCGGTGGCGAGCACGGAGTCGGTGCGTGCGGAGTAGAGCACGGTCTGCGCCTTGCGCATGAACGCACCGTCGCCGCCGGCGCGGTGGAGCAGGCGCACGTACGGCAGCGCCAGCCCCAGCGCCACGACCGCCGCGGTGGCGAGCGCGATCACGTAGGGCCTGAGCGGCGGCACGCGCCGCCACAGGAGCCAGCCGCCCACCGCGAGCGCGGGGGCGAGGAACACCTGGTCGGCGAGCCAGCCCAGCGTCAGCAGCGTCCCCAACAGCGCGCCGCGCGCGACCGAGGGGCGCTCGCTCACGTCCCAGGCCACGAGCGTGAACGACAGCAGCAGCAGCATGTAGAGCGTCGTCGGGTAGAGGAGCCCGGCGACGAACACGATCGTCGGCGACAGCGCCATCCCGGCCGCCGCCAGGATCGCGGCCGGCCGCCCGCCGAAGCGATCCGCGAGCCGCACGGCCACGAGCATCAAGCCCACCGACAGCGCGAGCGTCGACAGCCGCGCCACGAGATACTGGCCCTCGCCGCCGGCCCAGAACGACAGCGCCATGAACAGCGGGTAGAGCGGCGCGCGCGGCGTGGACTGGTCGAGGCCGATGCCGTGCAGGATGCGCAGC
>DATNFC010000194.1:0-6066 GCA_035606545.1 Candidatus Methylomirabilota bacterium
GCGGGCATGGTCTACCTGCCCTACAAAGAGGCGTTCCTCGAGCACAACGAGCAGTTCGGGAGCCTCGTCAACCACAACTTCGGCAGCGCCGTGTGGCCGATGAAGGGCAGCGAGGAGCGCCGCTCGGCGCTCGGCTTCTCGGCGACGTGGGTGGGCATCGACGACATCCCGGTGACGCCGCGACCCGGCGGTCTCGTCGCCGGCCGCGACTTCCTCGACTACGGGCGCGACGGCGACCAGACCACGGGCGACCCCGGCCAGCAGAACGGCGTCTGGGACCCGGGCGAGCGGCTGCTCATCACGTCCGACGATCTGTTCATGGCGAGCAGCGCCGATCTCGCATTCGGCCTGTCGTTCGCCCGCCAGCGCGGCCGGCACTGGGCGTTCGGCGGCACGCTCAAGTTCACGCGCTCGAGCCTGCCCGACACGCTCCCCGGCGAGCACGTGACGTCGTTCGGCGCCGGCCTCGATGCCGGCCTGCTCTACATGCCCACCGATGCCGTGACGCTGAGCGCCGTCATGCACGACCTCACGACGACGTACATCACGTGGAGCAACGGCACGCGCGAGAACGTGATCCCGAACCTCGTCACCGGCAGCGCGATCAACTTCTACCCGGGGCCGAACCACGCGCTCACGTGGGGCACCGACCTGGCGTGGGACTTCGAGGGCCGCAAGCTCGACGCCCAGATCAAGATGGGCGCCCTGAACGCCGACCTGCGCACCGGGCTCGAGTACTGGTACCGGAGCACGCTCGCGCTGCGCTCCGGCCTGAACGGCAAGGACCTCAACTTCGGGCTGGGCGTGCGCTACAAGCACTTCGGCGCCGACTACGCGGCGTCGCTCCACCGCTTCTTCGCCGCCGACGATCCCGACTTCCCGGACGACCACAACCTCGAGACCACGCACCTGCTGAGCGCGTCCTTCAGCTGGTAGGACCGCCCGCCCGGCCCGTCGTCTCTTAACACGCCGCGCAGCCTCGCTGCGCGGCGTTCTGATTGTGGGTCACTTGCCCTCGCCGCGCCCCATGCCTACCGTGCGCGTTTCGGCGGCGAACCCTCACGTGACGCGGGTAACTCGGAGACGCGTGGTGCGCGACATCCTGGCCCTGATCCTCTCGGGCGGCAGCGGTGAACAGCTCGGCGTGCTGTGTGCCGAGCGCGCGGTGAGCGCGCTGCCGTTCGGCGGCAAGTACCGCGTCATCGACTACGTGCTCAGCAACTGCCACCACTCGGGCGTGCAGCAGGTGGGGGTGCTGGCGCAGCACGCGCCGGCCTCGCTCAACGACCACATCGGCTCCGGCCGCGCCTGGGACCTCGACCGCCGCGCGGGCGGCGTCGTCATCCTGCAGCCCTACCAGACGCGCAGCCACGCCGGCTGGTACCGCGGCACCGCCGACGCCATCGCCCAGAACTGGGACTGGATCGAGGAGCAGCGTCCGGCGCGCGTGCTCGTACTCTCCGGCGATCACGTCGTGCGCATGGACTACCGGCCGCTGATCGCCGCGCACCTGGAGCGCAAGGCCGCGGTGACGGTGGCGGTGACGCGCGTGCCCGCCGACGAGGCGCACCGCTTCGGCATGGTGCGCGTCGGGCCCGACGGGCGCATCCAGAGCCTGGACGAGAAGCCCGCGCGCACCGACGCCGCGCTCGCGAACATGGGCATCTACCTGTTCGAGACCGGGCGGCTCGCCGACCTGCTGCGCGCCCGCCCGGTGGACCTCGTGCTGGACGTGCTCCGGCCTCAGGTCGCGGCCGACCAGCGCGTGATGGCGTACCAGTTCGACGGCTACTGGGAGGACGTGGGTACGGTCGCGTCCTACTACCGCGCGAGCCTCGAGCTCCTGAGCCCGGCGTCGCGGCTACAGTTGCACGACGTGCGCTGGCCCATCCTCACGCGCGACGAGGAGCGGCCACCGGTGTGGCTGGGGCCCGAGACGCGCATCGAGGACAGCCTGGTCGCGAACGGCTGCCGCATCGAGGGCAGCGTGCGGCGCTCGATCCTGTTCGCGGGCGTGCACGTCGGACCCGGCGCCGAGGTGAACGAGTCGGTGATCATGGCCGACACGCACCTTGCCGAGCACGCGCGCGTCGACCACGCCATCCTCGACAAGTACGTGCGCATCGGCGCCGGCGCGCGCGTGGGGGAGACCGCACCGCAAGGCACTCCAGAGCCGGGCGCGGGCCACGAGTGGCTCGCGGGGCTCGCGCTCGTGGGCAAGGACACGTGGGTGCCGGACGGCGGCCGCGTGCTCAGGCCGAGCGTGATCGGCGTCGGCGGACGCTACGAGGACTTCGCCGAGGGCGTGCTTGCGGCCGGCACCGTGGTGCCGAACCGGCGCTGGTTCGAGGTCCTGCCGTGAACGGGGCCGCATGACCGGGCGCTACGCGTTCATCCTCGCCGGCGGTGTCGGCAGCCGGCTCTGCCTCTTGTCCGAACGGCGCGCGAAGCCGGCGGTGCCGTTCGGCGGCAAGTACCGGATCATCGACTTCACGCTCTCCAACTGCGTCAACTCCGGCATCTTCGACGTCGGCGTGCTGACGCAGTACCGGCCCACGTCACTCAACCAGCACATCGGCATCGGCCGCCCCTGGGACCTGGACCGCACGCGCGGCGGCGTGCAGCTGCTGCAGCCGGCGCCGGGCCTGGCGACGGCCGACTGGTACCAGGGCACCGCGGACGCGATCTACCAGAACCTGATGCACCTCAAGCGCCGGCGTGCGCAGGAGGTGCTCATCCTGTCCGGCGACCACATCTACCAGATGGACTACAACGTGCTCTACGCGTTCCACCGCCGGAACCACGCGCGGTTGAGCGTCGCCGTGACGGAGGTGCCGGAGAACGAGGTCAGCCAGTTCGGCATCCTCGAGACCGAGCCGAACGGCCGCGTGGTCGCGTTCAAGGAGAAGCCGAAAACCGGCGCGAGCGGGCGGCTGGCGTCGATGGGCGTCTACCTGTTCGACCGCGACGCACTGATCCGCTGGCTGGTCGAGGACGCGGCGATGACGCACAGCTCGCACGACTTCGGCAAGGACCTGTTGCCGCGGCTCGTGGCGCGCAACGAGGCCGTGTACGCGTACCGTTTCCCGGGCTACTGGCAGGACGTGGGCACGTTGGACTCGTACTACCGCGCGAACCTCGAGTTCGTGCAGCCGAAGCCGCCGCTGGACCTGAACGACCCCGAGTGGGTGCTGCACACGCAGACCGCCGACCGGCCGCCGGTCCGCGTGGCCGCCGGCGCGAACGTGACGCGGAGCCTGGTCGCGAACGGCTGCTCCGTGGCCGGCGAGGTCGTGAACTCGGTGCTGTTTCCGGGCGTCGTCGTGGAGAAGGGCGCCGTCGTGCGCGACAGCATTGTCATGCACGACACGGTCGTGGCCTCGAGCGCGGTGCTGGACCGCGCGATCGTCGACAAGGAGGTGCGGGTGGGGAAGGGCGCCCGGGTGGGCACCGGCGACGACCTCACGCCCAATCGCGCCTGCCCCGAGCATCTCTCGAGCGGCCTGGTCGTGGTCGGCAAGCAGGCGCGGTTGCCCGCGGACCTCATCGTGGGCCGCAACGCGCGCATCGGCGCCGCGGTCGGCGCCGAGGACTTCACCACCGCATCCGTGCCCGCGGGCGGCGTCGTGGACGGGCCGGAGAGCATGCACTGAACGCGAACGGCCGCGGCAGTCAGGCTGCCGCGGCCGTTCCCTGAAGCGTGGACGTTACGCCGGCAGTCGCAGCTTCTGGCCCGGCGTGACGCGGCCGCCGCGGAGGTTGTTGAGCTTCCGCAGCTCGTCGGCGCTGACGTTGTGGCTGCGGGCGATCTCCAACAGCGTCTCGCCCGTGCGCACGGTGTGCATGCGCTTGGCCGGCACGCGCTCGACCGTCGCTTTCTTCTTCGCGGTACCGCCCGCCGGCGAGTCCAGCACCGGCTCGTCCACCGCCGGCTTCGCCACGGCCAGCTTCACGGCCGCCTTGTCGCTGCCGTCGCCGTCATCACTCTTCGCCGAGGTCTGGGACGACGAAGCGTCGTCGCGGTCGCGGATACGCAGCCGCGTGCCCAGCTTCACCCCCGGCGTGGTGATGTGGTTCCAGCTCTTCAGCTCGGTGACGGTGACGCCGTACTTGACCGCGATCGAGCGCAGCGTCTCGCCGCGCTTCACGGTGTGCGTGACGCGCTCGATGGCGACGCTGTTGCCTTCGATCTTGCCGGGCAGGCCGATTTTGCGCTGCGGCACGTAATCGGTCGACGCGCGCGGATCGTCTTCCTCGACCAGCACCTCCGGACGAGGCGCGCGGAAGCTCGCGGGCACGGTGAGCAGCATGCCGCGCCGCAGCGGCCGGCCGCGGCCCAGGTTGTTGACGCGCGCCAGCTCGGTGGGGCTCACCGAGTACTCGGTCGCGATCATGCGCAGCGTCTCGCCGCGGCGCACGCGGTGGCGCACGGTGAGGTTCACGGCCGGAAGCTCGACGCCGGCCGAGAGGTTCTTCTGGATCAGCTCGCTCTTGCCCTCGGGCACGCGCACGGTGGTGATGCCGTTCGGGCCGCGCATCATCGTGGTGCGCGCCGACGGGTTCAGCTCGCGCAGCTCCTCGTAGCTGCACTCGGCGAGCTTGGCGAGCGAGCGCAGGTCCACCGCCCCCTTGAGCGCCACCTCGTCGAAGCGCATCGGGTCGTCCAACTCGATGTCGCCGAAGCCGTACTTCACCGGGTCACGCGAGATCGCGAGCGCGGCCATGAACTGCGGCACGTACTCCTCGGTCTGCTTGGGCAGGCGCAGCTCCCAGTAGTTCGTGGTGCCCTGGTGCTGGATGGCGCGCATGACCGTGCCCTCGCCGGCGTTGTACGACGCGAGCGCGAGCGGCCAGTCGCCGAAGATGCTGTAGAGGTGCTTGAGGTAGCGGGCGGCAGCCACGGTCGCCTTCTCCGGGTCCTTCCGCTCGTCCACCCACTGGTTCACGTTGAGCCCGAACAGCTGTGCGCTCGAGCGCATGAACTGCCATGGCCCCACGGCCGCGGCGTACGAGCGGGCGTTGACGTTGAAGCCGCTCTCCACGAACACGAGGTGCACCAGGTCGGGGGGCAGGCCCTCCTTCTGGAGCACGCTGCGGAACAGGTCCATGTAGCGCCCCGAGCGCTTGAGCCAGCGCTCGAACGTGCTGCGGCCGGCACCGGTGAAGAACGCGATGTACTTGAGGACGTCCGCGTTCATCTGCAGCTCGATGTCGTCCACGGCGGGCCGGTTCATGACGTCGTCGTCCGGATCGCGGTCCTTCGGCTTGGACGCGAGCGCGGTCGCCGGCGCCGTGCCGGAGCCGTCGGCATCCGGGCGCGCGGCGGCACCCGAGACGGCGGGTGCGGTGGGCGTCGCGGGGACGGCGGGGCCGGTCGCCGGGGCCTCGGAAGGCGGCGGCGACTTCGGGTCGATCAACCTGGGAGCGTAGGCGGTGGTGTCCTTACCGTCCGTAGCGGCGGCTACGGGTGCCCCGACCGTGGGGACGGCGCCTTCGGCAGCATGCAGCGTCCGCACCGGGAGCGCGGCTGACAGCACCGCGACCAGCAGGACGGCTTCGATGCTCCTGCGAAGCGTCATGGTCGGCACCTCCAAGCCATCGAGACCACCGTTCCACCGACCGCTTGCGTGAGGGCGGTGGAGGCGCGGCGCCCCAGGATGGGGGCCCGGCTCCGATCCGCCGGCACGCTAGGCGACCGGCATGTCTTCTGCAACGTAGGCCTCTGTCAACTTGCACGCCCGGCGAGCAGCCGGGAGCTCCCAAGTGACGGAGCCCCTTGGGTGACGCCCCGTACGACTGCACGAGCCGTGCCACAAACGCTTACAACGTTGACACTTGCAACATCGTTCGCTAGCTTGCGACCACCAGCGGCCTTGCAGCCTTTAGACGGCCGGTCGTGGCCAGGGGAGGGAACCCCGTGACGAAAAGCAGTCCGGCCCCCGCCGAGCACTGGGCGGTTTCCGCCCGGGTGAGCGGTGGGATCGTCACCGCCGGGGTGACGCTGCCGAGCATAGAACTGTCCCTGCTCGGAATCCCTCCGGGATTCACCGAACCCGAGATACAGAC
>DATNFC010000195.1:0-4132 GCA_035606545.1 Candidatus Methylomirabilota bacterium
CGCGGCGTGCGCGTTCGCGCCGAATCTCGCGACGCTCGCGTTCTTCCGCTTCGTCTCGAGCCTCGGGATCGGCGGCGAGTGGGCGGCGGGCGCCGCGATGGTGGCCGAGGTCGTGCCCGATCATCGCCGCGTCGAGGCGGGAGCGCTCCTCTACAGCTCCGGGCCGCTCGGCCTGTTCCTCGCCACGTTCGTGACCTGGCAGATCCAGGGCGTGCACATGAATGCCAGCCCCGAGATCGCATGGAGGTACGTGTTCCTCACCGGGCTCCTCCCGGCGGCCGCAGCGTTGCTCGTGCGCATGTCCGTGCGCGAGCCCGAGCGCTGGACGGCGCACGGGCGCGGAGCGGCGCCGCCTCGGCTCCGCGAGCTGTTCACGCCCGGGCACCGGGCGGCGACGCTGTCCGGGCTGTGCATGTCCATCGTGGCGCTCGTCACCTGGTGGAGCTGCAACGCGTTCATCCCGTTGGTCGCCACGGGCCTCGCCGCCGCCGAGGCCGGCGCGCGCGGCCTCGAGCCGGCGGCGGCGCGCACGCTGGGCGAGGCGTGGAAGGCGCTCGCCACGAACATGTTCAACCTGGGCGGGCTGATCGGCACGCTCGCCACGGTCCCGTTCGCCAAGACGCTCGGCCGGCGCCCGATGTACGCGCTCTACTTCCTCGCCTCCGGGATCGCCGTGATGAGCGCGTTCGGCCTGCCCATCGCCGGTCACACGCGGCTCTACATGTTCTTCTTCATCGGGCTCACCGTGTTCGGCGTGTTCGGGAGCTTCACGTATTACCTCCCCGAGCTGTTCCCGACGCGCCTCCGCGGCACCGGCGCGGGGTTCTGCTACAACGCGGGCCGCGTGGTGGCGGCGATCGGGCCCATCCTGGTGGGCAGCCTCGCGAGCCGCGGCGCGGCCGCGCTCGAGACCGAACTGCGCGTGCTGTTCTGGGTGGGCGCGGTGCCGCTCGCCGGCCTGCTGTTACTGCCGTTCGTCGTCGAGACGCGAGGGCGCGCGCTGGCCGACTGAACTTGAGAGTTGACGGCGGTCGCGCCACGCTGCATGTTCCCGCGCGACATCTGCCGGGTGCCCCGCACGCCGCGGGGGAAAAGGGAAGCGGGTGAGAATCCCGCACGGTCCCGCCACTGTGATGGGTGATGCACGTCCGATCGCCACCGGGTGAAGCCCGGGAAGGCGGACGCGCACCGGATGCGCCGCGAGGCGACGCACCCAACACCCTCAGCCAGGAAACCTGCCCGGCAGCCATGCTCCCGACGCCGCGAGTGACCGGCGTGCCGGGTGGCCGTTCAGGGCCCCGGCACCACGCTCGCGCGCCGGGGCCCATTCGATTGGCGCGAACGACGCCGTGATCGATCACCTGACGGCCCTTCTCCTGTTCGGCGCGGCATCCACCGCGTCCGACCTGGGCGTGCGCGACACCACGGCTTCGCCTCCCGACTCGGGAGCGGTGGCCACGGCGTCGCTCATTGCACCGCACGCCTCGCCGACTGCGCCCACGCCGGTCATGGTGCTACCGGAGACGCGGGTCGACGCCGATCTCGAGCGCGCCCGCCGCCGCGCGCCGACCGCGTTCGTCACCGTGCTCGGCACGAGGCCCGACCTCCACGCGCTGTCGTCGCTCGACGAGGCGCTGGTCGTGGCCGCGGGCGTGCACGTCACGCAGTACGGCGGCATGGGCGCGTTCTCGACGATGTCGGTGCGCGGTATGCCGCCGGGTCACGTCACGGTGCTCCTGGACGGCGTGCCGCTCACGTCGGCCGCGCACGGCATCGTGGACCTGGCCGGGATCCCGGTCACGGCGGTCGCCGCGGTCGAGGTCTATCGCGGCGCGGCGCCGGTCTCATTGGGCACGCCCACACCGGGCGGCGCCGTGAACCTGGTGACGCAGCCGGGCGCCGACACGCGCTCGCTGCGGCTCGCCGCCGGCTCGTTCGGGAGCGCCGAGGCGCAGGGCAGCTTCGGCGCGACCCGCGGTGCGTGGTCGCTGCTCGCGCACGGCGGCTGGCAGGGGAGCGACGGCGACTACCTCTACGAGGACGACAACGGCACCCCGCTCGAACCTGCCGACGACACCATCGCGCGCCGTGTGAACGCCCGCTTCGACGCCGCGTCAGTGCTCGTGCGCGGCGGCTACGCGCCGGGCGCTTCGCTCCAGGCTCACGCCCGTGTCGAGTACTTCCGCCGCGGACAGGGTGTGCCGGGCCCCGGCTCGACGCCGGCGCTGACCGCGCGGTACGCCGAGGACCGCACGCTGGTCGCGACCGACGCGAAGCTCGCCCGCGACGCGAACGCGCCCGCGCTCGAGCTGCGCGGCAGCTTCGCGCGCGAGCACTCCGGGTTGCGCGACACCGAAGGCGAGCTGGGCTACGGCCGCGTCGACACGCACGAGCGCTTCGACGACGTCACCGCGGCGGCCGAGCTCTCGAGCCCTGCGCGCTGGAGCGCGATCGTTCTGCGCCTGGGCGGCGCCGGGCGCGGCGAGTCCGCACGCCCGGCCGCGCCCACCGCGGGGCTCCCGGACCCGCCGCCGAGCCACCGGGCGACGAACTCGGTGTGGAGTTCGGTCGATGTTCACGGCCTGAGCGATCGCGTGCTGCTTCACGCGTCGCAGCGCTGGGACGCGCAGCGCGAGACCATCCAGGACACGCGCTCGACCGGCGCGCTGCGAACACAGTCAGCCGAACGCACGCTGGTCGCTCCGCAGCTCGGTGCGCGGGTCCGCGTCGCCAACGGCCTCGAGCTGAAAGCGAACGGGTCGCGCTCGGCGCGCGCCCCCCAATTCGACGAGCTGTTCGGCAACGACGGCTCGATCACCGGCAACCCGACACTCGTCCCCGAGCACGGTGAGAGTTGGGACGCAGGTGCGGTGTGGAGCGGGCGCTGGCAGCGGCTGCACTTCGACATGAGCTGGTCGCACCACGCGTCGCACGTGGAGGACATGATCCTCTACGAGCGCAGCAACCCGCGCGGCGCGCGACCGGTGAACGTGGGTGCGGCGCGCCTCATCGGTGAGGAGACCGAGCTGCGGCTGGGCTACTCGGGTGTCGAGTTGACCGCGTCCACGGCGTGGCTCTCGGCCACGGACCGCTCGCCGGTCGCGTTCTACCACGGCCGCCGACTGCCGCAGCGCGCGGAGCGGCAGAGCTACGCGCGGCTGGCGTGGCGCGGCCGTGGCTGGAGCGTCGCGAGCGACGTCGAGTACCTGAGCGACACTTACCTCGACCGCGCGAACTTCCGCTTGTCACCGTCGCGAATGCTCGTCGGCGCCTCGCTCGGCCGGACGCTTCATGCGTTCAACCTGCTCGTGGAAGGCCGCAATCTGGGCAACCAACTCGTTGAAGACGTGGCCGGCTTCCCGCTCCCGGGTCGCATGCTGCTCATCTCGCTCTCGCTCGACCCATCCCGGAGGACACCTTGAGCTTTCACAGCCGCATCGCCTGCGCTCTCTCCGTCTGCTGCCTCGCGGTATTGCTCACCGCGCCGGCCGCCCGCGCCGCGCGCGCGTACGTCGTCGAGTCCGACTTCTCCACGGGCTCGTTCAGCGCCATCGACGTGGCGACGCGCACGCCGAATTGTGACGTCGCCAGCGTGCACTCCGACGCCCGCGTGCGCTGGTACAACGGCCGCGTGTACGTGATCAACCGCTTCGGCGCCGACAACATCGAGGTGCTGGACGGGAACACGTACGGGCTCGTGCGTCAGTTCTCCGTCGGGAATGGCGCCAATCCGTACGACATCGCGTTCGCCTCGCCGACGCATGCGTACGTGACGCGCTACGAGAAGACCGACCTGTGGATCGTGAATCCCGCCACCGGCGCGCACGAGGGCACGATCTCGCTCGCCGGGTTGGCCGACGCCGACGGCGTCCCGGAGATGGACCACCTGCTCATGGTCGGCCCGCTGCTGTTCGTGTCGCTCCAGCGCGTGGACCGCAACAACGGCTTCCAGCCCACGGACTCGTCGCTGGTGGGTGTGGTCGACACGCGCACCGACCAGCTCGTGGACTGCGACGCCGCGCACGCCGGCGTCCAGGGCATCCTCTTGCCGCGCACGAACCCGGTGACGCCGTTCGCATTCGATGCGCCGCGCTCGCGGCTCTACCTCGGCTGTGCGGGGCACTACGGCGCG
>DATNFC010000196.1:0-3367 GCA_035606545.1 Candidatus Methylomirabilota bacterium
CGCCGCGAACCGGCAGGCGCGGGCTCGCGCTGAGCGCGCTCGCGACACGGAGCGAGCGCCACCGGCTTGCGCCGGCACACGGCCCCGGCTACATTCGCCACCCCTTTCGCAACCCTAGTGCCTCGGTCGGGGCGTAGCGCAGCTCGGTAGCGCACCTGCATGGGGTGCAGGGGGTCGCTGGTTCAAATCCAGTCGCCCCGACCATTCTTCCCGGCGGCCGGGCACCCGGCGGAGCCGGGTCGGACCCCGCCCCGGACCTTCGGAGCCCCGCACGATGAACGTGGCCGTGCTCGTGCCCGCCTACCAGGCGGCGGCGCACCTGGGCGAGGTGCTGCTCGGCCTGAACGCGCTCGAGCCGCGACGTCACGTGCTGGTCGTGGACGACGGCTCCCGTGACGCCACGGCCGAGGTCGCGAGGCAGTTCGGTGCCGAGGTGCATTCGTTCGCCGCGAACCGCGGCAAGGGCCACGCACTGCTTGCGGGCTTTGAGCGGCTGGCCGCGTACGACGCGGTGATCACGCTCGATGCCGACGGCCAGCACCCGCCCGCCTGCGTGCCGGCGTTCGTCGGCGCCGCCGAGGCGGGCGCCGACCTGGTGCTGGGCCGGCGCGAGATCACGCCGAACATGCCGGCCTCGCGCCGGTTTGCGAACCGGTTCTCCTCGGCGTGGTGCACCGCGATCGCCGGGCAGCCGATCGCCGACAGCCAGTGCGGATACCGGCTCTACCGCCGCGAGGTGCTCCAGAGCACACCCGTGCGCGCGAGCCGCTACGAGGTGGAGACCGAGATGGCCGTGCGCGCGGCGCGGCTGGGATTCAAGGTCGCGCACGTGGAGATTCCCACCGTGTACGGCGACGAGCAGAGCCACCTGAGCCCCACGCGCGACGTGCCGCGCATCGTCGGCATGATGTTGCGCCTGACGTTCGAGCCGCGCCCGGTCGCGCGCTCCTCACGGGAGGGTTGATGCGCATCCTGATCACGAATGATGACGGCATCGCCTCGCCCGCGCTCGAACAGCTGAGGCGCGTCCTGTCGCCGTTCGGCCGCACCATCACCATCGCGCCCGACCGCAACCAGAGTGCCAGCTCGCAGTCGCTGACGCTGCACCGCCCGCTGCGCATCACCGAGACCGCGGAGGACACGTACTCGGTGGACGGCACGCCCACCGACTGCGTGCTGGTGGCATTCCACGGCGAGCTGGGCGTGCCGCCGGACCTCGTGGTCTCGGGCATCAACCACGGGCCGAACATGGGCGAGGACGTGTTCTATTCGGGCACGGTCGCCGCCGCGATCGAGGGCGTACTGCAGGGCGTGCCGGGCATCGCGGCGTCGCTCGTGACGCGCGCGCAGACCGACTTCAAGGCGCCGGCGGACGTCGTCGGCCGCCTCGTGCGCCAGGTACTCGAGCGCGGGCTCACGCGGCGGCTGCTGCTCAACATCAACATCCCGTTCAAGCCCGACGGCAAGCCGAAGGGCGTGAAGCTCACGCGGTTGGGCACGCGGCTCTATGCCGACACGCTGGTGCGCAAGGTCGACCCGCGCGGCAAGGACTACTACTGGATCGGCGGCGAGGACCCGGTGTGGCAGCCCGAGGAGGGCAGCGACTTCCACACCGTGCACGAGGGCTTCGTCTCGGTGACGCCGATGCGGCTCGAGCTCACGGATCAACAGGCACTCGCGGACATGCAGGGGTGGGGACTGGGGTTGTAGAGCGAACGGGCCGCGCCCGTCGCCGCCGTCGGTGGCGACCCCCGGGGCCCTATGCTAGGGTGCCGCGCTCTGCGGAGTACCACGCGGACCGCCTGCACCCATTCGCGTCGGGGCGTAGCGCAGCCTGGTAGCGCACCTGGTTCGGGACCAGGGGGTCGGAGGTTCAAATCCTCTCGCCCCGACCATTGTTTCACCGATGGATGACGGCCGGAGGGCGCTTGCTCTCCGGCCGCTTGCATGCGGACGGACGTTCCGACCGTTCGCTTGCGGTACGCGTCCAACGGCACGCTTGCGGCCGGGCGCGATGGGAGTCCATCCTCGGGCCCATGCAAGCCGTGCGCGTGGTGGTCCACGGTCACGTTCAGGGCGTGGGTTTCCGAGCCTGGGTGAGGCGTGAGGCCACGTCGCTGGGCGTGAGCGGCCGGGTCTGGAATCGCGAGGACGGCGGCGTCGAGGTCGAGGCGGTGGGCCCGGCGGCGGCGCTCCGGAACTTCGTCGCGGCGCTGCGTACCGGCCCGCGGCTGGCGCGCGTGGAACAGTTGAGCGAGCAGTGGTTCGAGAGCCGGGAGGCCCCGCAGGGCTTCCATGTGGGGTGAGTGAACGCATGAGCGCACCGGACATCGTCCAGTTCCGAGACCGGCTCGCCGAGGCGCAGCGCTCCGCGCTCGCGCGCGGCGAGATGAGCCGCCGCGACTACGACGCGCTGCTCATGGACGCGGACTTCGAGGACGAGGCGTTCGAGTCGTTCCGGGCCCGGCTTGTAGCCGCAGGCGTGCGGCTGCCAGAAGACGACGTCGAGGAGCCGTCGCTCTCGTTCGAGGCGAAGCAGCTCGCCGGCGAGCCCGAGCGCGACCTCCTGGATCTCTACCTGAACGAGATCGGCAAGACGAAGCTGCTCACGCATGCCGAACTGCTCGAGACCGCGACGCGCTCGCGCGCCGGCGACGAGAACGCCCGGCGCCGCATGATCCTCGCCAACTTGAGGCTGGTCGTGCACGTGGCGCGCGCCTACCGGAATCGCGGCCTGCCGTTCCTCGATCTGATCGAGGAGGGGAACCTGGGACTGATCCACGCCGTGGACCGTTTCGAGCCGGAGCGCGGCCTGCGCTTCAGCACGTACGCGTCGCTGTGGATCCGGCAGTCGATCCTGCGCGGGCTCGCCGAGCAGTCGCGCGCGGTGCGTATCCCAGTGCAGATGTTCCAGCAGCTCAACCGCTACGTGCGCGCCGAGCGCCTGCTCCGTGCCCGGCTTGCGCGCGAGCCGCTGGTGAGCGAGATCGCGCACGAGATGGACATCTCACCCGCGCGCGCCGAGCGGCTGAAGGCACTGCTCGCGGGCATGAAGTCGCTCGACGAGCAGGATGGCGTGGCGGCGTTCCAGGAGCTCTCGGCCGAGGACCTGGGCGGTCCGCCGATGAGCGTCGAGCGGCTGGTCGAGCTACAGCTCGAGCACGAGAAGCTGGATCGGCTGCTGCGCTCGCTGGCGCAGCGCGAGGAACAGGTGCTGCGCATCCGGTACGGCTTCCACGACGGCATCGCGCGGTCGCTTGCCGAGACCGGCGAGCACTTCGGCATCTCGCGCGAGCGCGTGCGCCAGATCGAGTCGCGCGCGCTGGCGAAGCTGCGCCGCGCCATCGACCTCGCGGACATGGACCGC
>DATNFC010000197.1:0-2705 GCA_035606545.1 Candidatus Methylomirabilota bacterium
CTCGCCCACCGGCTCGTGAACCGCGGCAACGGCTCGACCGACATCCGGCTCGACGCCCGAGACCTCCCGCTCGACGGCTTCGACGCCGCGAGCTTCGCGCTGGTGCAGGACCGCGACCGCGACGGCCGCGCCGGCGCCGGCGACACGCCGATCGCGAACGGCGGCGTGGTGACGCTCGCCGCCGGCGATTCGGCCGACGTGCTGTTCACGCTCGGCGTACCTGGGTCGGCGCCGCTCGGATCGCTGGCGTTCGTGCGCCTGTCTGCGACCGGGCTCGCGCAGGGCGCGACGGCGCTCGTCACCGACACGCTGCGCACGCCGACCGTGGTCTCGCCGCCGATCGCGCTGTTCGCCGAGCAAACGGCGTCACGCCCCGAGGTCGAGTGGGGCGACCTGCTCGAGTGGACGATCCGCGTCGCGAACCGCTCGGACAGCACGCTCACCGCCGTGCGGCTCACCGAGCAGCTGCCGTCCGGCTTCGCCTACGTGCGCGGCTCGGCGCGCTCCACCGCGGGAGCGATCGCCGATCCCGCGGCGCCGGGACCCGCGCTCGCGTTCGCGCTCCCGGGCCTCGGGCCGCGCGAGAGCGTCGAGCTGCGGTTCTCGACGCGCGTGCAGTCCGGCGCGCCCACGGGCGAGGCCACAGCGATCGCGCAGGCGCTCGGAGCCACGCCAGGCGTCTCGGGGCCGGAGATCCCGTCGAATGCCGCCCCCGCGAGCACGAGCGTGCGCGGCGACGTGTTCGCCGACGTGGGCGGCATCGTCGGCACGGTGAGCCTCACGTTCACGAGCATGATCAAGCAGGCGGCACTCGCGCCGGTGGGTACGGACGACGGCCCCACGGTCGGCCTCGCCGGCGTGCGGCTCTATCTCGACGACGGCACCTGGGCGGTGACCGACGCGCAGGGCCGGTACAGCTTCACCGCGGTCACGCCGCGCACGCACGCGCTCAAGCTCGATCGCACGACGCTGCCGGCAGGGGCGTTCCCGGTGTCGACGGACCATCGCGACCAGGGCACGCCGGGCCTGCGCTTCGTTGACCTCACGCGCGGCGATCTCGCACGCGCGGACTTCCGGATCATCGCCGACACCGGGTCGGTGCCCGAGGTGAGGGACCGCATGCTCGCCGCCGCAGGGCGAGACGAGCGCACGCGCGTGGTGGCGCAGAGCATCCTGCGGCCCGAGCAGCGCGCACTCCCCGGCGACGCGCGCTCGCTGCCCGCGGCGGCCATCGTCACCGGCGAGCGCGAGACCGGCGAGGGCACGCCGCGTCGCGTGCCGCAACCGCCCGGCGCGCCCGTGGCCGGACGTGGGCCAGTCCCGGGCGTCCCCGCCGCGCCGGACACCGGCATCTCGAGGACGCCGCTCGCGGACATGGATTCGAACCTGCTGCCCGCGCCCGTGTCGCTCAACACGTCACAGCTCGCGCCGGGGTTCGTCCCACCGGCCGGTTCACTCGAAGCACTGCTGCCCACGCTCGACCCCGAGCTGGGCTTCGTCGGCCTCGCCGACATGGACACGCTCGCGGGCACCCAGATCCGGGTGCGCGTGAAAGGCCCGGCCGGCACGCCGCTCCAGCTGCGGCTCAACGGTGAGCGCGTGCCCGAGTCGCGGATCGGTCGACGCGTCAGGTCGAGCGTGTCGAGCCTCGAGGCGTGGGAGTACGTGGGGATCACGCTCGTGCCGGGTGTGAACGTGCTCGAGCTGAGCACCCCGCATTCGCCGAGCCGCGTCGCGGTGCGCGTCGTGGCGCCGGGCGGCGTCGCGCGGCTGTGGCTAAAGGGGCCCGGCGCGGTACCCGCCGACGGCCATACCGAGACCTGGTACTCGCTCACGGTGACGGACTCGGCCGGCGTACCGGTGGGTGCGCGCACGCTGGTGACGCTGGATGCCACGCGCGGGAACGTGCCGCTCGAGGACCTCGACCCCGCGAGCCCCGGGCTCCAGCTCGCGGTGGAGGGCGGACGCGCACGCATCCCGGTGATGAGCCCGACGACGCCCGGCCGCGCCGAACTCACGGCCGCGAGCGGCGCGATGCGCGCGGCCGCCGACGTGGAGTTCGTGCCCGAGATGCGCCCGCTGCTCGTCGTCGGCACGGTCGAGGGTGCGGTAGGCGTCGCCGCGGTGCGCTCGAGCGGTCGCGCGCCGCGCGAAGGCTTCGAGCAGCCGATCGACGAGTTTCTCTCCGAGTCGCGCGACGGGGTCAAGAGCGCAGGCGCCCGCGCCGCGTTGTACGCGAAGGGCCGCGTGCGCGGCGACGTGGAGCTGACGTTGGGCTACGACTCCGACCGCCCCGACGACCTGCGCCAGTTCCGAGATCTCCAGGTCGATCGCGGCTACCCCGTGCAGGGCGACGCCAGCGTGCGCGGCTACGATGCGCAGTCCACGGGCAAGCTCTACGGCCGGCTCGAGCGGCGCGATGCGTCGCTGCTCTACGGCGACCTGATCACCGGCGGCTCCGACCTGAGTCTCGCGAACTACGCGCGCAGCCTCACCGGCGCGGTGGCGACGTGGGACGGCGACGCGGCGGGGGCGCCCGCCGGAGGCGGGCCCGGCGTGAGGACCGGCACGAGCGGGCGTGCGTTCACGAGCCGCGAGCGCTCGCGCCAGGTCATCGACGAGCTGCCCGGGCGCGGCGTCTCGGGGCCCTACCGGCTCACGCGCGCGCCGCTGGTGGAGAACAGCGAGCGTGTCGAGGTGCTGGT
>DATNFC010000198.1:0-3347 GCA_035606545.1 Candidatus Methylomirabilota bacterium
CTGCACCGAGTCGCCTCCACCGATTCGAGCGCCTGTAATCGCTTCGCCAAGGGCGACTTGGAGCCTTCACGGTCGTGCGTTAGCGAACGCCGCCCGGGACTCGCGGGACGACCCGCGCTCTCGCTTCATCCAGCGTGCCTATCACGTTCGAGACTTGGGGCGTCGTGCGGACGTCGCCATCTACGGGGTCGGTGGACAGCGCGTCCGGGAGCTGTTCCGCAGCGAGACTTCAGGCCAGGCGCAGGTGGTAAGCTGGAACGGCCGCGACGCTCGCGGAGCGCTCGTGCCGGCGGGCGTCCACTTCGTGGCGCTGCGCGACAACGACCTTCGGCAGCTGACTCGGAGATTCGTGTGGATGAGGTGAGGCCTGCGGCGAGGCCGCGCGCGGGTTACGCGGCATGAGCCACGATAGCGTGTTCAGCAACTTCAGTGCGGTGGCGGCATCTTTTGGAGCGCATCACGAGGCGCGGTTGAAGATGTTCCGCCCGCTGACGATCGCGATGTGCCGTGAGGCGGCCGTTCCGGAATCAGCGCCCACCACCAGTTACTGTCTCCTCGATGTCGCCGGCGGCACCGGGGATGTGGCGCTCGACGTCGCCGCCGGTCTAGGCCGCGGCGCCACGGTGTGGTGCGCGGACATGGTTCCAGAGATGGTCGCGCAAGCCGCACAAGCCGCGGCATCCGCGGGCTTGGCGAACGTGCACTGCAGAGAGTCCCGCGCGGAGTCGCTGTCCTTCGATGACGCAACGTTCGATGCCGTGATGTGCCGCTTTGGCATCATGTTCTTTTCGAGTCCAAAGGAGTCCGTGCGGGAAGCCTTGCGGGTCTTGAAGCCGGGAGGACGCGTCGCATTCGGTGTCTGGGGGACGCGCGCCGCGAATCCGTTTCATCGCGTCCTGCTGGATGTTCTTGATCGCCACGTCGACCGGCCTGCTCCGGACCCGGATGCTCCGGGCGCGTTCCGCCATGCGTCACCGGGAAAACTGGCCTCCATCCTTCGCGAAACCGGTGCGGTCGATGTGCGTGAGACGACGATTTGTTTCAATATCGATCTACCTTCTTTCGATCGCTATTTCGAATACCGTACGTCGACGTCCGACACCCTGCTTGAAAAGTTGCGGCGGATGCCGGATGCCGAGCGCGAGCAATTCAAGCACGAGGTCGAACAAGGTGCCCACCCGTACCTGACGTCCGACGGCATCCGCTTTCCGGTGGAGACCCTGATCGTTTCGGGTTCGCGTGTGCCCGGCGGCTGATCCTGCCCGCCATGAACGTGCCGGCGTTCGACGTCTTCCCACCACACCGGCAGGACGACTGCATCCAGCAGAGGACGTACGCGCCGCTGCGGACCGGAGCGTCGTTGAGCGTCTGGATGCGCCGCTCTTGGATCAGGCCGGGTCTCCCGGGCGCGCCCGCAGCGCGGCGCGCGAGATGCCAGCCAGCATGCCGGCGAAGACCAACTGGTGCACGGGATAGAGCAGGTACCAGTAGAAGAGCCCGCTGAGGCCGGCGGGATCGAAGGCGGCGATCTGGCGAATGGTGGCGCCCGCGCCGCTCGGCACGACCTGGAACTCGAGCCACGCGCGGCCGGGCAGTTTCATCTCCGCGGCCAGTCGCAGCCTCCGGCCCGGCTCGTACGCCTCGACCCGCCAGAGGTCGAGCGCGGCGCCGGCTCTTGGCTGCCCGGACTCGGGCCGGCCGCGTCGCATCCCCACGCCCCCGAGCAGCAGGTCGATCAGGCCCCGCAGGCGCCACAGCGCATCGTACGCGTACCAGCCGTTGCGGCCTCCGATGCGGGCGATCGGCTCGAAGGCGCGCTCGGGCGATACCGGCACTTCGCGGACGCGGACATCGAGGATGCGGTTGCCGGAGCGGGCCGACGCCCGCGACCCGCTCCCGCCCGCCGAGCACACCGCGTCGAACCAGCGCGTGGCGGCGAACTCGCGGTCCTCGTTGCGCAGGGCCGTCGCAATCGCCTCGCGAACTCCCATCGGTCGCACGCGAAACACGTCCCGGGCGGAATCGTCGCGCACCTCGGTCGCGTGCACGATGCTGTCGATCAGCTCGCGGCCCACCCGCGCATAGAGCGGCGTCACCAGCCCCAGCCACAGGCTGGAGAGGCGCGGGGTCAGGAACGGAACCGGGATCATGACGCGACGCAGCCCGCGCTGACGCGCGTACTCGGTCATCAGCTCGCCATAGGAGACGCGGTCGGCGCCGCCGATCTCCAGCACGCGGCAGGCGGGGAGCGGCAGGTCGAGGGCCTCGATCAGGATGGCGATCAGGTCGCCGATCGCGATCGGCTGGGCCGCCACGTGGACCCAGCGCGGCGTGATCATCGCCGGCAGACGCTCGACCAGCGCGCGGATCATCTCGAACGAGAGGCTCCCGGAACCGATCACGATCGAGGCGCGAAGCTCGAGCGTGGGCACACCGGAGTCGCGCAGGATGCGGCCCACTTCCTGGCGGCTGCGCAGGTGAGGCGAGAGCGGGCCGTCGTCGCGACCGAGGGCGCCCAGGTAGACGATGCGGCGCACGCCGCTCGCGCGTGCGGTCTGCGCGAAGCGGCGCGCCCCCTCGCGTTCCCGCTCTTCGAAACCCGAGCCCGACCCCATGGCGTGCACCAGGTAGTAGGCGGTGTCGATCCCCGCGAGCGCCCGCTTCAGCGAGCCGCCGTCGAGAACGTCGCCCGCCACCACCTCGGTCCCCGGGCCGGTGCGGCCCGCGAGGAACTCGGGCCGCCGGGCCAGGCATCGCACGCGAATGCCCCGCGCCTCGAGCGCGGGGAGCAGGCGGCCACCCACGTAGCCTGTCGCGCCGGTGAGCAGCACATTGCGCGAAACGGTTCCGCCCGCGGTTCCGGATCGGATACCGCGGGCGGTCGCCGTCGTGGACTCGGTCACGCGCTGGCCCAGCGCCGCTGGATGCTGCGCCACTGCAGTCCCTGGTAGCACGCGGAGAGGCCTACCAGCCCGTACACCAGGGCGCCGAGCCCGTTCTTGGCGCCGAAGCCGCCGGCCTGGGTGAGGAATGCGACCAGGTCGAAGTTCGCCATCGCAACCAGGCCCCAGTTCAATCCGCCCACCACCAGCAGCACGGCCGCGAGAATGTCGAGAGTCTTCATCTTGCGTCCCTCTCTTGCGTGCATCCGACCGGCGCCCGGACGGGGGCCGGCCCGATGCGGTTCGAGGTCAGTTGTTGACGATGATCTGCGCGCCCAGCGCCTGGGCGCCGCTACCGCCGAGGAAACCCTTCGCGAACACCGTGTAGATCTTGCCGGCCTGCAGCGTCACGCCCGGAATCGCGAGCGCCACCGTCGTGGTTCCGGCCGGGCGCACCTCCAGGTC
>DATNFC010000199.1:0-10432 GCA_035606545.1 Candidatus Methylomirabilota bacterium
GACGGTGAGCCGCGACTGCTTGAGCGAGTGGTAGAGCAGCATCGCCATGGAGAACGCCAGCCCGAACGCGAACGTTGTCGACGACTCGCCGAGGAACCCGAGCGCGTGCGTGATCCACGTCAGCAGCGGCGTGGAGAAGCCCAGCACGGCGATGACCACGGTCGCCATCACCCACAGCAGCGAGTACTCCTCGCTCAGCTTGCGCCGGCGCACGAGGTCGAGCACGTAGAGCGCGAGCAGGACCGCACCGAGCGCGGTGATGACCTGGGTACGCGAGAGGAAGAACATGACGGACCCTCCTAGATCGGTTTGCGGATCAGCGCCATCAGCGACGCGAGCAGGTTCTTGTACGGGTAGTAGAGCTGCTTGCCGAGCGTGTAGAACGACTGCCCCGCGGTGCGCTCGCGCATGACCACGGGCACCTCCTCGAGCCGGAAGCCGCGGCGGGCGAGCGCGATGAGCAGGGGCGCATCGGGGAAATCCTTCGGGAAGTCGTACTGGCACACCTCGATGACCTTCCGGTTGTAGGCGCGGAAGCCCGAGGTGGTGTCGTAGATGGGGCGCCCGAGCGCCAGCCGCACGACGCCGCTGAACAGCAGCATGCCGAGCCGGCGGTTCCACGGCGCGCGGTAGCCGGTGGACGACACGAAGCGCGACCCGATCGACACGTCGACGCGGCCGGCGATGACCGGCGCGAGCAGCGCGTCGAGGTAGCGCGGGTCGTGCTGGCCGTCGGCGTCCAACTGCACCGCGATGTCGTAGCCGTGCCGGCACGCCCAGCGGAACCCGGTCTGCAGCGCGCCGCCGACGCCCAGGTTCACCGGGTGGCGCACCACGGTCGCGCCCTGGGCGCGGGCGACGCGCGCGGTGTCGTCGTGCGAGCCGTCGTCCACGACGAGCACGTCCACGGACGGCGCCTGCGCCCGCACCTCGGCGAGCGTGACGGGCAGGCTCACCTGTTCGTTGTGCGCCGGGATGACGACCAGCACGCGGGGGGTCATGCGGGCCTCCTGGCCTCGAACACGCGCGC
This sequence comes from Candidatus Methylomirabilota bacterium, assembly GCA_035606545.1. Classification (GTDB taxonomy): domain Bacteria; phylum Eisenbacteria; class RBG-16-71-46; order RBG-16-71-46; family RBG-16-71-46; genus JAIOPA01. The sequence goes on from DATNFC010000199.1 coordinate 1,031, forward strand.
CATGGGATCGGCAGCGCGCACCACGATGTCACGTGCCCGTCGAGCGAAGGGCGAGCGGATCTGGAGCGCCGACAGCTTCTCGAGATCGTAGCGGGTGACGAGCCGCAGCGCGAAGAGCCCGACGATGCCCGGCATCGCCAGCGACACGCGCGCGATCACCGACAGCACCCCCGGCGCGGTCGCCGTCGACAGGCTCCACGCCAGCAGCAGCATGGGCACGGTGACGAGCAGGGCGCGCAGCACCACGCCGAGGCGCTCGGACGCGGTCTCGGGCAGCAGCCGGGCCGAGAACGACAGTGCGGTCGCGTATGCCGCGACGGCGCCGGCCAGGTTCGCCCACGACGCCCCCATGCCGCCGAGCCGCGGCACGATCATGAAGTAGCACGACAGCTCGACGAGGAGCTTGATGAGCGCGAGCGTGAGCACGCTGCCCGGCTGGCGCGTGGCCTGGAACAGCATCGTGAGCGGCTGCTGCGCGGTGCGCGCGATCGGCACCAGTGCGAGCACGCGCAGCATGTTCGTGGACGGCAGGAACATCGGGCTGCCGACCCAGAGCGTGAGCTCGGGTGCGAACGCGAACACCACCCACGCCAGCGTGCAGGCGCCCACCTGCACGAGGCGGAACGCCTGATCGAAGATGTAGCCCAGCCGCTCGCGCTCCTCACGCGCGACGAGGTGCGTGAGCGACGGCAGCAGCGCCGATGGCAGCGTGTAGGCCAGCTCCACGAACCGCTCGATGGTCTGGAACGCGAACGTGAAGTAGCCGAGCTGCGTGGCGTCGAGCACCTTGGCGAGCAGCACCTTGCCGAGGTTCTGGCCGGAAAGGAACGCCGCCCGCGCCCCGAGCAGCGGCAGGCAGTAGGCGAACATCTGCCGCAGCAGCGACGACTCGTGCGCGCCGGACCCATTGTTGGGCAGCGCGCCTGCGGCGGAGGGGTCCGCGTCCGCCGGGGCCGACGGCGTGCCGGGCGGGACCGGCGGCGCCGCCCGGCGCGCCAGCGCCCAGGCGCTCGCCGACATCAGCACCGCCTGCATCACGGCCAGTCCCGAGAGCCCGAACGCGAGCGACACGAGACCCTGCTTCGCCCACCACAGCGAGCCCACGAGCAGCACCTTGGCGAGGTGGAACAGCAGCGACAGCCCGCTCACCCACTCGTAGCGCTGGAGCCCGAACAGCAGCGAGCGGCCGGTGGTGGCGAAGCCGTCCGTGGCCACGATCACGGTGAGGATCGGCAGCAGCACCGCGAGCTCGGGCATGTTGAACTGCGTCGCGAGCAGCGGCGAGAGCAGGAACAGCAGCACCGACGCCAGCACGCCGAGGCCGACCTTGACGCCCAGCGCGATCGCGTGCGCGCGGTGGAGCAGGTCGCTCCGGCCGCGCGCCTGGTACTCGGCGGCGTAGCGCTCGAGGAACACCTCGAAGTTGCCGGTTGAGATGCCGGCCAGCCCGGCGATGGCGAGCGCCAGCGTCAACATGCCGTAGTTCGTGGGCCCCAGCCAGCGCAGCAGGAGCGCGAAGTACAGCATCCCCGACAGCAGCGCCGCCCCCTTCTCCACGGCAAGGAAGAACGCGCCGCGGGTGACGTGGCGCGCGATCTCGCCGCGCTTCACGACGCCGCTCCCATGCGGTCGGCCGGCGCGCCCAACGCGGCGTCCAGCTCGCGCTCGAGGAAGCGCCTGAGGTGCGCGAGATGGGTCACGTCCGCGGGCAGCGGGCGATTCGCGGCCAGGATCCCGGCCATGTCGGGGTGCGCGGGGTCGTAGCCGTGCATCGCCGCGACCGGATCGCGACCCATGAACGACGGCACCAGCAGCGCGCCCGGCTCGAGCAGGAACACGTCGTCACCATAGCGCGCGTCCGCGAACGCCACGCCCTCGTTCGCCAGCTCGGCTTTCCCCAGCCAGCGCCCTCTCGGCTCCGCGTCCAGGGCACGGCGGATGGCGTCGCGCGCTTCCGGACCACGCCACCAGAACCGCGCCATCGTCGAGTCGAAGAACGCGATGTAGTCGCGCCCGCGGCGGAACGGCAGCGCGGCGACGCGCGCCATCACGTCCACGGTCGCGCGCACGTCCACCATGCCGTGGTCCGAGCACAGGTAGAGCCAGGGCTCGCGCCCGGCGCGCACGGCCGCCGCGGCCGCGGCGTCGAGCCACGCGCTCCATTCTGAGACGCACGCCTTGACCCCGGCGCCCTGCGAGCCCTCGTGGTGGAGCCGCGCGTCGAGCCCCGCCGAGTAGAGGAACAGGAAGTCGAGCCGGCCGGAGGCCAGCTCGTCCAGCGCCTCGGCGCGCGCGGTGGCCTCGGGCGTGCGCCAATTCCAGCCGCGCCACGCGACACCCCTCCGCTCCAACACATCCCAAAGCGACTCCACGGGCAGGCCACCCGCCGTGAAAATGTCGTCGCGCTCGGGCAGGTCGAACCACGCGAGCTCCGCGCGCGGCACCTCGTAGAGGTTGAAGTAGCCACGCACGCCGCGGCCGGCGACGACCCGCTCGAGCAGCCGAGTGAGCCGCCGGCTCGAGCGCACGCGGGGCGGCAGCCAGCGCAGCGCGCCGAAGCCGCGGAACACGCCGTGCTCGCGCGCGCGCTGGTACATGAGCCAGCGCCCGTGCTCGCTCGTCGGCCGGCCGGTGAACGCCGTGGGCAGCGCCCCGGAGCTGAAGCCGAGCACGGTCGCGAGGGGCCGGCGTTCGCGGAGCGCGGGCGCGAACGCGGGATCGCGGCCGGCCAGCGTCCAGCCGAGCGCGTCCACGAGGACCACGATCATGACCGGCTTCATGGACGGCTCCGGTCGAGTTCGTCCAGGTCCGCCGTGCGCTCGCCGGCGTGAAGTTGGCGATCCCAGGCCACGAGCGCCTCGCGGGCCGCGGTCGTGAAGCCGGAGGCGCGCGTCACCCCCAGCGCGTGCAGCGCGCGCAGCGCGCCGGCGGGGAGCTGCGGCTCGCCCGGAGCCGAGGCGGCCGCGAGCATGAGCAAGGCCCCGCTGCCGTGGATGCGGTTCGCGGGCGTGCCTGCGGGTGCACGGCGCAAACGCTCGATCCTGCCGGGCGCGGGCCCCGCGCCCGGCGAGGCTGCCAAGGACCGCCGCAGCCGGCGAGCGAGCGAGCCGCGCGCGGCGACGCCGAGCGCGCGCTCCCAGGGATCGGCGGCCGCGCCGCGCCCGCCCTCGGCCCACCACGCCATGCACCAGGCCCTCGTCACCGCGCGCCACGACACGGCCTGTGCCTCGTCGCTCACGAGCCGCGCCGCGCCGGCGCGCCACGCGAGCGCTTCCTCCCAGAGCGGCGCCAGGCCGTCCCAGGCACCCGCGAGCCACGACGGCGCCCCGTCCGGAGCGCCCAGGTCGCGCGCGCGCGCCACGCGCGCTCCGGCACCGGCGGGCAGCTCGCCGTGCGTGAGCGTGCGCGCCGAGGCCAGCTCGAGCGCGGTCTTGAGCAGGGCGTGACGCGCGCGCAGGCGCTGGAGCGTCTCCGCAGCGTCCACTGGACCCGCGGCGCCAGCGGAACGAGTGCGCGCGGGCCACAGGGCATCCGCCCACAACAGCTCGAACGCGCGGTTCTCGAGCAGGAGCAGCCGCTCCTCGGCAGCGATCGCCGCCGGCTCCCAGCGCGGCAGCCGCGCGAGCACGCCGGGGTCGCCCGCCACGACGCGTCCCGAGCGCGCGAGCTCCACCGTGCCGGGCCGCGCCGGCATGTGCGCGAGGCCGGCCAGCGTCACGAACGCCACCTCGACCGGGGCCAGGAGTCCCCACGCGCGCCGCTCGTGTGCGCTCGCGAGCGGCGTCGCGGTCGCGGCCTCGCGGCGCACCACCGCGTAGAGGTCGACATCGGACAGCGTGACGTCACGGCCCTCGAACGACGTCCACACCGCCTCGCCCGTGGCATGGCTGCCGGAGAGGATCAGCGCCTGCAGGCCAGGACCCGCGCGCTCGACGGCGCGTGCGAGCGCCGGACGCAGCGCGGCCGAAACTTCGAAGCCCGCGTCCGGCTCGAACCGGGCTTCGGGCTCCTGCGGTTCCTGCGGCTCCTCGGGAACGCCGGGAACGGCGTTCACGCCCGCCTCCGGACGTGCCGGAACGTCGGGCGCGGGGGCCAGGGCGCTGGGGGGGGTGGCCTCGCGGACGCGGCGCATGATGCTGGGGACGACCTCTAGATGCGGCGGTAGATGAACCCCGGGATCTCGTGGACGCGGCGATTGAGTACGGTGCCGAGGACGTGCCCGCCGTTCTTGCGCAGCACTTCCACGGCGCGCGTGACGACCGGTCGCTTGACGCGGCCGGCGTGCAGCACCAGGACGACGCCGTCCACCTGCGCGGCGAGCGACGCGGCCTCGGGCGATTCCACGACCGGCGGGCCGTCGATCACCACCCAGTCGAATGCGCCCACGGCGGCGTCGATGATGGAGCGGATCGTCGGCGCGCTGACGATGCCGGTGCGCACGGCTTCCTCGGTCACCGGGATCGCGCTCAGGTTCGGCGTCATCACGCCCGCCAGCGACGGCGAGCCGACGTGCGGATCGAGCATGCCGTAGCGCTGCGCGTCGTCGGCATAGCACACCGGCCGCGCGGCATGCGCGTCGACGAACAGCACGCGCGCGTCGCTGTGCGCGAGCGACTGCGCGAACTGCAGCGCCACCGTGCTCGTGCCCTCGCCGCCCTGGGCGCTGAGAAACATCACCGCGCGCGTCACGCGCTCGGCGAGCGCATTCTCCAGGTTCAGGCGCAGTGCCAGCGTCTCGCGAGCGGCGTCGTCGCTGACGTCCACGCCCCCGAGCAACGGCAGCGGCTGGAGCGGCGCATCCGACGGCGCCTGGCCCCAGCCGGGCGCCGGCTCCGGCGCGGGCACCGGTGCGGCGGGTGCCGGCTCCGGCGGCCGCCGGCCTTCCGCTTTGCGCAGCGCGTCGAAGATGCGGGTCATGTCGCTCTCCCTGCGATCAGTTGTTGCGCCGACGCCGCTCGCCCATCGAGGCCAGCACCGGAAGGTCCAGGTATTCCTCGGCCTGGTTCGCCGTACGCACGGTGAGGTCCAGTCCGTCGATGAAGAACGCGATCGCGATACCAACGAGCAGGCTGAACGCGGGCGCGAGTCCGAGGCGCACGAAGTCGAGCGGGTTCGTGCGCATGGCGGGGCTCGCGGGTGAGAGCACGACCACGTTCACGTCGGCCACCGTGTTCTCGGTGATCGCCGCATCGTCCTGCTTCTGCGACACGTCGCGCAGCCGCGTCCGTAGCGACGCGACGTCGGCGTCGATCTGGTCCACGCTCTTGATCGTCTGGGGCGCGGCGTCGAGCTGCTGGCGCAGCGTCGCCAGCTGTTCGTCCATGACGTTCACGCGCGCCTGCAGCGACTGGGTCCGCGCGGCGGCGAGGCGCAGGCGCTGCCCGACCTCCTTGCGCAGCAGGCCCTTCAGCGTCTCCAGCGTCTGGCGCGCGGCCATGACCTCCTGCGCGTCGTCACGCAGCGTCTCGGTGAGCAGCGCGATCCGCGCCTCCTGCTCGACCACGCGCTGCTTCAGCGTCACCAGCGCACTCTCGTTCGTGAACACGGCGACGCCGTCGAACGTCGGCAGGTCCACCTCGGGATCATCGAGCAGCTTGCGCATGTTCTCTTCGCTCGTCTGCGCGGAGGCGAGGTCGGCGGCCAGCTCACCCCGGCGTGCCTCGATCTGGGACGCCTGCGTGAGCCAGCTGTTCGTCTGCGCCAGCGGCGACGCCATCCCGCTCTGTTCGGTGATGGCGCCGCGCTCGTTCATGAGCTGGGTGATGCGAGCGTTGATGTCGGCAATCTCCTGCGTGAAGAACGCCTTCGACTGCGCGGCCGTGAGCTTGTCCTTGTGATACTCGAGGTAGGCCTGCATCAGCGCCCTGCACGAGATCTCGGCCGCGGCCGGATCCAGGTCGTGGTAGCCCATGGCGATGACGTTGCTCTTGCCCACGACCTCGAGGTCGACCTTCCCCGGGTCGAACGTGACCGCGACGTGTTCCTGCTTGGCCTCCTCGGCCACGATCTCGCGCGAGCGCTTGATCACCGGCTGGCTCTTCATCACCTGCATCTGCGTGCCCAGGTCCTGTTCCCAGTCGCTGAACACCTGGCGGTCGGCGTGCAGCGAGCTGTAGCGCTCGCCGCGCTTGACCATGACGCGGCCGGACGAGATCCAGGTCTTGGGCGTGGTGAACGCCACCGCGAACACGGTCACGGTGGTGACCACGAACAACCCGAGGATGATCCACTTGCGGCGGAAGAGGACGGCGAGGAACTCGCGCGCGGTGGCCTGTCGGGCCAGGCGGGGGGCGGGGCTGGATGAGCTGGGGTTCACGCTGGCATTCCCGTCATTCCCGGACGACGCGCGTCACGAAGACGCGGTCGAGGTTGAACAACTCCCAGCCGATGAGCGCGGTCGAGAAGGCGCTGCCCACCGGGGCGATGAACTGCTGGGCGAACACGTCGATACGGCCGATCGTGGAGCGCGGCACGAAGATGATGTCGAAGCGACCGACCACCTGGTCGGCAAGGTCGTCGCCGTGCTGGAGGCGGTCGAGGCGAACGCGCGAAATGTCCACGGTGCGAGCGCCGTCGCGGTGGAACAGCAGCACGCTGTTGCGCGCGGCGTCGTCCTTGAGGCCGCCGGCGGCGGTGATCGCCTGCATCACGGTGACGAACGGCCCGGCGGGATAGCTCCCGGGACGCTCGACGCGGCCCATGACGTGGACGACGTTGCCCGCGACCTCGGCGACGCTCACGACGACGCGCGGCAGCTTCAGGTCCGCGGAAAGCAGCGCGATGATGTTGCGCTGCAACTCCATCGGCGTCAGACCTGCGGCCACCACGTCGCCGGCCGGGAACACGGTGATGCGGCCGTCCGGGCGCACCCAGACTTCGCGCACGTCCGGCATGCCGTTCTCGGGGCGGTGGCCATAGTCGAGCACGAGCCGGTCACCGGGAACGATCCGGTACTCGGGCACGAGGCTCCAGTCCATCGCCGTGGAATCGCTGGGCGTGAGGGTCGTGTTCGCGCGCGCCGCGATCGGCAGGGCGAAGCAGAGGACGACGAGCAGCAGGCACCGGCGCAGCATCACTCGATCTCCAACGGTTGGGGCGCCCAGCGGGCAGGCGCATCGATCTTGGCGTCGTCGGGAGGACGGCGCGCGGGCGGACCGGACGCTGGAGCCCCGGGTGGGAACCCGGCTCACACTTCCAGGACATGCCCCGCGAAAAACGGGTCATGCCGCGATGGAGTAGCAACGCGCGTCTGGGGAAGTCCTCCGCCTGCGATCGTCGGCCACCAGGGTCGGGTAAGGCGGCCAGGGGAATGCGAGTATGCGGTGCTCATCCCCTTTTAGTCAATCAAAACGGCCGCTTTGGCGGCTCCGGCGGCGACCGGACAGGGCATTCCGCAAGGTCGCCCTCAGCCGAGTCCGGCGAGCACTCCGGAACAATACAGAGGGAGCAGGATCTCGTGATGACCGGTGAGGGAGAAACCCCTCGCCCCCTCGGCCCGCGTCGGTCGCTCGACCACGTTCACCCGCGGCCGGTAGTGCTGGATCTGGTCGAAGTTCACCGTGGTCAGGCCCGCGAGCGATGCACCCAGGTTGCGGGCCACCGTGAGCGCCTTCAGGAACACCTCGGGCATGAGCACGGCGGAGCCCACGTTCAGAACCACCGCGCCGCGGGCCTCGGCCAGGGTGCCGGCGAACACGCGGAAGTCGCGCAGGCTGGTCTCCCCCAGCGCCGCGCCGTCGCAGCCCGGGTCGTAGTGGATCGTGTCGGTGCCGAGCGCCACGTGAACGGTCGCGGGCAGGCCTCGGCGCCAGGCGCGCGCGAGCAGGCTGACGTCGCGGTGCGGCGCGCGCTCGTCCTCGAGCGCCCGTCCCCACGCTTCCCCGAGCCCCAGTTGGGCGCGCGCCGCTACGCGCGCGACCTCGTTCATGAACGAGCCGGTCTCGTCCACCATGCCGAACGAGCCGGCCTGCAGGTGCGCTTCCACGTCCTCGGACGTGCGCCCCAGGCGCGCGATCTCGACGTCGTGGATCGCGGCCGCGCCGTTCATGGCGACGTGCGTGATCACGCCGCGCTCGATGAGCTCGATGAAGCAGGGCGAGACGCCGACCTTGATCACATGTCCGCCGAGCATGAGCACGACGGGCCGCCCCTGCCGATGCGCCGTCACGGTGCGCGCGATCACCTCGCGCAGCGTGCCCGCGGCGAGCTGGTCCGGCAGCGAGCGCAGGAGCGCGGCGGCGGCCGCGGGCTCGAGCGCGCGCGCGAACTCCTTCACCGAGACCTTCGTCGGCCGGTCGGCAGCGCTCAGGCGCTTGAGCCTCGAGAGATCGGCCTCGCGGTATCTCCCCATCAGGTCCCGGCTTTCACTTCCTGGAGCACCACCTTCACCGAGCCGATCACCACCTTGCTCTTCATCAGCACCGGCATCCGGCGGTCGTCGTCCGTGAGCCAGATCACGAGCCGGCCCTTGTTCTTGAAGATGCCGCCGGCCTTGAGCAGGGGCTCGAGCACGACGCACTTGAACTTGCCGGCGGGTGTCTTCACGGTCTCACGTCCGAGCACGCGCACCTCCATCGGGGCGGTCTTGCGGCTGGCATGGTAGTCGAACCCGATCCGGCCCCCGATCGGCAGCGCCTGCGTGCGTGTGAAGTAGAACGAGGACAGCGCGTCCTGGACGGGGCCGGGCACGTCGTAGGAGCGCCCGTTGTTGTAGCGCATCTTCAACGAGTCGGGCTCGTAGATGACGGTGTCGTTCGCCGTGTACTTGCCCTCGTGGCGGTCCTCGAAGTAGCGCCAGCTGAACAGCGAGTCCTGGTCCCACAGCGACTCGATGCGGTTGCGGACCTTGTAGACCTTGTCGAAGAAGCCGTTCGACTCGGCGCGGGCCACGAGCCGCCAGGCGCGATGGCCGTTCCAGTCCGCGACCTCGGGCACCTCGAGCCAGGCCGAGCCGGCGTGGATGAAGCCATACTGGACGGTGAACCGCAGTGACTCGCCGGCGCGGAACGGCTCGGGAACCGCGGGCACCGTGTCGAGCACCGGCTGCGAGCGCGAGAAGTCCGTGCTGTCGGGAAGCTCGGGCTCGTCGCCGCGTCCGGCCGCGGGCCAGCCGGCCAGGATGCCGAGCAGCGCGGCCAGGGGCAGGACACGACCGACACGGCTCATCACTGGCCCGAGGCCCCACAGCCCTCTAGTATGTGCGCCATGTGCGGTACGCTTGGCCACGCACACGTGTAACGCAAGTCCAGTGCCGTGAGGGACGCGGCCATCCAGGGGGCGACTATGTCGTCGAGCCAATCGCCTGTCAAACCTCGCCTTGCGGCGTCGGAACGACTCCAGAACGTGCCTCCCTATTCGCTCGCCGGACTGTTTCAGGTTCGCGACGAAAAGATCCGCCAGGGC
>DATNFC010000200.1:0-6378 GCA_035606545.1 Candidatus Methylomirabilota bacterium
GCGGGCGACGGCGAGGACGATCCGCCGGCTGCACCTTCGGGCGCCGCGCGTGCGTCGCTCGCGGCCGAGGTCGAAGCGCTCCGCCAGGAGGTCGCGCGGCTTCGCGAGCGCGTCGCCGCGCTCGAATCCAAGTCCGCTTGAGCCGCGGTTCCGCGCCGCGCGAGACCTACCGGCTCGACCCGCTCCTCGACGCGCTCGCGCTCGCCGTCGTCGTCGCGTTCGCCGCATGCGTGATCGCGGTCAACGCCGGACCGCACCGGATCGGCGGGTTGGACGCCGAGACCGACTTCTATGGCGGCTACGCGCCCGCCGCCTCGGACCTCGCACACGGGCGGCTGCTCACACCGGAAGGGAAGCTGCCGCCCGTCTATGGCTTCGTGGGCCCGGTCTACCCCGCGTTGCTCGCGGTCGTGACGCCGCTCGCGCGCGGCGCGTTCCCGGCGGCGCTCGCGCTCTCGCTCGTGGGCGGGCTGGCGACGATGCTGCTCTGGGGGAGTCGGCTGCGCGCGCGATTCGGCGCCGCCGCGGGTCTCGCGGTGGTGACGCTGCTCGCCACGAACGCGGTGTTCTTCCGCCAGTCCTACTGGGTCACGACGGACGCGATCGCGGTGGCGTTCCAGGCGCTCGCGATGTGGCTGCTCCTGCGCGAGCCGACGGCCACGCGCGGCGCTCTGGCCGCGGGCGCCGCGGCGGCACTGGCCTTCCTCACTCGCTACACGAGCGTGTGGCTCTTACCCGCTGGCATTGTTGCACTTGGCTTACCGGCCCCCGGACCGGGCGCGTGGCGTCAGCGCGCCTTGCGCGGTGCCGCGTTCGTCGCCGGGTTCGCGGTGCTCGCGCTGCCCTGGATCGTGTTCGCGCGCACGCACGGCGGCACGGTGCAGTTCCACCAGCTGTTGCTGTTCGATCTCTACGCCACGCGCGATCGGATGCCTTGGGACCAGTTCCTCGCGAACGTCTGGCCGCGCTTCGCGAACGACCCGTGGCTCGCGTACTCGAGTGATCCCGGCGGCATCCTGCGCCACATCGCCCACAACCTCGTCGCGCACATCGGCGACGACATGCGCCAGCTCACCGGCCCTCCGCTCATGGTCGTGGCGGTCGCGGGCCTGGTGCTCGCGCTGGCGCGCCGCGAGCGACCCGCGCTGCTCATCGCGCAGGCAACGCTGTGGTCCTACCTGGCGCTCGTCCCCGCGGGATACAACGATCGATATGCGCTGGCGGTGCTGCCCAGCTACGTGGCGCTGGCCGCGTACGCGATCGCGCTGCCGCTCCAGCTCCGCGCGGGCCAGAATCGCGCGCTGCAGGCCGCCGCCGCACTCGTGCTCCTGGCGTTGGGCATCCGCGACGCCCGTGCGTCGGTGAGGTTCCAGGGCTCGGTGCTCGAGCAGCAGCCGCTCGAGGCGCTCGAGTGCGCGCGCGTGCTCGCGTCGCTCGCCACGCCGGGCGATCGCGTGATCGCGCGCAAGCCGCACACCGGCTGGCTCGCGGGTATCGGGACCGAGGCCTACCCCGCGAGCGATGACCTGGCGGGGCTCGCCGAGGCCTCGCGCCGCGGTCATGCGCGCTGGCTCTATCTCTCCGCCTCGGAGGCGCTGCTGCGCCCGCGCACGGCGTTCCTGCTCGACACCAGCGTGGTGGTTCCCGGTCTCACGCGCCGCGCGCTGTCGCGGGTGCCCATGCGCATGGTGGAGGATGGCTTCGTGTGGCCGCGCGTCGGCATCCTCTACGAGATCGGTCCCGGGTTCGGTCGCGAGCCGGACGGCTTCGAGTACGGCGCGGTGCGCGGCCTGCACACGCTCCGCGGCGTGGCGATCACGCTGCCCAACGCCGAGAACTGGCTACGGCTTGCGAGGGCGGAGCTGGCGTTCGGCGACACGACGCGGGCGCGGGCGGCGTGGCGCACCGTTGCGCGCATCGATCCGCCCGGCGCGGCCTCGATCCTCGCGCGCGTGGGTGGCGACACGCTCCTGGCGATCGCCGGCGCCCGCTGAGCCGGACCCACGCCGCCGCGGCGGCTCGGCCATCGAACGGAACGTGAGGTCGTCCTCCGAGAACGTGCGGTAGTCGGCGGTCAGCTCCTCGCCCTTCCGGATCCGGCGCAGAGTGTGGAAGCGTCCGTCCTCGTCGGCTTCGACGTTCGGGCGGTCCGAGTGGTTGAGGTACCAGCCCACCGACAGCATGTTGAGCGTGCGCGGCACGCCGATCCGGTCGCCCCAGGCCATGCCGAAGTCGGTGTACAGCTTCTGCAGCTCCTCGGAGAGCCGGCGGATGCGCCCGCGACGCACCCAGACGACGCGCTCGTCCTCGCCGCGGAAGAGCCACGTGCCGCGCGGGATGTCGCAGATCGCAAGCACGCCCACGCCGTGGATTCGCGAGAGCCCGATGCGCGCGTAGACGTGGTCGTGGGGCGAGCGCCGGCGGGCCCGGCGCGTGCGGGATTCAGTCGCGGGCATGGGCGCCCTCGGTCTCGAGCAGCCGGCGGACGATCGCGCGCACGTGGAGTGCGGTGGTGTCGAGCGCGGGCACGCCGGCCACGTCAGACGTTTTCAACAGCAGCGGCAGCTCGGTGCCGCCGAGGATCACGGCGTCGAGTCGATCGGTGTCGCGCAGCCGAGCAACCAGGCGGACGAACCCGTCGCGCGTCTCGTCGCGGAAGTCGCCCTTCAGGAGCTCGCCCATGTACCGCTCGTGCGCCCACTGCAGATCCGCGCTCCCCAGCCGCACCAGCTCGAGTCCATGCCGGGCGAACACTTTCGGATAGAACGGTCCTTCCATCGTGAACCGCGTTCCGAGCAGCAGGGGGCGCACGAGGCCACGACGCTTCACCTCGAGCGCGCAGGTTTCGACGATGCTGAGGAGCGGCACCGGGCTCGCGGCCGCGAGCTCGTCGAAGACGAGGTGCGGCGTGTTCGCGGTGAGCACCGCGAAGTCCACGCCGGCGCCCGCGAGGCGCCGGAGCGAGCCGGCGAGGTATTCGACCAGGCCCGCGTGGTCACGCTCGACGAGCGGGACCACGCGCTGGACGTCGAGGCTGTCGATGACGATGCCCGGGGCGCTCCCGGGGCGCTCGGCCGCCCACGCCTCGAGCAGCCGGCGGTAGTAGTCGATCGTGGATTCGGGCCCGAGGCCGCCAATCAAGCCGACACGGCTCACGGCCGATAACCCGCCCGTCGACCCACGGGGGCGCAGGCCGCCCCGCTGACCCCAAGGAAGCCCCAGGCACAGGGAACCCGGAGGAGTGCATGCCCAAGCATCGGAATACCTTCACGGCCGCGGAGTATCAGGCCCTGCGTGTGCTGGTCGATCATCTGCGTGGTGCTGCCAAGAAGGATCGTGAGCTGCTCCGCGGCGGCATGCGCGGCATGGGCTTCTACATCTCGGACTACTCGCGCGCCGAGGACCGGTTCGTGACCTCCGACCTCGACCGCATCGTCCAAGAAGGCAAGATCCGGGTCGAGTAACTCCCGACACTCTACCCTCGCCGCTTCGAGTGCGCACCGGGCCCCACGCATCCGCGTGGGGCCCGTCGATTGCCCCGGCGCGCCGCCCTCTCCATACTCGCGGCCCATGCGCCGCGTCCCCCTGCACCGCTGGCTCGCCACGCTCCCGGGGCTCCTGATCCTGCTGGGCGTGCCGTTCGCGAACCGCGTGCACGCGCTCGTGCTGGGGATGCCGTTCCTGCTCGCGTGGATCGTGGGCTGCGTGCTGCTCACATCGCTGGTCATGGCGATCGTCGGCCGGCTGGACGATCGGCACGCGGCCGCCGAGCGCCGGCGCGATCGGGAGCGCACCAGTTGAACCCCGCGCTCGTCGTCATCGGGCTGTTCCTCGCGCTCTCGTTCGCGCTCGGGCTGCTCGCGCGCCGCGGCCGGACGATGAACCTCGAACAGTGGACCGTGGGCGGCCGCGGCTTCGGCGCGCTGTTCGTGTTCCTGCTCATGGCGGGCGAGATCTACACCACGTTCACGTTCCTCGGCGGCAGCGGCTGGGCCTACGGGCGGGGCGCGCCCGCGTTCTACATCCTCTGCTACGGCGCGATCGCCTACTCGATCTCCTACTTCCTGCTGCCGGTGATCTGGCGCTATGCGACCACGCACCAGCTCCACTCGCAGGCCGACTTCTTCGTCCGCAAGTACGGGAGCCCCGCGCTGGGCGTGATGGTGTCGCTCGTGGGCGTTGCGGCGCTGATCCCCTACCTGGTTCTGCAGCTCAAGGGCCTGGGCATCATCGTCTCCGAGACCTCGTACGGCGCGCTCTCGGTGCCGGCCGCGGTGTGGATCAGCGTCACCGCGCTCGTGGTGTACGTGATCATCTCCGGCGTGCACGGCTCGGCGTGGACCGCGGTCGTGAAGGACATCATGATCCTCGCCGTGGCCGTGGCGCTCGGGCTCTACCTGCCGTGGCGCTACTACGGCGGCATGGGGCCGATGTTTGACGCCATCGAGCAGGCGAAGCCCGGCTTCCTGACGCTGCCGGCGAAAGGCATGAGCGTGTCGTGGTTCGTCTCCACCGTGCTCCTCACCTCGCTCGGCTTCTACATGTGGCCGCACGCGTTCGCGTCGACCTATACGGCCAAGTCCGAGGACGTGTTCCGCAAGAACGCGGCGGTGATGCCGCTCTACCAGCTGGTGCTGCTGTTCGTGTTCCTCACCGGCTTCGCCGCGATACTTCAAGTTCCGGGGTTGGTCGGCGCGCAGGCGGACCTGTCGCTGCTCAAGGTCACGAAGCTCGCGTTCCCGCCGCTCGTGGTCGGGCTGATCGGCGCCGCGGGCCTGCTCACCGCGCTCGTGCCGGGCTCGATGATCCTCATGAGCGCGTGCACGATCGTGGCGAAGAACGTCTGCCAGCCGCTCCTCCCCGGCTCGAGCGAGCACACGATCCACCGACTCGCGCGCGCCATGGTCCCGGTGGTGGCGCTGGTCGCGGTGTACTTCACGCTCCACGGCGGCGAGGCGATCGTGCCGTTGCTGCTCCTGGGCTACAACTTCGTCACGCAGCTCTTTCCCTCGCTGCTCCTGAGCCTGCCCGAGCGTCCGCTCGCCACGTCCGCGGGCGTCATGGCCGGGATCGCCACCGGCGTGGCGACCGTGTCCTGGACCTCGCTCACGGGCACCACGTTCGCGAAGCTGTTCCCGAGCTGGCCCTCGGTGATCACCGATCTCAACATCGGCATCGTGGCGATGATCGCGAACATCGTCGTGCTGCTGGTCGTGAGCGCGCTGACGCGGAAACGTTCGTGAGCATGCGGGTGGCCAGGCGCCTGCGGGCCGGCGCGGTGGCCGCTGTGCTGCTCGCCTCGCTCGCCGCCGTGCCCGCGAGCCGCGCCAGCGAGTCCACGGTGCCGATCGCGGGCGAGCCGTTCTCGGACGGCATGCCCACCGTCGATCCGGCGGGCACGGCGTTGCCGCCGCCCGCGCCGGGCGTCGATCGCGTGACGCCGATCTTCGCCCCGATCCCGTTCAAGAACACGCAGCTCGGCTGGGGGCTGGGGCTCATGGCCGGCGCCATCCACCGCTTCGATGCCGACACCACGATCAAGCCCTCGACCGGCGTGATCGCCGGCTTCTACACCGAAAACGACAGCTGGGGCCTGATGGCGATCGAGGCGGCCCGGCTCGCGCACGACACCTGGCGACTGCGCGGCCTCGCGAGCCACGTCGATGTGAACTACGAGTTCTTCGGCATCGGCGAGGACGCGGGCAACGCGGGGCGTTCGATCGGGCTCGAGCAGACGATGGACTTCGGCGTCGGCTCGGTGCTGCGTCGCGTCACGCCGGGGCTCTACGTCGGGGCCGCGGTCATGGTGATGGGCACCAAGGTCGAGCTACAGTCCGGTGGCCGACCCGCCGCACCCGTGCCCTCCGACGATGCATCGCGTGCGACGCTCATCGCGCCGGGGCTCCAGGTGGAGCTGGACACGCGCGACGACGACTATTGGCCCACGCACGGCTCGCTGGCGAAGGTGAAGGGCTGGTTCTTCAGCGACGGCCTCGGCAGCTCGCGCGACTTCCAGCGCTACATGGCGGGCTGGTGCTGGTACACGCAGATCCCCAGCCGGCGGCTCGTGATCGCGACCAACGCGAACCTGCTCGCTACGGCGGGCGACGTGCCCTTCTACGCGCTGCCCTCGGTGGGATCCGGCGAGTACGCGCTGCGTGGCTACCAGCAAGGCCGCTACCGCGACAAGGTCCTGGTCGGCGCGCAGGCCGAGGCGCGCTGGCACTCCGCGGACCGGCTGGGCGCCACGGTGTTCGGTGGCTTCGCGCAGGTGGCGCCATCGGTGGGCGATCTCGCGGACGCGCTGGTCCTCCCGGCGGGCGGGCTGGGCGTGCGCTGGCAGATGACGCGCCGGTACCCCATGCACCTGCGGCTCGA
>DATNFC010000201.1:0-2645 GCA_035606545.1 Candidatus Methylomirabilota bacterium
CACGGGCTTGAAGTCCTGGTCGCCCAGCACCGCGATCGCGACGTCGTAGGCGTTCGACATGGACGCGTTGAACAGCATGCTGGTGGCGAGCGCGATGTCGACGCACTTCTCCTTGGGCTCGAACGAGTCCGCTGGATCGCGGTCGGTGCGGCGCAGGCGCTTGCCGCGGAACTCGATCGGGAACGCCTCCACTTCATAGTGGTGTTGCTGGCGCAGCATGGTGAAGAAGTTGAGGCGACGCTCCACCGGCTCGCGGTCGCGCGGGTCCATGTTCGCGGCGAAGCTGCCGAACAGGTGCGTGCGCACCACGGTCCAGTCGTCGTGCCCGAGCCGGCGGCCCACCTCCTCGGCGAGAACGCGCGGCAACCGGCCGAAGTCGAGGACGAAACCCGGTTCGCCCGAGGCTTCGACGAGGCGCGAGGTGTTCGAGTAGAGCCACGTGCCGTCGATGAACAGCATGAACTTGATCATTCCAACTCCGTTCTCAAGACCGACTCGATCTCGGCTGCGAAGGCGAACGGCCCCACGGCAAGACGATCACGACGACTTCTCCACCCTCCACACGACACGCAACGACGGCAGGATGCTGTCGGCGCTCCCGCCCCAGAGGCGGGAGACCACGTGAAACGGCCACGCGAGCGCGAAGATCAGGCGCTTCGCGACCACCTGCGTTCCGGCGAGCCCGCGCCACGCTTCGGCGAACGAGCGCGCGAAGTATACGCGCGTCTCCTTGCGCACCGCGCGCACATTCGGCGCGTTCTTCAACAGTCGCTCGCACGAGCCTAGGTAAACATACTCGGACGGGTGGTACTTCATCCCGCGCACGCGGTGCGTGACCCATTCGCGCGCCGAGAGCGGCAGGAGCCAGTGCACGAGCGGAAGCTTGTTGTCGTGGTAGTCAACGGGGAACCATTGGTTCGGCGTCTCCACCAGCACCACACCGCCCGGTCTCAAGACGCGCACGCACTCGTTGACCACCGCCTGCTTGAGTTCCTGGCCGAACAGATGTTCGAGCACCTGCCACAGCACGACCATGTCGAACGTGCCAGCGCGGAACGGAAGGCGCCTGGGTTCCTGTCTTGCGAGGTCGATGCGTGTGAACCCGTCCGCCGGGAGCGTCGAGCGTTTCTCGGCGGCACGCTTCAACTCACCGTCGTCCACGTCCGTGCCCACCACCATTCTGGGCTTGAGCGACGCGAGCGCCATCAGGTTCCTGCCGTACCCGCAGCCCACCTCGAGCACTTTGGAGTCGGCGGAAAGGAACCGCGACGCGACCGGGACCAGCTCCTCCAGTGCGAACTGGTCGCCCTCGGGGCCGTGATAGCGGGCGACGAGATCCTTGAAGTGCGAGCCTAGGACGGGCAAGGCGACATCACGCCTTGTGCGCTGCCGGAACCGGAGCCTTCGCCTGCTGGAGCCCCAGCTCCTTCCACGTCTCCGGCTCGACCGGGCTCGGGCTGCCGTCCATCAGCGAGGTCGCGCTTGCCGTCTTCGGAAACGCGATCACGTCGCGGATCGAGTCGCGGCCGCCGAGCAGCATGATGATGCGGTCCAGGCCGATGCCGATGCCGCCGTGCGGCGGCGACGCGAAGCGATACGCCTCGAGCAGGAACCCGAACTTCTCATGCGCCTGTTCGTGCGTGAGCCCGGTGACCTTCATCACGCGCTCCTGGATGTCGGGGCGGTGGATGCGGATCGAGCCCGAGCCCAGCTCGTTGCCGTTCAGCACCACGTCGTAGAGCTGCGCCAAGACCTTCCCCGGGTCCTTCTCCAGGTACTCGAGATGCTCGGGGTTCGGCATCGTGAACATGTGGTGCTTGGGCTCCCAGCGCTTGTGATCCTCGTTCCATTCGAACAGCGGGAACTGGCGCACCCAGAGGAACCGCCACTGCTGCTCGTTCCCGGTCTTGTTGAGCAGGCCCTGCTTCTCCAACTCGGCCTGGCCGAGTTGCGTGCGCAGAACACCGAGCGCCTTGCACGTGCGCTCCCACGGACCGTTCGTGAACACCACGGCGTCGCCTTCCCTGGCGCCGACCTTGGCGAGGAACTCGTCCAACAGCGCGCCGGGGAAGATCACCTGCTGCTTCTCGCGGTCCGCGGGCAGCACCTTGAAGAACGTGAGCCCGCCGGCGCCCGCGGCCTTCACCACGTCTTCGAATTTCCGCAGCTGCGTGCCGCTGATCTCGGCGCCGCCCGGGATGCGCATCGCGACGCCGATGCCGCCGATGGCCTTGGCGCCGTTCGCGACCACGTTGCGCGGCGACTGCGCGCAGATCGCCGTGACGTCGCTGAACTCGAGCCCGAACCGCGTGTCGGGCTTGTCGGTGCCGAAGCGCCGCATCGCCTCGTCGTACGTGACGCGCGGGAACGGCGTCGGGAGGGTGACCCCGAGCGTCTCCTTCCACATCGAGGCGAACAGTCCCTCGACCGCGGCGAACACGTCGTCCTCCGTGACGAAGCTCATCTCCAGGTCGATCTGCGTGTGCTCGGGCTGGCGGTCGGCGCGCAGGTCCTCGTCGCGCAGGCAGCGCGCGAGCTGGAAGTAGCGGTCGCAGCCGCTGATCATGAGCGTCTGTTTGTAGAGCTGCGGGCTCTGCGGCAGTGCGTAGAAGCTGCCGTGGTGCACACGGCTCGGCACCACGTAG